>JBMNTV010000017.1:0-30775 GCA_050945915.1 Christensenellales bacterium
CATAGGAAACGTCGTCCTCCTCCATGCCCAGCTCTTTGGCGATCTCTGCCATCGTTGGCTCCCGCATGCTGGCGTTCATCAGGTTCGTTCTGGCCTGAAGGGCGCGGTACGCCGTATCCCTTAAGGAACGGCTGACCCTGACGGCGTTGTTGTCCCGAAGATAGCGGCGGATTTCGCCCATGATCATCGGAACGGCGTAAGTGGAAAAGCGCACGTTGTAATTCTCGGGGTCAAAATTGTCGACTGCCTTGAGAAGTCCGATGCAGCCGACCTGAAAGATGTCGTCCAAGTGCTCACCGCGATTCTGGAACCGCTGTATGACCGAAAGCACAAGCCTCAGATTGCCGAAAACAAACTCTTCCCGGGCCGCTTTGTCGCCGGCCTTGACGCGCTTCATCAGCGCGTCCATCTGCTCTTTTTTCAATGTTGGAAGGGTGGAAGTATCCACACCGCAGATCTCGACCTTGTTTGGCTGCATGTTGCACCTCCGGAAATGTCAATGGAAATAGCGTTGCCACGCCCCAATGGTTTTATGCTGAAAAGCGTGACTGAAAAGGGGGTAAACGGGGGCAAAAAAGGGGCCGTTCCCGCCTGTGAACAACATGAATTCCAGGGAGTGCTGTGAGCAAAAAAGCGAAGCTTCTAATACCTGCGGCCACGAAGTTGTGCCTATATTCGCTTGGAAAATTTGCGGTCAAATTTTTCGCAGCAAACGCGGGTTGGAGGAAGGAGGGTCAAAAAAGGGGCACGATTTGGGAATTTTTGCACTGTATAACAACTTTGCTCTTGCATTTTGCCTTTGGGCATGGTATCTTGAAAAAACATTGATGAGAAGGAGCCTTCGATGGCCAGCTTCAAACGCGCATCCGAATACCGCTATTTCAGCTTTACCTATTATTATCTGGGTAAGGCTATTTTCGGTTTGGCTGAATGCGCGTGCAGGGTTTTTTGACGGGGAATCCGTGTATCATAACCGCAGCCGGACCGGCTGCGGTTTTTTATATTTTTCGGAGGGTAACACACCATGATCGTCATACTCAAGTGCAATCCAAACAGGGATCAGCTGGAAAATCTGATCAACTGGCTGCAAAGCAAGGGCATCCAGATCCACACCAGCGTCGGCATGACCCACACCATCCTGGGTCTGGTGGGGGACACTTCGGTGCTGGACATCGACCTGATCGCCGCGCTGGACATCGTGGAGTCCATCAAGCGCGTCCAGGAGCCGTACAAGAATGCCAATCGCAAATTCCACCCGGACGATACGGTGATTCAAGTCGGAAACGCCCAGATCGGCGGCGGAACCCTCACGGTTATGGCGGGGCCGTGCTCCGTGGAAACGGAGGAACAGATCGTCACCGTCGCAAAGGCGGTCAAGGCCAGCGGCGCGACGCTGCTCCGCGGCGGGGCTTTCAAGCCCAGAACTTCACCCTACTCCTTCCAAGGTTTGGGGGCGGAGGGGATCCGGCTGCTGGCCCTTGCCAAGAGGGAGACCGGCCTGCCCATCGTCACGGAGATCATGGAAGTCTCCCAGCTTGACCTTTTTGACGATGTGGACGTCATCCAGGTGGGCGCCCGGAATATGCAGAATTTCAATCTGCTCAAAGCCCTGGGCGGCCAGCCAAAGCCTGTCATGATCAAACGAGGACTTTCCTCTACTTACGAGGAATGGCTGATGAGCGCGGAATACGTCATGTCCGAAGGCAACCAGAACGTCATCCTCTGCGAGCGCGGCATTCGCACCTTCGAGACCTACACCAGAAACATTCTGGATGTGGCCTCCGTCCCGGTGTTGCGCCAGCTTTCCCATCTTCCCGTCATCGTCGACCCCAGCCACGCGACGGGAAAGTCCGCCCTGGTTCCGCCCCTGGCGATGGCTGCCGTTGCAGCCGGGGCGGACGGGCTGCTGATCGAGGTGCACAACGACCCCGCCTGCGCCCTTTGCGACGGGCCCCAGTCCCTGCGCCCTGAAGCCTTTGAAAAGCTGGCGAAAAGGCTGTTCGCCATGCACGAATTTCTGAAAGACGCGGAGGATTGACCATGAATGTCGGCATTGTTGGCCTTGGACTGATCGGCGGCTCCATGGCAAAGAGCATCAAAAACCGCACGCTCCACACGGTTTTTGGATCGGATACGAACGCCGAAACCATGACCTTTGCGCGCCTGTGCGGCGCCGTTGACGGCCCGCTGACGGAGGAAACGCTGGGAGAATGCGACCTCCTTCTGCTGGCGATCCGCCCGGCGGCAGCCGTACAATGGGTGCGCGCCAATGCTGCAAAAATCCCCCAAAAAGCCATCGTGGTGGACCTTTGCGGCATCAAGCGTTCCGTCTGCGAGCAAATCGAGCCCATCGCCAAAGAACACGGCTTTTCCTACATCGGCGGGCATCCGATGGCGGGCAGGGAGCGCAGCGGCTTCGTCAGTTCGACGGATGACCTCTTTTGCGGGGCATACATGATCCTTACCCCCAACGAGCGGACGGGCATGGAACTGCTGGAAACCTTGAAGCATTTCTTTGTGGACATCGGTTTTGCGGGGCTGACCTTTTCCACCCCGGAGGAGCACGACCGCATCATCGCGTACACCTCCCAGCTGGCGCACATCACCTCCAGCGCCTATGTCAAGTCGCCGGAGGCGATGCTTCGGCGGGGATTTTCCGCCGGAAGTTACAGGGACATGACCCGGGTCGCCAGGCTGGATGAAGACATGTGGACGGAGCTTTTCCTGGGCAACGTGGATCACCTCACGACACAGCTGGAGATTCTGATCGGCAATCTGAATGAATACCTCGCCGCCCTGAAAGAGAAGGACGAAACAAGGCTGCGCGACCTTTTGCGGGAAGGCAGGGAAAAAAAGGCCGCGGCAGGAGGGAATTGACGGATGACGCACAGGGTTTCCATCAACACCAAAAACAGTTACGATGTGTTCATCGGATCCGGCCTGCTCAAGGACTGCGGCGGGATCATCCGTTCAAAAGTGGGGCTTTGCCGCACGGCTGTGGTGACGGACAGCGCGGTGGAAAAGCTTTATCTTCCCAAGGTGGAAGAAAGCCTGAGGCAAGCGGGGTTTGAGGTCTGCGCCTTTTCCTTCCCCGCCGGCGAAGGGTCGAAAAACATGGCCACGCTTTCTGAACTCCTGGAGTTCCTGGCAAACAATCAGCTGACGAGGACGGACTGCGTCGTCGCCTTGGGCGGCGGGGTGGTGGGGGATCTGGCGGGCTTTGCCGCGGGCTGTTACCTGCGCGGCGTACGGTTCGTGCAGCTCCCCACCACGCTGCTCGCCGCTGTGGATTCCTCCGTCGGCGGCAAAACGGCCATCGATCTTTCCGCGGGCAAGAACCTTGCCGGGGTATTCCACCAGCCTTCGACGGTCATCTGCGACACGGACTGCTTGAACACCCTCCCGGACGAAATTTTTGCCTGCGGCGTGGCAGAGGCGATCAAAGCGGGGATTTTGGATGGCGAAGCCCTTTTTTCCCTGCTGGAAACGGGCGGGGCGAAGGAGAACATCGCAAACATCATCGCCCGCTGCGTGGCGTTCAAAGCAAAAGTGGTGGAAAAGGACGAGTTTGAAACCGGCATCCGCAAAACCCTGAACCTGGGACACACCGTAGGCCACGCGATTGAAACGTGCAGCGGCTATACCATCCCCCACGGCCAGGCGGTGGCGATGGGCATGGCGGTCATCGCCCGGTCCGCCGTTTCGCAGGGTTTGTGCAGCCGCGAAACCGCCCGGCGCATCCTGAACGCGCTGCAAAAAAACGGCCTTCCCGCGATAACCCGCTTTTCCTCAAAGGAACTGGCGGATGCTGCGCTGAAGGACAAAAAGCGGGCGGGGGGCGCTATCACCCTGGTCATGCCCAGGGAAATCGGCAACTGCACACTGGAAACCCTGCCCATTGACCGGCTGCAGCCCATCATCGAAGCGGGATTGGAGGGCATAACATGAACGTAACAGTAACCCCTGCCCCCCTTGGCGGGACGATCGCGGCGATTCCCTCCAAATCCGACGCCCACAGGCTGATGATCTGCGCAGCCCTGGCGGACAAACCGACGGAACTCGCCCTTTCCCAAAGCTCGGAGGACATCGACGCCACCATCGGCTGCCTGCGCGCCCTGGGGGCAAAACTGGAGTGGGTCGGCAGCAGCCTGCGCATTTCCCCCATCGAAACACCCGCTTCTTTCCCGATTCTGGACTGCGGCGAAAGCGGCTCCACCTTGCGGTTTCTGCTTCCCGTGGCCGCGGCATTGTGCCAGCAAGCGCAGTTCATCGGCAGCGGCAGGCTGCCGGAGCGCCCCCTGTCCCAGCTGATTGCCGCCTTAAAACCCCATGGCGTCGCTTTTTCTGCGGAAAAGCTCCCCCTGATTACCACAGGCCGCCTGCAAAGCGGCGAGTTCACCCTTCCCGGCAATGTCAGCTCCCAATACGTCACGGGGCTGCTTCTCGCCCTGCCGATGCTTTCGGGGGACAGCAGGATCACCCTGACCACCCTGCTGGAGTCCGCAGCTTATGTGGACATCACCCTCAGCGCGCTGGAAAAGTTCGGCGTCGCCGTGCAACGGCAAAAGGACGGTTTTTTCATCCCCGGGGGCAGGCGTTTTCGCTCTCCGGGAAAAGCAGAGGTAGAAGGCGACTGGTCCAACGCGGCGTTTTTCCTGTGCGCCGGAGCCATCGGCGGGGAAGTCTCCGTCACCGGGCTGAATCCAGCTTCCCCCCAGGGGGACAGGCGGATCGTTTCCCTGCTCCGCCGTTTCGGGGCGCGGATTGAGGAATCCGAAAACGGGATTACCGCCAAGCGCTCCCGCCTTATTGGGTGCGAGATCGACATCAACGAAACGCCGGACCTTCTGCCCGCCCTGGCGGTGGTGGCCGCCTTTTCGCAAGGGGAAACCCGCTTCGTCAACGCCGCGCGGCTGCGGCTGAAGGAGAGCGACCGTCTGACCTCCACCGCCAGCCTGATCAACGCCCTGGGAGGGAGCGCGACGGAGCTGCCCAGCGGCCTGGTTGTGCGCGGCAAAAAGCTCACCGGCGGCTATGCGGACAGCTTCCGGGATCACCGCATCGCCATGGCGGCGGCGGTGGCGGCGGTGGGATGCGAACAGCCCGTCATCATCGCAGGCGCCGAATGCGCGGCAAAATCTTACCCCGCCTTTTATCGGGATTTTTGCAAGCTGGGAGGGATTGCAGATGTCATCTGAGTTTGGAAAAAACATGAAAGTGACGGTTTTTGGTCAATCCCACGGGAAAGCCATCGGCGTGGTGATGGACAATTTGCCCGCCGGCGAAAAAATCGACGAAGGGGAACTTCTCTCCTTCCTGAAAAGACGAAAACCCGGCGGCGCCTTATCCACCCAACGGAAGGAGGAGGACCTTCCCATCTTCCTTTCCGGCGTGGTAAACGGCAGAACCTGTGGCAGCCCCCTTTGCGCCATCATCCACAACAAGGATGCGCGCTCTGCCGACTATGATAATCTTTCCGATGTTCCCCGGCCCTCCCACGCGGATTACGCGGCTTTTGCCAAATGGGGCAGAAACGCAGACCTGCGGGGCGGCGGGCATTTTTCCGGCAGGCTGACCGCGCCCCTGTGCGTCGCCGGGGGGATCGCCAAGCAGATCCTCGCCCGGCGGGGGATCTTCGTCGGCGCTCATTTGCAGGAGGTGGGGGGAATCAAGGATGCGCCCTTCCCGCTTTGGCCGACCCGGGACCTGTTCGAGCAGATCGCCCAAAAACCCTTCCCTGTGATCGATGACGAGCGCGGCGAAGGGATGAAGGACGCCATCCTGCAAGCGGCAAAGGAAGGGGATTCCGTGGGCGGGGTCATCGAATGCGCGGCCATCGGCTTGCCCGAAGGACTTGGTTCGACGATGTTCGACGGGGTGGAAAACCGCATCGCGAGCGCGGTGTTCGGCATTCCGGCGGTGAAGGGCATCGAGTTCGGCGCGGGCTTTGCCAGCGCAAAAAAACGCGGCAGCGAGAACAACGACCCCTTCTTTATTAACGATTCGGGCAGAATCGTAACCCAAAAGAACGACTGCGGCGGAATCCTGGGCGGGATCACCAACGGCATGCCCCTGGTATTTTGCGCCGCCTTTAAGCCGACGCCCTCCATCGCCAAGCCCCAGCGCAGCATCAGCCTTTCGGAGAAACGGGAAGTGGAGCTGACCATCGTGGGCAGGCATGACCCCTGCATTGCCCACAGGGCGGTGCCGGTGGTGGAGGCTGTTGCCGCCATCGTGATTCTGGATATGCTGCTGGAGGTGAAATGATGGACCTTTCCGATATCAGAAAAGAAATCAATCAGGTGGACGAGGAGATCCTAAAGCTCTTCATCCAGCGGATGCGGCTTTCTGAACAGGTCGCGCAATACAAAATGGAACACGGCCTGCCGATTTTGAACAAAGCGCGGGAACGGGAGATCCTGGCCAAAGTGCAGGAGGAGTCCGGCGACCTGGAGCAGTATGCCTATTACCTGTTCCACGATCTGATCGAGCTTTCCAAGGCAAGGCAGAGCGAGCTTTTCCGCCGCCCCTCAAAAGTGCGCGGCCAGATCGAGCGCGCTTTGCTCGCCGGGGAGGACGTGTTCCCCCGGTCCGGCACCGTCGCCTGCCAGGGTGTGGAAGGCTCTCATTCCCAGGCCGCTTGTGAAAAGCTGCTTCCCCGGGGCAACATCGTGTTCGTCAAAACCTTCGAGGCGGTGTTCGACGCTGTGGAGTCCGGGCTGTGCAAGTTCGGCGTGGTTCCCATCGAAAACAGCGCCAACGGCTCGGTTCGGCTGATTTACGAACTGTTGCAGCGCAAGCGCTTTTTCATCGTGCGCGCGGCGAATCTGTTCATCCGCCACGAACTGCTGGCAAACCCCGGCGCAGAGCTTTCAAAAATCCGCGAAATCTACTCCCACGAACAGGCCCTGGGCCAGTGCAGCAGGTTCCTTGCGTCCCTCGGGAGCAGCGTGATGATTACCCCCTGCGCCAACACTGCCCTGGCAGCCCAAATGGTCGCCGAATCCGGCAGGACGGACTGCGCGGCGATCTCCTCCCACCAGTGCGCGGCGCTTTACGGCCTGAAAACGATCAGGGACGATATCCAGGACAGCGACAACAACTACACCCGCTTCATCTGCATTGCCAAGGAACCGGCGATTTACGCCGGCGCGAACCGGATCAGCCTGATCCTCCCCTGCGAAGACAAACCCGGCGCCCTTTACAGCCTGCTTTCCCAAATCGCCGTCCGGGGCATCAACATGAACAAGCTGGAAAGCTGCCCGGTGACGGGGCGACATTTTGAGTACATGTTTTTCCTTGAATTGGAAGCCTCCGTCAAGGAACGCGGTGTGCTGTCCATGCTGGAAGAGCTGGAAAGCAGCAGCGAAAACTGCATCTTCCTGGGCAATTATGCGATGGTGTAGCATGGATAACAGGATTTGCGGACTGATCGGTCGCAAGCTGGGCCACAGCTTTTCGCCACGGATCCACAAGGAGTTGGGGAACCCGCATTACCGGCTCTTCGAACTGGAACCGGAGGAGCTGGCGGGGTTTTTCCGGCGCAACGCCATCGGTGGGCTGAACGTCACCATTCCGTATAAGCGGGACGCGATGGCCTTTTGCGATTCCCTTTCGGACCGGGCGCGGGAAATCGGCAGCGTGAACACCATCGTCGGTACGGACAAAGGGCTTTATGGGGACAATACCGACGCCTGCGGCTTTGCGTACATGGCAGGGCGCGCCAACATCGAGTTTCGCGGCAAAAAGGTGCTGGTTTTCGGCAGCGGCGGCGCCTCGCTGACGGCGCAGTACGTGGCGAAACAGCAAGGCGCGAGGGAGGTCGTCGTCATTTCCCGCAGCGGGGAGAACAATTACCAGAACATGGGCCGCCATAAGGATGCCCAAATCCTCGTCAACGCCACGCCGGTGGGCATGTTCCCCAAGGCTGGCGTTTCGGTGGCGGACGTTTCCGCCTTCCCCCGCTGCGAAGGCGTGCTGGACATGGTATATAACCCGAGAAGGACAGCGCTTGTACTTCAGGCAGAAAGCCTGGGCATTCCCTGTTCGGACGGTCTTGCCATGCTGGTGGCGCAGGCCAAGGCGGCGGCGGAGCTGTTCTTCGATCAGATGATACCCGATTCCGAAAACGAGCGAATCCTTCGGCTGATTCGCGCGGAAACGGAGAACATCGTCCTGATCGGCATGCCGGGCAGCGGCAAAACCGCCGTGGGCGCCGCCCTTTCCGGGCTGACGGGACGGGAGATGATCGACATCGACACAAAAATCGAGGAAGCGGCGGGCATGACCATCCCCGAAATCTTCGAA
Source organism: Christensenellales bacterium (assembly GCA_050945915.1). Lineage (GTDB taxonomy): Bacteria > Bacillota > Clostridia > Christensenellales > CALWSW01 > CALNBC01. Next base: position 8,308 of record JBMNTV010000017.1, read on the forward strand.
AAGCAGGGGGAAGGGGCGTTCCGAAGGATGGAACGGGAACAGACCGCCCGTTATGGCGCCATGAGCGGCAAGATCATCGCCACCGGCGGCGGCGTGGTCAAGGACGAGGGGAACTATCCCTTGCTTCGCCAAAACGGGCGGATTTACCACATCCTGCGGGACACGAGCCTGCTCCCCCGGGAGGGAAGGCCCCTTTCCCTTTCGGCGGACCTTGAGGCGATGGTGCGGGAACGCCTGCCCCTTTATCGGCGCTTCCGGGACGCTGCGGTGGAAAATTCCGGCACCCCGGAGGAGACCGCAAGGCAAATATGGAGGGATTTTTGTGAAAATACTGGTGATTAACGGCCCGAACATCAACATGCTGGGCATCCGGGAGCCGGAGATGTACGGAAGGCAGACCTATCTGGACCTGATCAACCTGATCCGGTCCGAAGCGGACGCCCTCGGCGTGGACGTGGAGTTCTTCCAATCCAACAGCGAAGGCGCGCTGATTGACGCCATTCAGGGTGCCTATGGCAGGATGGACGGTATCATCATCAACCCCGCCGCCTACACCCACACCAGCATCGCCCTGCTGGACGCGCTGAAAGCCGTGGGGCTGCCCGCCATCGAAGTGCACCTGACCGATCCGGACAGCAGGGAGGAGTTCCGAAAAGTCTCCTTCGTCCGCTCCGCCTGCGCCGCCACCATCAAGGGCCGGGGTTTCCACGGCTATGTGGACGCCCTGCGGCTGATGCTGGAGCTGATCGGCTGAAGGGATTTTACCGACCGCCCCTGTGAGAGGCCCCATTTTGGGGCTTTGATCTTTTTCGCCCTTTTTCGGCCCAGTCTGCTCCCAAAGATTTCCTTCTATTAATTATTTATTTGCTTACATTTTTACACCATTGTGCTAAAATCAATATGAATCCATAGAAATGAGAAAACAGCTGTGAAAAAACTACTGCCGCTCTTGATCGTTCTTTTGCTGCTGTCCTCCTGCTCGGGCATCGTCGCTTCCCTTCCTTCCTCCACCCCTTCCCCGACGCCTGCTCCCACCCGGGTTTCCACCCCTTCTGCGGTGGTGGAAGGGGCGGAGCCGGATTTGCTCGTCGCTTTCGAAGGGGAGAAGGGCGGCGTATTTGCCAGTACGGGGGAAGTGATCTACCCCTTTGAGTACAGTTACATCCAGCGCATTTCAAAAGACCGCATTTTGCTCAGCAGATACCAGCCCAGCGAGGACAATGCTTTCGCTTCTTCTGTTTCGGCGGTGGGGGATCTTCGGGGCAACCTGCTGACGGACTTTGTTTTCAGCTATGTTCAGAACGACGAGAATGATAGCGGCCTGCTTTTTGGCAACTACGACGCTGCGTTGAGCAAGGGCGCTGTGGTCCTCGACGCTGAAACCTGCGAACCATTGCTGGAGCTGTCTTCTTCCTGCAATTATGTGGGGGGATCCGCCGCAGCGGGCACGTTTGTCATCCTCGATTATCACACCAGGGAGGCAAAGCTTTATTCGATTTCCGCTCTGCGCGAAGGAAACGCGGAGCCGCTGGACACGCTGGAAAACATCTCCTATATGCGTTCATATGACCCGGCGAGCGGTGTCGGTCTTTTCGTGCTGCAGGACGGCACGGCGGCGTTCTTCGGAGGGGACGGCAGTTTTACTACGGTGCGCGTGAACCGGGTGGACCCGACGCCCTATATCGGCGAAGAAACCATCCCCGTCATGGTGGATGACCTTTGGGGCTATGCGGACCTGACGGGAAACGCCGTGTTCCAACCGCAGTACGAGTACGCCGGGCCTTTTTGCGACGGCCTTGCCGCCATCGCCCAAAACGGGCTGTTCGGGTACATCGACGCTGCCGGCATGACGGTGATCGAGCCCCAGTTTCTCGAAGCGAGTCAGTTTGCCGCAGGCTTTGCCGTGGTACGGGATCAACAGGGCGAAAATATGCTGATCGACAAGACCGGCACCAAGGTGCTTTCCGGTGCGGAGGTCATTTACGCCATCAGCAGCAACTCGGACATGGCCCATATCGAAGGCGCGAACCCGCAGGACGAAAAAAACCGCCGCTACTGGGTGGCGGACAGGGGCAAGCTCTTTGAGATCAACCTGGGGGAAGACCTGATCGTCAGCACGGCATCCGTCCGGGACGGGGTATGCTCCGTCACCGGCTATGACTTTGAAACCGGAGTCCTTTCTTCAGCGATGATGGACACGAGAACGGGGAACTACATCATCCAGCCCGGGGAATACGACTACTTCACTAGCGTTCAGTCCCGGCTGAACTCAACATCCCAGCGCTCAGGCTACTTTGCGGGGCACAGGATGGCGCGCAATGTCCAGCTCTGCGACCTGCTGGACGCTTCCGGGAACCGCATCCTCGTGGGGTTGAACGAAATCTTTTCGGTGGGTGAGGCTGTGGCCGCGGTGCGGAAGGGTTTTTCCTGGGGCATCATGGATTTTAAGGGCAATTGGATCTGCTCGTTTTCGATCTTTCATTCGTTTGGCGTGCTGGATTAAGGATGCGCAGCTTACCGACCGACAGAAGGGAAACAGCCGTGAAAAAATCAGCACTACTTGCGCTCGTTCTGGCGTTGTTACTCCTCGCCGCCTGCACGGTGCCCGCGGCGCCGGCTCCTTCCGCGACGCCGTTGCCTTCCCCCGAGGAGGAGGCAGTCCTCCAACCCACCCCCGCCCCCACGCCGGACACCGCGCCCAAATACTCTTTTGCCGAGTACCCGATGGTGGACGGTTCGACGGCGAACCTGCCCCTGATGGCGGCGGTGCTTTCCCGCGTGACCGGCATGGAGCTGGCCGACGCCGAGGCCCACACCGCCTGCTCCACCACGCCGTATGCCTACGAGAATCTGGTCAACGGCACGGCGGATCTGCTGCTGGTGTACGAAGGGGCGGAGGAAACCAAGGAAATGATCGAAAAAAGCGGCGTTTCCCTGGATTTCTACCCCATCGGGATGGATGCTCTGGTATTCATCGCCAACGAGAGCAACAGAGTCAACGGGCTGACGGTTTCGCAGCTCATCGACATTTATACCGGAAAGATCACCAACTGGAAAGCCGTCGGCGGGGCGGACAGCGAAATCGCGGCCTTCCAGCGCTCCTCCGATTCGGGCAGCCAGGCGTTGTTCATCAAGCTCCTGATGAAGGGCAAAACGCCCATGCAGGCGCCCACCGAATTTTTCCCGACGGAAATGGGAGCATTGATCGAAGCCCTGGCGGAATACAACGGCGCGGGCAACGCCATCGGGTATTCAGTGTACTACTACGCGAACTACATGTACGCTAAGCCCGGCCTGAAGTTCCTTGCGGTCAATGGCATCCTGCCGTCGGACGAGACCATCGCTTCCGGAAAATACCCCTTCGTCAACGCGTTTTACGCCGTGGTCCGTTCGGATGAGCCGGAAGATTCTCCGGCCAGAAGTATCGCCAACTGGCTCACAACCCCCCAGGGCAAAGAGCTGATCCGAGCGGCCGGTTATGTACCCACACCCTAATAACGGCAATGATGAACCCCAAAAAACCATGGCGAGATCCGGCCATGGTTTTTATTTGCTCGTGTTCATGCAAAAAGGCGCATGATGGAGTTCCTGCTAATCAGGACATGAATCGCCCACAGGCTGCCCATAAGGGCGGCTGGTGCCCAGAGCTGAAACCAGCCAGTTCGAATGCGCGTCCGCAACCGACCGAAAAAGCGAACCGGCGCGGAAAACCGCCCGGCTCGCTTTTCTGCTTCGCGGGGGAAACGGTGTCCGCGGCAGGTTTTATTCCGGTGCGAGGGCTGCTTCCCACTCTTTCGGTTTAAACCCCACCAGAACAAAGCCGTCCCCAACAAGAAGCGGCCGCTTCACCAGCATTCCGTCGCTGGCAAGCAGGCGAAGCTGCTTGTCTTCGGACATGCCGGGCAGCCTGTCCTTCAATCGGAGGGCGCGGTAGGCTATTCCGCTGGTGTTAAAGAAGCGCTTGAGGGGAAGGCCGCTTTGCGCCACCCAGTCGGACAGTTCTTCGAAGGTGGGAGGTGCGGACTTGATGTTCCGCTCGGTATAGTCGATTCCCCGGTCCTTCAGCCAGTTTCGGGCTGCGGCGCAGGTGGTACATTTCGGGTAACAGATCAACAGCATGGCCGGTCCTCCTTTGGGTAGAACTTAAAACCATTATACCTTTATTTTTACGAATACGGTATAATGAGGAAAACCCGCGCTTTTATAAAGGAGGATCACCCATGAAAGGAGAGCTCAGGGAAATCATCGCCAAATTCGCGGAATCCGGCTGGGAGCTGATCGCCGAACCGTCCAAGCGGTGGCTGAACGGGGATTGCAGTAAGGAAGAGTTGCTCAAAGCAGTTTCGCAGGCGGACAGAGAATGCGGCAACTGCGGCTGCGAGTTCGACCCGCTTTACAAGAAGGTCCTTGGGTCTCAAGCGCTGCTGTAAGCCGGGGTGTTTTTGCCGGACGCTATCTGCAAAACGGCGGGAAGTCGCCTTAAGTTTCAAACGCTTCTCATCAAAGAGCTTCTGCGGTCCGTAAAGGGTTCAGGATGTGAAACCAAGGATGGAAAAGGCATTCTTTCTCATCCACTTACATGAAGGGGCGGGCCATTTGGGTTGACTTTTTTGTGGTATTTTTCTATAATTATAAAATACCAATCGTTCCATCGGCGATCCAAAACGGTGGAACATCCCTTCGCAAGGAAGCATATTTTTCAAATTCCGCCCATTCTATCGGAAGTAGGTAAAAAGATTTTTGGGTCTGATCCAATCAAAATTCAAAGAAGTCATTTACTCTGTACTACCGATCACGTTGCTGGTCGTGATTTTGCATTTTACGCTGACTCCCATCGAGCCGAACATGCTGTTTCGGTTCCTCATCGGGGCAGCGTTGATTATTATAGGATTGACGGTATTTTTAAGCGGCGTGGATATCGGGATCACCCCCATCGGCAACATGATGGGAGGGTCCCTGGCAAAATCAAGCAAAATCTGGATCGTTGTGGCAGTAGGCCTGTTGCTCGGCTTTTTTATCTCCGTCGCCGAACCCGATCTCCACATCCTGGCGGGCCAGGTGGACGCTGTCACCTCCGGCCAGATCACAAAGCTGAGCATCGTTATGGTCGTTTCCATCGGCATCGCGGTGATGATCTCTTTCGGCCTTTCCAGGATCGTGTTCAACATCCCGCTGCGCATCGCGCTGGTCGTCATCTATGGCATCATCCTTGTGATCTGCATCTTCGTTTCCCCGGAGTTTCTGGCCATCTCCTTTGACGCTTCCGGCGCCACCACCGGCGCGCTCACCGTGCCGTTTATTCTGGCCCTTGCAGCGGGGGTTTCCAAACTGAAAAAGGACAGCGCCTCCTCCGAGAACGACAGCTTCGGTCTCGTAGGGGTCGCCTCCAGCGGCGCGATCCTTGGCGTTGCGCTGATGAGCGTGATATCCAGGGCGGAAAGGATGACCGGCTCCCTTCCGGTCAATGAAGTGGCGAATGACTCGCTTCTTGGGCCCTTCTTTCGAATCATTCCGACGCTGGCGGGCGAAGTTCTTCTCGCCCTTGCGCCCATGCTGGTGATTTTCCTGGTGTTCAACGCGGTATCCCTCAAGGTTTCCAGGGATTCCATGCGAAAGATCCTGTTCGGGTTCCTGTTTGCCTTTATCGGCCTGGTGCTGTTCCTTTTGGGGGTCAATGCGGGGTTCATGGAAGTCGGGGGCGTCGTGGGGTACAGGCTCGCCGCCATGGACAGCAGCTTCTGGGTGATCCTGATCGGATTCATCCTCGGCATGGTCACCATCCTCGCCGAGCCCGCCGTCCATATCCTGAACCAGCAGATTGAGGATGTGACCAGCGGCTATGTGAAGAAGAAGGCAGTCATGGCCTTTTTGGCCATCGGCGTAGCCCTGGCGGTGGCATTGTCCATCGTCAGAATCATCCGCCCCGGTGTGCAGCTTTGGCATTATCTGCTGCCGGGTTACATCATTTCCGTCGCGATGAGCTTTGTCGCTCCCCAGCTGTTCGTGGGGATTGCCTTCGATTCCGGCGGGGTAGCATCCGGGCCGATGACGGCCACGTTCATCCTGGCCTATGCCCAGGGAGCCGCCGAAGCGATCGAAGGCGCCAACGTCCTGGTGGATGGCTTCGGCATCATTGCAATGGTGGCGATGACGCCGCTGATCGCTTTGCAGGTTCTGGGGCTGATTTTCAAGATCAAATCCAAAAAGGAAGGGGTGGCAGAGGATGACTAGCTTGCCGTTGAGCGCCGAGATTGAGCTTGTGTGCGTCATCGTCAATTCCGGCCAAGCCAGCAGGATCCTCAAATATGCCAAGAACCGCGGGATTTCCGGCGGAACGGTGGTGCTGGGCCACGGAACGATCAAAAACCGCCTGTTGAACTTCGTCGGCCTGGCCGACGTCCGAAAAGAGATCGTTTTTATGATCGCCGGGGAGGAAAAGGCGGAGCAGCTGCTCGAAATGATGAACCAGGATTTCGAGCTTTATAAGCCCAATCACGGCATAGCGTTCAGTTATCCGGTCTGCGGCGTTTTCGGAACGAAGAGCATTTCCAGCTGCAGGTCAAATCAAAAACAGGGAGCAGATTGCGCGATGTATCATTCCATCACCACCATTGTGGATAAGGGCAAAGCGGAAGACGTGATCAGCGCCGCCACCAAAGCCGGTTCCAAGGGCGGCACGATCATCAATGCCCGGGGTTCAGGAATCCATGAAACCAGCAAGGTCTTTGCCATGGAAATTGAGCCGGAGAAGGAGATCGTCATCATCCTGACCGAGACGGAGAGCACCGAAGCGATCGTCAACGCGATTCGGGAAAAGCTCAAAATCGAAGAGCCGGGGCATGGCATCATTTACGTTCAGGAGATTAAAAGGACTTACGGTATCTATAAATAAACCCAATCCGCCGCGGTGTGATAACGGCACACCCGGGCGGCGGCTGTGGTACGGGATCAGGCGCGGCGACGGGGCTGCGCCTGCTTTTCTTTGCCTGACAGGAAAAAGCCGGTCTTGAATTACAAATATATTTGTAAAATTTACAAAATACATATATAATAAGTTCAAATGGTTCCCGCGTTGCCAAACACCGCAAACGACAAAATAAGGAGGATGTCATGAAGAAAAGGGTTCTGTGCTTCGGCGATTCCAACACATGGGGATGGATCCCGGGTAAGGTCTGCGAGCGGTTTGACGAAACCATCCGCTGGCCGGCGGTCATGGCGAAGGCCCTGGGCGACGATTACGACGTCATCGAGATGGGCCAGAACGGAAGGACCACGGTGTGGGATGACCCCGTCGAGCAGGAAAAGAACGGCTATCAACACATCATCCCCATCCTGGAGTGCTGCTACCCCGTCGATCTTGTGATCATCATGCTGGGCACCAACGACTGCAAGGAACGCTTCGGCGTCAATGGTTACAACATCGCCGTTGGCGCAGGCAACGTGGCAAGGAGGGTCAAACAGACCATCTGGGGCCGGGGCGGAAAATCGCCGGAGGTCCTGCTCGTCTGTCCCACCCCCATTGGCGAAGCGTATGTGAATGAGCCTGTGATGGGCCCGGTGTTCGGCGCAGGCGCGGCAGAGAAATCCCGAGAAATCGCCAATTATCTGGAAGGCATCGCAAAGCAGAACGGCTGTCACTACATGGACGCGGGAAAGATCGTGACGGGATCGCCCATTGACGGCGTCCATCTGGAAGCGGAAGAGCATGCGAAGCTCGCGAAAGCGATGCTCGAAAAGGTCAAGGAAATCATCGGCTGAGTTCGATTTCGGGCACGAAAGGCCATTTTAGCCCGGTGCAACTCCCAAAATCCAGCCAGGGCGGGCGCTTTTGCCCCCGCCCTTTTTGTTGAATTTCTTCAGTTCATATGCTAACATGGCGGTTATCATATGGTTTACGGAGGATGGCATGTCGATCGACAAAGTCCGCGCATTTTTCGCGGCATACGGAAAGGAACAGGATATTCAGGAGTTTGACGTTTCTTCAGCTACGGTGGAGCTTGCGGCTGTCGCGGTGGGGGTGATACCCGCGCGGATTGCAAAAACCCTCTCCTTCAGGGTCGGGGAGGGCTGCGTGCTGATCGTGACCGCGGGGGACGCAAAAATCGACAACGCGAAGTTCAAGGCCCGATTCAAAACAAAGGCAAAGATGCTGCCCCCCGAAGAGGTGGTGGAATTCACCGGCCATGCGATTGGCGGCGTCTGCCCCTTTGCGCTTCCAAAGGACAGGGAAGTGACGGTTTATACCGACAGATCCCTCCAGCGGTTCGAAACGGTCTTTCCCGCTGCGGGAAGCGCGAATTCCGCCATCGAACTGACCTGCGACGAACTTTTCCGCCTTTCCAACAGTGTGGAATGGGTGGACGTCTGCAAGGGCTGGCAGGAAGAATAAGCCCGCGGCCGGCAATGGTTTTTTGAAATCCATGCATTCAAACACCTGCTTTTTTGACGAAGCGGGTGTTTTTGCCTTCAGGTATAAGGGAAAAGACGGGGAATCAAAATACAATATGTAGGAGCAGGCCCATATTGCTTATTCCCTTTTGGAAACGAAAGTATTATAATAGTAAGGCTGTGAAAAAGTGAGAAAAAATACAAAAGGAGCAAAAAATGCATAAAACCTTCCAGATGGACCTTGCTGGCAGAACGCTGGTGGTCGAAACCGGCAAGTATGCCCAGCAGGCGGGTGGTTCGTGCGTCGTGCGCTGCGGCGATACCGCGGTGCTGGTGTGCGCCACCGCTTCCGAGACCCCAAGGCCCGGGATCGACTTTTTTCCGCTGAGTGTGGATTTTGAAGAAAAGCTGTACTCCGTCGGTAAAATTCCCGGCGGATTTATAAAACGCGAGGGCAGGCCCTCCACCAACGCGATTTTGACCTCCCGCCTGATCGACAGGCCGATCAGACCGCTTTTCCCCAAAGGCTGGAGGAATGACGTTCAGGTCGTCGCCACTGCGCTGTCCGTCGATCCGGAGATTCCCCCCGAAGTTTTTGCGATGATTGGCTCTTCCGTCGCCCTGTCCATCAGCGATATTCCCTGGGCGGGACCGACGGGCTCTGTCGTCGTCGGCATGATCGACGGCAAATACATCATCAATCCCACCGCCCAGCAGAGCGAGGAAAGCCGCCTGCACCTGGTCGTTTCCGGCACCAGGGACGCGGTGATGATGGTGGAAGCTGGCGCCAAGGAAGTCACCGAACGAGAGATGCTGGACGGCATCATGTTCGGCTTCGAGTACATTCAGAAGATCGTGGCGTTCATCGACGGGATCGTAGCGGAAGTCGGCAAGCCCAAGCGCGAGATCGAGATCCACCAGATCGACCCGGAACTCGAAGCCGCGGTCCGCGCCTATGCGGCGGACAAGGTCGCCTGGTCGCTGGACACCTTCGAAAGGTCCGTCCGGGACGAGCGCACCAAGAAGGTCCGCGAGGAATGCAAGGAGCATTTTGCAGAGCAGTACCCGGACAGCCTGGGCGACGTGGAAGATGTGCTGTATAACATGACCAAAGAGCTGGTCCGGAAGCGCATCATCGAGGATGGCATCCGTCCGGACGGCCGCACCGCCACCCAGATCCGCGAGATTTGGTGCGAAGTGGGTATTTTCCCGCGCACCCACGGTTCCGCCGTGTTCACCCGTGGACAAACCCAGGTCATGACCATGACCACCCTGGGCACGATGAGTGAAGCCCAGATGCTGGACGGCATCAGCCTGGAAGACACCAAGCGCTACATGCACCATTACAACATGCCGCCCTACAGCACCGGCGAAGCCAGGATGATGCGCGGCCCCGGCCGCCGCGAGATCGGCCATGGTGCCCTTGCCGAGCGTGCGCTTTTGCCCGTCATCCCCAGCGAAGAGGAATTCCCCTATGCCATCCGCTTGGTTTCCGAGGTTGTAAGCTCCAACGGCTCCACCAGCCAGGCCAGCGTTTGCGGCAGCACCCTTTCTCTGATGGACGCGGGCGTACCCATCAAGGCTCCGGTGGCGGGTGTGGCCATGGGCCTGGTCAAGGACGAGGAAAGTGGCAAGGTCGTCGTTCTGTCGGACATCCAGGGTCTCGAAGATTTCCTGGGCGACATGGACTTCAAAGTCGCGGGAACGGCCGGCGGCATCACCGCGATCCAGATGGACATGAAAATCAAGGGCATCGACAAGGAGATCATCGATCGCGCCCTGAAGCGGGCTCTGGATGGCAGGCTCTATATTCTGGATAAAATGCTCGAAACCCTGCCCGCGCCCCGCAAGGAGCTTTCGAAGTACGCGCCGAGGATCATCTCCTTCAAGATCAATCCCGACAAGATTCGGGACGTCATCGGCCCCGGCGGCAAGATCATCAACAAGATCATCGCTGACACCGGCGTCAAGATCGACATCGAGGACGACGGCAGCGTCTTCATCGCCTCTGTGGACAGCGCCGCAGCAGCCGAAGCCAAGCGCATCATCGAATCCCTCACCCATGAAGTCGCGGTGGGCGAGGTCTACCTCGGCAAAGTTGTGCGCATCATGACCTTTGGCGCCTTCGTCGAGCTGCTTCCCGGAAAGGACGGGCTGGTGCACATATCCAAGCTCAGCAACCGCCGGGTCAACAAGGTGGAGGACGTCGTCAACATCGGGGACGAAATCCTCGTGCGGGTCGAAGAAATCGACGACAAGGGCCGCGTCAACCTGACGCGAAAAGGCCTTTTGCCGGAAGATAAGAGATAAAGGGACAAAAAGACGGGGCCGGATGAAATTGCCGGCCCTTTTCAGCAAGGCTTTGGGGGACAACCAGCATAGCTTCGCACCGAAAGGAATACATTATATCAGTATCCATCGTGTGCGGAGGTCAACATGGGAATCAACACCAAAAGAAGCCATCTTTGGAGCATCATCGTCATTGGCGTCGTGCTGATCGCGTACGCCTTCGGCGCGGCGATCAACGCGATGAACGCCCGGGAGGCGGGCGTCGTCTACAAGCGGGACGAGGGCGTGGTGCTGGAATGCGTTGTGACCTGGAACGCTACCGGACTGGATCGCCTGATGGGCCTCGCGGCGGAAATGGACGTTCCCATAACGTTCTTCATGACCGCGGCGTTTGCAAAAGAGCATCCGGAACGGGTGGCGGAGATGCTCGATCAGGGGTTCGAGATCGGCCTTTTGTGCAGCGACGCCAAAGCGCTCCAGGCGGAAGCCGCGCAAATGAGCGCCCTGGGCGTGGACTTGACCCATGTCATGCCTTCGCAAGGGACGGATTCTTCCGTCCTGGATACCGCTGCCTCCGAGCTTGGGCTGACCACCGTGCTTTGCACGTTTGAACTGAAAAACACCACTACGGATCCCGCCGTGCTGATAAAAAAAGTAAGCGAATCCTCCTTCGATGGAGCGATAATCCGCTTCCAACCTGCCAAGACTACCATTGACGCCTTTTCAGGTATGATAGAGACTCTCCGCCATATGGGGCTGACATTGAAGGCCCTCTCTGGCGGCAACGAATAGGAGTTACGATGTACTACGAAAAAACACTGGACAACGGCATTCGCATCATCGGGCAGAAAATGCCCCATTTGCGCTCGGTTTCTCTGGGCGTGTGGGCCGGCACCGGCTCTGTCAAGGAGCACGACGGGGAAGCCGGCATTTCCCATTTTATCGAACACATGCTTTTCAAGGGGACAAAAAAGCGGTCCGCCTCAAAGATCGCCGAGGAGATGGACAGCATCGGCGCCCAGTTGAACGCTTTTACCTCCAAGGAATGCACCTGTTTTTACGCAAAGACGCTGGACGAACAGATCGAAATCGCGGCCGACGTCCTCTCGGACATGGTGCTGAATTCGGTGTTTGACCCCCAGGAGATGGAAAAGGAAAAGGGGGTCGTGGTGGAGGAGATCAACATGTCTGAGGATACGCCGGAAGACGTGACGATGGAGTTGCTTTCCGCCACCTATTTCGGGGACGCCCCCCACGGCAGGCCCATCCTGGGAACCCGGAAAAGCGTCCGCGGCTTCACCCGGGAGAATATCATCTCCTATATGGACAGGCACTACCGCGGAAACAACCTGCTGCTCGCCGTGGCAGGCAGTTTTGATGAAAACAAGATCGAAGAGCTGGCGTACAAATACTTCGGCGGCGAGGGCGGCGATGTGCCGCCGGAGCCGTATCCTGTTCCGCAAAAGCCCCAGGGCGTGCGCTTCGCCTCCGCGGAGAAGGACATCGAACAGTGCCACATCGCCCTGGCTTTGCCCGCCTTCGGCCCCCGGGAGCCGGACTACTATCCGATGATGGTGCTGAACAACGCCCTGGGCGGGAGTATGTCCTCCCGGCTGTTCCAGGTGATCCGCGAACAGAACGGCCTTGCCTATTCGGTGTATTCCTTCAATTCGTCGTATAAGGACACCGGCTCCCTGGGTATTTACGCGGGGACCGGCTCCTCCTTGGCAAAATCCGTGCTGGCGCTGATTATCGAGGAACTCGATAAGGTCAAAAACCACGGGATCACCGAGGAAGAGTTCGTCAGGAGCCGCGGCCAGCTTCGCGGAAGCTATATTCTCGGCAACGAAAGCCCCGGCGCGCGCATGAACGCCATCGGCAAGAACAAGCTGCTGTATGGACACGTCCGCAGCGAGGAAGAAGTGATCCGAGACATCGAGGCCGTCACGCTGGAAAAGGTCAACGAATTGGCGAAAAAGGTTCTGCTTACGGACAATATGGCGGTGGCGGTCGTGGGGAAGACCGACGGCTTGCGCGAAGAACTCGAAAAACTCACCAGCTAAACTTTTGCCCCGGCAAAACAACAAAATCATCCCGCCGGCTAATCAACCGGCGGGCTTTTCTTGCGTTCAGATGTTGCGCAGCGATGGCGCGTCAGAGCACATCGTCCTTGCCGCGGCGGGAAGGAGCCCTGCGTCGCCTCTTTCTTCTGGACCGGCTTCTGATCCTGAAGATGAGTAGCAGGATGATCAAAACGAGGAGCACTGCCGCAACGATCAGGTAACCGCTGGTGCGCTCGCGTATCACCGAAGGGGGTCCGCTGATCAGGGAACCGCCGTCGGGTGATTGGGAGGGGGTATCGCTGGGGGCGACCTCCTGCTTCTCTGCGACGGCGCGGGACGCGAAGACGTCCGCGGTACCGAGGGTGTTGCCGTCGAAGCGGATGGTTGCCGTCCCCAATTTTTGATTGGCAGAAATGGGCGCGGCGATGACGTCGTCCAGCTTGATGCTCACTTCCGCCCTCGACTCGCCGGAAGCGATGGCAGAAAGAATCTCCTTCGTGCAGGCGACGGTGGTGGATTCGGTGCCGATGGTCAGGGCGAGCACACCGCCTTCCTCGTCGTCCGCAGCGGCGTTGGGAACGTTGACCGTCTGGACGGGGATGTTCAGTTCGGAGATTTTGGCGGTGGTCAGGGTTTCAAATCCGTATTCCAGCAGGGCGCGGGATTCCGACCAACGGCGTTCCTGGCCATCCGACCGGTCGCCCAGAATCACGCAGATCAGGTTCTTTCCATCCAGGCTGGCCGAGGCGACAAAGCAACCGCCCGCCGCGTTGGTGAAGCCGGTTTTGACGCCTGTCACAGCGCTCCAGTTGTATTTCCTGTTCTTTTCCTTGGGGTTCAAAAAGCGGTTGGTGTTATAAAGGGTGCGCTCGTCCATCTTTTTGGTGGCGGGGCAGGTATACGAAGGCGTGCCCACGATGGCGCGGAAATCCCCGTTTTGCATCGCATAGCGCACGAGGATGGCCATATCGTAAGCCGTGGTGTAATGATCTTCGTCATGCAGGCCGTGGGGATTGACGAAACGGGTGTTTTCCATGCCCAGCTCTTCGGCCTTTTCGTTCATCATTTCCGCAAAAGCTTCAAAGCTCCCGCCGAAATGCTCGGCCAAAACGGCTGCAGCGTCGTTTCCCGAGGGCAGCATCAGGCCATACAGCAGGTCCTTGACCCGGACCTCATCGTCGACGGTAAGGCCCATCAGGCTGTTTCCTTCGCCGTAATTCCGGATGATCCTGCTGATCGTGACTTTTTCCCGAAGATTCGTGCAGTTTTCCAACACGAGAATACAGGTCATCACCTTTGTGGTGCTGGCGGGATAGGCCTTTTCGTAAGCGCCTTTTTCGTAGAGAATCAGGCCGGAATCCGCGTCCATCAAAAGTACATGGTCGGATTTGACGGTGCCGGTGAACTCGGCGGATGCCACGGCCGGCGCCAAAGAAAACAGAACAGCGACAAAAAGCAACAGGGCGATCAGACGAGAATTGCGCACGAGAATGCCTCCAATGGATAATCAACGGATCTATATTACCATTCTCCGACCACAAAAGGTAGTAGATGGCGAAAAATGAAGAAATATTCATGATTTAGTCACAGATGCTTTTCTTGGGAATACTTGGGGATAATCGGCCAAGCGGCAGAAAACGCGCGGAGGTGACCCAATGGAAAGCAGGGACGAGGCGAGAATCAAAATCCAGCTTGCCCTCAATGAGCTGATGTTCGAAAAGGGGGAGCTGGATTTTGAAACGCATCGCCTGGCAAATATTGCCCTGCTGGAGCGTTTGACCCAAAAGAAGCGGGGCAATACAATATAAATGAATATCATTCACACGGAGGAGCGCATGGACATCATCAAACTGCGCAGCGCTCTGAGTGCCGGAAGCAGTATCTTTGATCTGCCGCTGAAAGTCGCGTATTACGCCCGCGTATCCACGGACAAGGACGAGCAGAAAGGCTCTTTGGGCAATCAGATCGAGTATTTCGAACGCGTGATCCGCGAAAACCCCAACTGGACCTTTGCAGGCGGGTATGTGGACGAGGGGATCAGCGGAACGGGAGTGCTGGCACGGCGGAGCTTTTTGCGCATGATCGAGGACGGAAAAGCCGGGGTCTTTGACCTGTTGATCACCAAAGAGATCAGCCGTTTTTCCAGAAACACCTTGGACAGCATCCGCTACACCCAGGAGCTTTTGCGCCACGGGGTGGGAGTGTTTTTTCAGTCGGACAACATCAACACCCTGCTTCCCGATTCAGAACTGCGCTTGACGATCATGGCGGGCATCGCCCAGGACGAGGTCAGAAAGCTCAGCGAGCGCGTGCGGTTTGGCATCAGAAGGGCCAGGGAAAAGGGCAGGATGCTGGGAGCCGCGCCCACGGGTTACATCAAGCGGGACGGACGGCTCGCCGTGGACGAAAGCGAAGCCGCGATGGTCAAACGGGCCTTCGAGCTATACGCCGGGGGCGGCATTGGCATCCGCAAGCTGTCCGCCGTCCTGTTTCAAGAGGGGTTTGCCAACGCAAAGGGCGAGCCATTATCCTATCACACCCTGCGGGGGATCCTCTCCAACCCGAAATACAAGGGCTGTTACTGCGGCAACAAGACCACCAAGGTGGATTTTCGCTCCAAGAAAAGCGTCCGGCTGCCCAGGGAGGAATGGATGGAGCACCCGGACGAAAACGTTCCCGCCCTCGTCTCGGAGGAGCTTTGGGAGCGGGCAAACGCCCTGCTGACGAAAAGGGGGGAAGCCATCCGCAAGAACGCCCAGGCCTGCGGCACGCGCTATGCCTATAGCGGTAAAATCATCTGCAAGGAGCACGAAACCGCTTTCCACAGGCAGGTACGGCGCACCGTTTCCGGCGAGCGGGAATGCTGGAGTTGCCGGCAATACAGGCTGCACGGCGGGAAGGGATGCACAGCGCCCACCCTGTATACCGACGAACTGAACAAGGTGGTCACCGCCGCTGTCAAGCGGGTTTTTTCCAACCGGGAGGAGATCGTCGGCGGACTGATGCAGCTGTATGCCTCCCTTTCGCCGGAAAACGAACTGGCGAAAAAAATCGCCGACCAGGAAGCGGAGCTTCAAAAGCTTGTCAAAAAACGGGACAAGCTGTTGGAGCTCGCGGTGGAGGGGCTGATTGAAAAAAAGGAGTTCGCAAAGCGAAACGGCGGAATGACCGCCCAGATCGAAGCCGCCGAAAGTGCCCTGAACGAAATGCGGGACGCCCTTTGCCGCTGCGGTCTGCGGGAACAACGGCTTTTGCGGTTAAAAAAGGCCCTCAACGCGGCCTGGGGCGAAAAGAGCTTCGACCCTTCCGTCGCTGCTGCCGCCCTTTCGAGGGTAGAGGTGGAAAAAACGGAAAACGGCGCCCGGTTGGACATCTATCTGAGCATGGGAAGGCTGTTTTCGGTGGATTATGAGGATAACCGCAGCGTCATTTCGCTTTGTGAAAGGGGTATTTCGCAAGCCCAGGTTTCCAGGCTGGAAAAATCCGCGCTGAACCACATGCAAAAATACGTGTAACGGAATCCCGAAGTTTAACGCGACCCCTTCGTCGGGGTTGTTGTCGGCCGCGCACGCAACCTGTCGAACAGAACAGCCAGCCGGCAAAGCCCCCGCAGATCAGACGCCGGGAGGACGCCCCATCGGGGCGTCTTTTTAATACGCCGAAGTCATAATATGATATGAAACAACAGTTTTGTGGAGGTACCATGAAGGCCACGCGGAAATCCAAAAAGCCGATTCGCCAGGGGCTGACGGAAGCCCTGGATCTTCCGGCGGATGTGTTGTTGGACGAACCAACGGTGAGCGTGGACGGCAGGCGGAAACTGACCGTCGAGAACCACAAGGGCGTGGAGGAGTTCGACGGCGAAAAGCTGACGGTAAGAACATCCATAGGCGTGCTTAAAATCTTTGGGGTTTCTTTGGTCTTGGAGGATCTGGGCTGCGGGTCGCTTTTGCTGACCGGCGAGATCAGAAATATCGAGTGGATGTGACGAGGTATTTGTCCAATGGCGTTGTCGCTGTGGTATTCTTTACGTGGATATGTTAAAATACAGGTCAAAGGAAGCGCGCCCATCCGCCTGATCGAGCTTGCCCGGGCAAGTGGAATTCCCGTTCGGGGCATCCGGAGCGAAGGGCCGGGCGTGCTGACGGCCTGCGTCACCCCGAAGGGTTTTTTCATGTTGCGAGGCATCAACCGCCAGGCAAAATGCTCGGTGCGCATCCTCAAACGAAGCGGCGTTCCCTTTCTGTTTGCGGGACTCAGGTCACGGCCCATGCTGTTTTGGGGCGGCGTTGCCGCGCTGACGGTGCTTTATCTGCTTTCCGGCTTCATTTGGCGAATCGACGTTTCCGGCTGCCTGAACACGGATGAACAGCAGGTCATCGAAGCCCTGAAGGACGAGGGGGTGACAGAAGGAACCCCGGTCAAAAGCATCGACCACAGCGGCCTGGGAGACAGGCTGATTTTAAGGACCAAGGGACTGGCCTGGGTGGGCGTGACCATCGAGGGGACCCGCCTGCTGGTGGAAGTGGTGGAGGAAACTCCGCCCCCCGAAGCGCTGGACGATAGCACACCTGCGGACATTGTCGCCACAAAAAAGGCGATGATTGCCTCGATCTTCGTCTATGAGGGCGTCGCCCAGGTCCAGGAAGGGCAGACGGTGAATCCCGGTCAGCTTCTTGTGTCCGGTGCGCTGCCCCACGCAGAGGGGCAATTCGTCCGCGCAAGGGCGGATATCGTGGGCAGAGTGTGGTATACTGGGCGGGCCTTTGTTTCCGACGAAACTTCGGAATTCGTCCGCACCGGCAGGGTGCAGGAGGCGACGGTGATTGAAATCGCCGGCATGGAGGCTGCAGAGCCTCCGAAGTTCGCGCAGTACGATACCGAACGCAGCGTCACATATGACGGCTCCGGCTTCTTCCTTCCGATGACCGTTTCCCGAGAAATTCGCCGCGAGATCAAGAGCAGCATCGTCATGAGACGGGAAGACGAACTGATGCGCCTGGCGAAAGAAGCCTCCTTTCACCGGGCGACCGCCCAGATTCCCAAGGACGCGCGGATCGTCGCATCCGAAACGACCTTTCAAAAAACGGAACAGGGCATGATCGCCATCACCGTCGTCGAAACGAACGAAAATATCTCCGCCGCGTCACCCATACCGGCCGGATAGACTGAAACACAAAGGAATTCAAGCATGAGCGATAGATCCGAAGTGTGCAGGCTTGTCGAAGTTGAGTCGATGGAGCAGATTTCTGCCCTTTTTGGCAATCTGGACGAAAACGCCCAAGTGATCATGGAAGAAACCGGCGCGAAGGTGGGCGCAAAGGACCACAGCATCGCCGTCACCGGCAAGGGCGAGAATGTCGAGCTCGCCGCCCTCGTGATCGAAAAGCTGTTGGCGCTGATCTCCGACGGGGAGATGGTGGACAAAAAGCGCATCCGCTACGCTGTCGACCTGGCGCGGGAAGGGAACGCCGAGCTGATTACCGACATTTCGGGGGACGTCATCGCCTTCACAAATCGAGGCAGGCAGATCCGCTGCAAAACCCTGGGTCAAAAGCGGTACATCAAGGCGATTCGGGACAATACGGTGGTCTTTGCCATCGGCCCTGCCGGCACCGGAAAGACCTACCTGGCTGTGGCCATGGCGGTGCTGGCCTTTAAAAATAAGGAAGTCAACAAGATCATCCTCACGAGGCCGGCGGTGGAAGCGGGCGAAAAGCTGGGATTTTTGCCAGGGGACCTGCAGAACAAGGTGGACCCGTATCTCCGCCCGCTGTATGATGCCCTTTACGATTTTCTGGGCATGGAAAGCTTCAAGTCCCTGACGGAAAAGGGCGCCATCGAAGTCGCCCCCTTGGCCTATATGCGCGGAAGAACCCTGAACGACGCCTTCATCATCCTGGACGAAGCGCAAAACGCCACCATCGAGCAGATGAAGATGTTCCTCACCCGATTCGGCGAGGGCTCCAAGGTGATCGTCACCGGGGACATCACGCAGATCGACCTGCCAGCGGACAAGCGCTCCGGCCTGATCCATGCGGCCGCGGTGCTGAAGGGTATCGAAGGGCTGTCCATCGTCTACCTCAGCCATAAGGACGTCGTCCGGCACGAAATGGTGCAAAAGATCATTCTCGCTTATGACAAGTCAGACCAGAAACGGCAGGATTATCGTTTGGGGCGCTGACGGAGGCGTTTACACATGAAGCTCAATCAAAAGACGACCGCGGAGCCGGTAAATAAGTCGATCAAAAAGAAGCCGCTCAGAAAGCCCGACCGGAACAAGATGCTGTTTGCCGGTTCAATCTTTCTGGTTTTTGCGGTTTCTGTCTCTTGCGTGCTTCTGAGCATCGCGAGGCCGCAGATCTCCGTCCGGATCGGCGATGTGCTCAACAGCGATGTGTTGGCCCCGCGGGATATGGTCGACGAGGAAGCCACGGTTGCCAGCCGCCTTCAGGCCAGCAGCTCGGTGGAAAAGGTGTACAAGCTGGACGAAGAGATTTACGCCAGTTTGACCAACGGCGTCATCGCTTTTATGGACGGGTTGGACAGGATCCGCGCGGACTGCGAACTTCTTCGGCTGCAGAAGGCCTCCGCGGCGGAGGCGGGCAGCGCCCTTGCCTCTATGGGGAGCGGGAACCTGACCGCCGCCCAGTGGGCGTCCATCATCACGCCGGAGGAGATCTCCGCCTTGAAGCCCGTGGCGCTGGATGCCCTGTCTGACGATGATATTTACGGCCTTTTATCCCTTCCGGAAACGGATTTTATGGCCTGGACCCGGGAAGCCCAGCTGCGCATCAACGCCGTTTTGCGCAGGGGAATCAAGGACAGCACCCTGCAGGAAACCCGGACGGGGTTCCGCCAGGGCCTTGAACCGCTGACGCCCTTGGCCATCAAGAATCTGTGCGGCATCATGGCCCGGGAGTTCATCAACCCCACGCTGATTTACAGCGAGACGGACACCCTGATCGCCATGGATGAGGCGGCAAGGGCGGTGGAGGATCAGTACATCAAAAAGGGTTCCGTCCTCGTCCCCGCGGGAACGGTGGTGACGGACAAGGTCTATCAGCTGCTGGTGTCCGCGGGCGCCGTCCGGGTGACGGGGGACCGGGTTTTCATGAACGTGCTGATCGCCGTTTGCATCGGGATCTTCCTGACCTGCATCGTCGCCCTGATCGCCGTTTACCTCCCGCGGT
Source organism: Christensenellales bacterium (assembly GCA_050945915.1). GTDB lineage: Bacteria > Bacillota > Clostridia > Christensenellales > CALWSW01 > CALNBC01. Next base: position 28,241 of record JBMNTV010000017.1, read on the forward strand.
ATCTTTCCAGCTCGTCCAAGGCGCTGTTGTCTTCGTTGCTGATCGGCGCCGCGCTGATCATCGCCTTGATCTCCTTCCGGTTCAATCCGGTATTCAATCCGATTTATTTCGCGGCGTTCATGCTCACGATGCTGGTTTCCGGCAGGGTCGCCGCGGTGTCCGTATTGTATCTTTCGCTGATCTTCGGCCTGATGTGCCTGGGGCCAGCCTACGACTACGGGATATTTGCCCGGTCGCTGGTCATGACGCTTGTGGGCGGGTTTGCCGGCGTGCTGTCCGTCAGGAAGGCGGCGCGCAGGTCCGCCGTGTTCGCCGGCGCGCTTTTTTCCACATTTGTCATGTCCATCGCCCTGTGGGTCTTTTCCCTCATCGATTCGACGGCGGGTTCCGCGCTGTTGTTTGATATTTTAAGGATCCTCGGGACGAATGTGCTCTGCGCCATCGTCGGGATCGGGATCATGCCCTTTTGGGAATGGCTGTTCCGGCTGGCGACGCCGCAGCGCCTGGCAGAACTGAGCAACGCGGACCAGCCCCTGTTAAGAAGGCTGATGATGGAGGCGCCGGGCACCTATCACCACAGCATGCTCACCGCCACTTTGGCGGAAGCCGCGGCCACCGCCATCGGAGCAGACGCCCTTTTGGCCCGGGTGGGAGCCTTTTATCACGACGTTGGCAAGCTCAAGCGGCCGATCTACTTCAAGGAAAACCAGCGCCCGGGGGACAATCCCCACGACGCCCTGGAGCCAGAAAAAAGCGCGGCGGTGCTCACCGCCCACGTGAAAGACGGCGTTTTGATGCTCCAGAAGGCCAAGATGCCCTGGGAAATCATCAGCATTGCCCAGGAGCATCACGGGAATTCCCTCGCCTCGTTCTTTTATTACAATGCCGTCAAGCAAAACGGGAATCAGAACCTGTCCGACGCGCCGTTTCGATACGCCGGACCGAATCCCCAGACTAAAGAGTCGGCCATCGTCTCCATTTGCGACGCCTGCGAGGCCGCCGTCCGCTCGCTGGATAACCCCTCGGAGGAGCAGATCCGCGAGATGGTCAACAAGATCATCCGCACCAAGATCGAAGACGGCCAGTTTGACCGCGCACCGGTGACGCTGGCGGACCTCGGCAGGATCGAGTCCTCGATCATGGCGACCTTCAAGGGCATTCTCCACGAGCGGATCGAATATCCCGAACTGGAGGATATCAAGTCCGACCACGAAGAAATACTAGAAGAGAATCATGATTGAAATCACCAACCAGCAGACGGTGCTCCCCTTTGAAGAGGACCAGGAAGAGGCCATGGAGCGCGCGGCGCGCGTCGCCCTTTCCCTGTTCGGCGCAAAGCGGTCCGTCGTTTGCGCCGCGATCGTGGACGACGAGACCATCCGTTCGCTGAACAGGCAATACCGGGGGATCGACAGACCGACGGACGTTTTGTCCTTCGCCGCCAGGGAGGGCGAGCAGATCTTTTCCAGCCGGAAAGGGGAATTTTTGGGGGACATTGCCATCTCCCTGGAAACCGCCGTCCGCCAGGCGGAAGAGTTCGGCCATTCGCTTGGCCGGGAGCTTGCCTTTTTGACGGTTCACGGAATCCTGCACCTTTTGGGTTACGACCATATGACCCCCGAAGACGAAGAAGAGATAGGCGGCCTTCAGCGGGAAATCCTGGACCGCGCCGGCCTTTCGGTAAAAGGAGAATGAACATGCACGAGATCGAGATCAAAAACATGCTTCGCATGGCAAATGACGCCAAGGACAGGGCGTATGCCCCCTACTCGAATTACAAGGTAGGCGCCTGCCTCAAGGGCGAAAGCGGCGCATTTTACCTGGGCTGCAACGTGGAAAACGCGGCGTTCGGGCCCACCAACTGCGCGGAAAGGACCGCCGTTTTCAAGGCGATTTCCGAGTGTGAGCGCAAGTTTACCGCCATCGCCATCACCAGCTCCGGCGACACGATGCCGGTGCCCTGCGGGGTCTGCCGGCAGGTGCTGGTGGAGTTCTGCGAACCGGAAATGGAGGTCGTCTGCGCAAACAAATACGGCGAATACAAGGTTTTTACCCTGGGTGAACTGCTTCCCAACGCTTTCTCCCAGACCAATCTTGACGGAGGCAGCGTTGACAGAGAATCCTAACTTCAAATCCGGCTTCATCTCCATCGTGGGCAGCCCCAACGTGGGCAAATCCACCCTGATGAACGCCTTTGTGGGCCAAAAGGTCGCCATCGTAACCAACCGGCCGCAAACCACCAGGAACAGGATCATGGGGGTTTTGACCCGGCAGGATTTCCAGATCATTTTTATCGACACCCCGGGCATCCACACCCCGAAAAACAAGCTGGGGCAGTACATGGTCAAGGTCGCCTACGACGCCTTGAACGAGGTGGAGTGCATCCTGTTTATGACGGACGCCACCGTGGGCATCCGGGAGCGGGACGAGGGGATTCTCGCCCGGTTGAAAAGGGCAAAGGCGCCGGTGGTCGCCGCGGTAAACAAGGTCGACATTGCGAGCAAAGATAAGGTCAAAGCCGCATTGGAAAGGCTG
>JBMNTV010000018.1:0-30400 GCA_050945915.1 Christensenellales bacterium
GCCTGCGCCCGCGCCGCAGATCGGGATTCCCGCAGCGACCTGTTCACGAAGCTTTTTCAGTATCTCAGCTCTTTCAATCCTGGGCATGGTACATCCTCCTATTGCTATTTTAAAGTGATTGAGCGGAAGGGTTCAGCCCTTCAGGTAATCGTCCAGCGCTTTTGCCGCAGCGAGGGCGAACTCATCGTCGTTGATGTTGTTGTCCATCTCGACGAGCTTGACGTTGGGATTGTTGAGGGTCTTCCTGATGGCGTCAAACAGCGCTGCATCATCTTCTGGGCCATAGAAGGGGGCGCCCGGCTTGTCGATGGCGGAGACGCCGCCCAGGGGGAGCATCACCGTGCAGGGGCCGACGCACTGGTTCAGCTTCTCTGCGATGATGCGGCCGAGCTCTGCGCATTCTTCTTTGGTGGTGCGCATGAGGGTGACGGTGGCATTGTGCTTATAGAGGTTGCGGTCTTTGAATTTTTGGGGTACGGAATCCCATTCGCCGAAGTTGACCATATCCAGCGCGCCGCAGGAAACGACCTGGGGGATGCCCTTCTTGGCCGCGGCGTCCAGCCTTTCCGGCCCGGCGTTAAACACGCCGCCCACCAGCTCGTCGCACCATTCGGTGGTCGTGATGTCCAAAACGCCGTGAACCATTCCGCCGTCCACCAGGGATTCGATGCAGCGGCCGCCGGAACCGGTGGCGTGGAACACCAGAACTTCGTAGCCCTGGGCTTCCAGGTACTCCTTGGCTTTGGTGACGCAGGGCGTGGTCACGCCGAACATCGAAGCGGCGATGACTTTTTTGCTGTCATCCTCAACGTCGCCTTGATAGGCGTGTTTGACGGCGCCGGTGACTGCGCCGGCGGCGAGGGAGAAGATGGTCTTGGAGATTTTGTTGATTCCGGAAATGTCCACGATGGAGTTGAGCATAAAGATGTCCTTCGGCCCGACGTATTTCGCAACGTCCCCCGAAGCGAGGGTAGAAATCATGACCTTTGGCACGCCGACGGGCAGCTTGCGCATGGCATAGGTGCCGATGGTGGTGCCAGCGGAGCCGCCCATGCTGATGATTCCGTCAATCTTTCCTTCCTCATACAGCTTCAGCGCGATCTCGCCCGCGCCCTGCATCATGGCTGTAACGGCATAGCCGCGGTCGTTCTTTTCGACCAGTTCGGCGATGGAGGTTCCGCCAGCCTTCGCGACTTCCTCGCGGGATATGGTGGCTTCGAAGTAAGGCTTGCCTATGATACCAGCGTCAATAGACAAAACTTCGCAGCCCGCTTCCCTAATGCGATCGATCAGATAAGCGAACTCCACGCCCTTGGTGTCGAAGGTACCCAGTACAGCTATGGTCTTACTCAAAAAATCGCCTCCTTAGATTCTGTTGGATAGGTAGGTGACAGAGTGACTTGGGTCGCGTTTCGCACTGGAGTATTTGATTTTTGGGGGTTGTGAGTGTTCTGAGGAAGGGAATAGAATGGAATGCTTGGAGTTATTGTACAAAAACCCAGTGTATGCTGTCAAGCTGAAGGTGACGGAATGGACGCAAAAACAATAAAAAATAACATCACCGCAATCAGAACATGATAATCGCGGTGAAATTGGTTAAATGGAGATGAAATTAATAAATATAAAGAAACTATTCCTGCTCTTGGCTTTCCAGCAGAGCGATGAGCTGGTCCAACTGGTCGTCGTCCAGCGAGCGAAGGTACTCCGCCACCTTAGCCGGGTTGAAACTGCCGCGGCTGAGGATGGAATCCACAGCTTTTTGGCACCTGTCGGAAACTTCGGCCTTTGCTTTGATGGCATAGGCTTCGTCGTCTGAAACGATGATGTGCTCCACCAGATCCACCCCCAGGGAGGAAAGGGCTGCGGCCACGCTTTCGGTGGTGCGAAGATCCTCTGGCGAAGGGGTGCAGTTCCCGGCCGGGTGGTTGTGGACCATGACGACCCTGGCCGCGCCGGATTTCAGGGCGTGTTCGGCGATCAATCGGGGATAGACGGTGACGGAATCGGGGATTCCGGCGGCGAGGCGGACGGAACGAATCAGATTGAACCGGGCGTCCAGCAATATGGCGCAAAACTGCTCGGACCGCTCGCCCAAAAGCAGCTCGGAGCAATACGCACACAGATCGCTCAGGTTGTTCAGGGGCTTTTTGGCGATGGTGGTCATCCTTGCCCTTCTGGCGATTTCGTTCACCAGCCGGATCAGCAGCGCGGTGTTTTCCCCCACGCCGTCTACCGAGCGAAGATCGATTTCAGAAGCCGCCAACACGCCCGAAAGGGATCCGAAGCGGTGCAATAGCGCATGGGCAATGGGATTCGTGTTCCGCCTGGGAATGCTGAAAAACAGCAGCAATTCCAAGAGTTCGTGATCTTTCAGTGAATCCTGTCCAAAGTCCTGAAAACGGTCGCGCAGGCGTTGCCTATGTCCGTTCATGGTTCCTCCGATGTAATTATTATGGGAGCTTGTGGGAATCCATAACAAATGTAACACAATTGTTTAATTCCAGCAACAAAACATGCGTAAATTGCCGAAAAATGTTGGATTATTTTAGGTGGGACATGCAGAATGATGCGTTCTTCATACAAAAAGGAATTGAAAATCGCCAAACAATATGCTATACTGCAATACGTTCGGCAAGACTGCCGGCTGGCTGACTCGCTGGTGTGGCTCAAAGGCAGAGCAGCTCATTCGTAATGAGCAGGTTGTGAGTTCGATTCTCACCACCAGCTCCAAGGGAACCGATAAATCCGACGGGGTTTATCGGTTCTTTCTTTTTGGTCAGCCTTATCCCCGCGCCCGCCAAAGATGGGCTTACCGCCGGTGGAAAGCGATATGCCCTCAATGCGGCAAAACCCCGAAACTGTGACTTTTTGGGTTTTGCCTGTCTATGCAGAAAGCAAAAATCAAAACAGGAAATGCATGGTCATCACGGACAGCACCGCACCCAGCACCACCAGAGCCAGGGGAACCCTGTTCCAGGAAAGCAGCACCGCCACCAGAGCGCCGACGGCACCCACATGCCAGTTTGCCGGGTCCACCGAGAACACACCGGGGAAGACCAGGGCGGACATGGCGGTATACGGGATCAGCTTCAGGAACTTTTCCACTCTGGGGGTCAACTGGAACTTTTCCCAAAATACGGCAGGAAGCGCCCGGGTCACATAAGTGGCCAGGGCCATCCCCAGGATCGCCAAAACGACCTCAAGCCTCATGTTGCGCATCCTCCTTTGCATCCGGGTCCACAAAGAAAACGCCTAGCCCAGCGCAGATGAGCGTGGCGAGGATCAGCGCCCAGCTGGACGCGATCCAAAGGCAAAGGATGGAATGGACTGCCGCCGTCAGCACGATGAGCAGCACCAGTCGCGCATTCTTCTTGGCGCCGGGCGTCAGCAGGCCTAAAAACATCGCATAAAGGGCGATCCCCAAACTGGCGGAGAGGATTTCGGGCAATAACAGCGCTGCCACCGCCCCCACCGCCGAACCTGCGACCCAGGAGGAATAAGTGGCGGTGATCAACCCGAAGAAGAAGGGGGCGTTGGCGTGCTGGTCGCTTTGGGTGGCAAAGATCGCGAAGGATTCGTCCGTCACGCCAAAAGCCGCCAGCAGCCTGGTGGTGCATGTCGCCTTTTGCATGCGGCTGAAGACGCAGGTGCTCATGATGGCATGCCTGAGGTTTAGAATGAAGGTGGCGACGATCATCGCTGCGATGCTTGCCCCCTGGGCAAACATGCCCGCCGCCATCATCTGGCTCGCTCCGGCAAAGACCATCATGGACATGAACACCGTTTCCAACACCGAAAGCCCCGCCTGCCGGGCCATGATGGCGTAGGCCATGCCAACGGGCACATAGCCGACGACGACGGGTATTCCCGCCCGCAATCCCGCCAGATACTGCTGTTTGCGTGACATGTTATCCTCCTGTATTCCAAAACATATAAAAAATAAGCCATTCTGCGAAACCGCAGGGCATTTTTTTGGATGTATGCCCTTTATTATAGCCTGGTAAAGCGCTAAACACAATAATGAAAGGGTCCGCTGGTAAAAACGCGCAAACCCAATAAATAAACGCGCGTGGCGGATTTGCCTATTTTTGCAACCCTTTGGTTGGATGCCTATTTACTTGCGCGGCCAGGGGGGGTGTGTTATACTGTTCACAATAGCGATTTGTTTATATAAACATATCGGTTGTGTGCAGGGCGCTTGCCCCATTTTGCGCCGCCGGTTGGAGGATAAAGTTTTGAGCCGACAAACCGATTTCGCCAAGTGCGAAGTCCAACGTTTTTCCAAAAAGTCCGTAAGACGGCGGATGCTTTTGCTGGTGCTGGTCTTTGGGGGCTGTTTTTTTGTCTCATTTTGCGTGGGCAGATACGGCGTTCCGCTGCCCGAGCTGATCAAGATCTTCGCCAGCAAGGTCTTCGACATCGGAAAAACCTGGACCGAAAACATGGAACGGGTGGCGATCAACATCCGCCTTCCCCGCATTCTTTCCGCTTCTCTGGTGGGGGCAGCCCTTTCCGCCGCGGGCTGCGTCTATCAGGGGATGTTCAAAAACCCGATGGTTTCGCCGGATGTGCTCGGCTCCTCCGCCGGGGCGTGCTTTGGCGCTGCCCTGGGGATCATGCTCGGGCTGGGCTATGTGGAGGCGTCCATCCTTTCTTTTGCTTTGGGGCTCCTTGCCGTGCTCATTGCGATGGCCCTGGCTTCCCGTTTTAAGGAAAGCCATGTGTTGGGCATGGTGCTGTCCGGCATCATGATCGGTTCGCTGTTCCAGGCGATGACATCCTATCTGAAGCTGGTGGCGGATCCGACGGATCAGCTTCCCGCCATTACCTACTGGCTGATGGGAAGCCTGGGGAACATCCGCATGAGCGATCTTTCTGTGTTGCTGCCTGTCATGCTCGTCGGCTTTGTGCCGCTGTTTCTGCTGCGCTGGCGGCTGAACGTCGCCACCCTCGGAGAGGAGGAGGCGAGGGCCATCGGGGTGAACATCAAGCTCCTGCGCGGCATCGTCGTCTTTTGCGCGACGCTGCTGACTTCGTCTTCCGTGGCGGTATCCGGCATGATCGGCTGGGTGGGCCTGGTGATCCCGCACTTTGCCCGGCAGTTCATCGGTTGCGATTACAGGACGCTGCTCCCCGCAGCCATGCTGATGGGCGCGAGTTTTCTGATCGTTGTGGACGATATCGCCCGCGCCATCACCACCAGCGAGCTGCCCATCGGCATCCTCACCGCCTTTGTGGGCGCGCCGTTCTTCCTGTATTTGTTCTTTTCGGGCAAAAGGAGGCGCACATGATGGCGCTGCACGTCAACGACCTTTGGTTCTCCTATGGCAGGCATCGGGTGCTCCAGGGGGTGACCTTCGGCGTCGAAAAGGGCGAAATGGTCTTCATTCTCGGCAAAAATGGCGCGGGAAAATCCACGCTGTTCAAGTGCATCCTCGGCCACGTCAAAAAGACGGGGGGTGTGATCGAGATCGACGGCGCACCGCTGGAAAGCTATCCTCCCCGCGCCTTGGCCAAGCGGGTGGCATACATCCCCCAGGCGGGCGCGCCGACCTATAACTACACCGTTCGCCAGATGGTGACTATGGGCCGGACGGTGCATCTGCCGCTCTTTTCGTCGCCCACCAGGGAGGACGACGCCATGGTTTCCGAAGCGCTGGAACGGATGGGCATCCTCGATCTGGCGGAAAAGGGCTTTGACGAGATCAGCGGCGGCGAGCGCCAGTTGGCGCTGATCGCCAGGGCTTTGGTCCAAAAGGGGGGCATTCTCCTGATGGACGAGCCGACCTCGCACCTGGATTTCGGCAACCAGCTTAGGGTTTTGCAGCGCATCAAAGGGTTGACGCAATCGGGGCTGACCGTGCTGGTCATCTCCCACAATCCCCAGCATGCCCTGCACTTTGGGAGCAGGGTGCTCGCGCTGGACGGGGGAACCGCCCGGGCTTTCGGCGCGCCGAAGGAAGTCCTGCAGCCCGACCTCGTGCGCGCCCTTTACGGCGTGGACGTCGCCTTTGCCCGCCACGGGGAGGAAACCCTCATCCTTCCCCAGTGGATGGGGAATTGAATGACGGTTGGGGGTCAACCGCCGATGGCTATTGAACGTTTCTGCATCCCCTTGATGCGTTCTGTACCAAGTATTGATTCCGGCAGGGAGAGAATCCGATGATGTATTTATGGAAACCGGACATGATCCGCTTCATGCGGGATGCCTCCGAACACACCGATTACCACCGCGCCCTCGCGGAAAAAATCCACAATTATCTGGGGCAAAATCCAAAGATTGTGGACGCCGGTTGCGGCCTTGGGTATCTTTCCCTCGCCCTTTCAAAGCAGGCGGGGCTGGTTGTCGCCGTGGACAAGAATCCCGCGCCTTTGGAGATCCTGAAGCAAAACGTCAAAGCGCGGGGGATCCCAAACATCGAAGTCGTCTGCGCGGATCTTGACGAGCTGGAGGTTTTGGACGGGTGCGCCGCCGCCGTGTTTTGCTTCTTCGGGTACGGCAGGCAGATCACAAAAACCGCCAAGCGGTTGAGGGCGGCCAAGGCCTTTGCCATCGGCAGCGTGAAGGGCCACCGAGACCCGGAACGGGAAAGCATTTCGGAGCTTTTGAACAGGCTGGGCGTCCCCCACCAGGAGGAGTACTTTGCCCTTTCCCTGGACCAGCCCTTCCGCTCGAAGGAGGACGCACTGCTGTTTTTTGAAACGTATCATCAAGCAGAACCCTATTCGCAAATGGATGCGGAGGATTTTCTCGCCCTGCTGCAAAGCCGGGAAGGGGAATTCCCGCTGCTTCTGCCGATTGAGAAGCGGCTGCGCATGACCGTGTTCCATCCGGCGGATGTGCCCGATCTTGTGGAACCTTAGCGACCAGGGTGAAGGAGGAAACTGAAATGAGCAAAAAACTCGCCATATTTTTGGCGCTCGCCATGATTCTGGGTTTTGGGGTTGGCTGTGCTTCGTCGGAAGGCGCCGACCCGGAAGCGGCAGCAACCGGCGAAACCTTTCTCTTTGTCGATTCCTGCGGCCGGGAAGTGGAGCTGCCCGCCAATATCACCCGGGTCGCCCCCAGCGGTTCCGTCGCCCAGATGATCCTTTACACCGTCACCCCGGAGACGCTGGTGGGCTGGAGCAGCGAACTCGGCAGTCAGACGGCGGCCTACATATCCGAAGAATTCTTCGGGCTGCCTGTGCTCGGCCAGTTTTACGGGGGCAGAAGCACCCTGAATATGGAAGCCCTCATCGCCGCGGATCCCCAGGTCATCATCGACTTGGGCGAGATGAAGAAATCCCACAAGGAGGACATGGACGACATCCAGGAAAGAACGGGCATCCCCACGATCTTCATCGAGGCGAACCTCGAGACCTTCCCCCAGGCTTACCGCACCCTGGGCGAGCTGCTGGGCTGTGAGGAAGCGGCGGAAGCCATCGCGCAATACATTGAAACCACCGTTGCGGACGTGCGCGCCGTCGCGGCGACGATTCCGGAAGAAGAAAGGGTTGCGGTCATGTTCGGCACCGGCGAATCCGGGCTGGACTGCAACGCCAAAGGCTCCATCCACGCGGATGTCATTGAGCTGGTGGGCGGGGAAAACGCCGTGGTGGTGGAGGAGCTTTCCGGCAAGGGCGGCGGGAACACCATCAGCCTGGAGCAGGTGATGGTCTTTGACCCCGACGTGATCCTCTTTGCCTCCGGCGGCCCCTATGCCACCGTGGGCAGCGATCCGGCCTGGGGCGCGGTGCGGGCCATCCGGGAAAACCGGTACTACGAGATCCCCGCGGGCCCGTATCACTGGCTGGCCAACCCGCCCTCTGTCAATCGGATCGTAGGCATCAAGTGGCTTGCGGAGCTTTTGTACCCCGACTATTACGATTACGACGTGGCAAAGGAGACCAAGGCGTTTTACTCCCTGTTCTGGCATTACGAGCTGACGGACGCCGAGGTGGACGCCTTTTTGGAAAACTCCATCCATAAGCGCAGTGCGCAATGACAGGATGCAAAAACCGCCGGAAAAACCCGGCGGTTTTTTGTTGTTGCTCCGCGGTTTTTGACAGGCTCAGTCCGACTCCGCTGGAAGGTAGCGGGACGCGAACTTTTTGCGCATATAATTCACAAAAGCCTGGGCTGCGGCGCTTAATGCGCGCCCCTTTTTCGCCGCCAGATAGATGTCCCAGTTCATCTCCGGGTCCTTAAAGGGGATGGAGCGGAATCCCTTGCAGTAATTGCTTGCCGGGGCGTTCAAAAGGCCGATCACGACGCCTCCTTCCCTCGCGACCAGCTCATAGGCGTAGACGATGTGGGAAGTTACGGGTTTCAGCAGGGGCTCAAAGCCCGCGGCGCGGCACTTTTCGGTCAGCAGGCGGTGGGTTTTGAACTGCTTGCCCGCGCAATACACGGGAAAGCCCTTCAATTGCTGGATCTCAATGTGTTCGCAGGTATAAAGGGGATGGCCCTGGCTGACCAGCAGGCTCAAGGGTTCCTTCTGCAAAAGCCAATAATCGAATTCTTCCGCAAAAATGGGCACGCCGATGGTCAGCCCCAGTTCCGCCTCCTCGTTTTGGAGTTTTTCCTCGGCCACGATGTCCGGATACTCGTCCACCTGCATCGAAAAGGAAGGGTGGGCGCTTTCAAAATCCTGTTGTAGCGTGGGAGAAAGGATGAGCATTGCAGCGTAGCTGGAAGAAATTATGAGCAGGGTCCCGTTGCGTGGGGAAAGGCTGAGGATTCGGCCCATCTTGCGGTCATAGGTTTCGACGATCTCCATGCAGTCGGGAAGAATCGCTTCGCCATACGGGGAGAGGGAGATGCCGCTGCCCGAACGCACAAAAAGCTCGGCGCCCAACCGTTCCTCTGTTCGTTTGATGGATTTGGATAGCGCCTGCTGGGTTATGAAGAGTTTTTTTGCTGCCTCTGAGAAGTTCAGACTCTTGGCGAGTTGAACGAAATATCTCAGCTGCCTGATTTCCATTTTATTGCACCTCGTTACAAGTATAACACACCCGGGTCCTTGAATCCAGTTTGCAGGCAGCATGGCATCAACACATGGTTGTAAGTATGAGACCAGAAGTTGTTTGACCAATATCTAACAATGGATTAAAATAACAATGCTGTGTTATTGTCGCAAATCGACTGTTAGAAGGAGGATGGGGTTTGAGAAAATTAGTTTCGCTGTTGTTAGTACTTTCGCTGCTGGTTTCCGTTGCGGCGTGTGCGCCTGCTACCGTTGAACAGGAAAGTACGCCGGAACCCACGGCGGTGGCGGCGGAGGCCACCCCCAGCCCTGACGCGTCTCCGAAGTATCAGGCGGGAACCTATACCGCCAGCGCTCGGGGACAGAAGGGCGACGTGACGGTGGAGACCGTCTTCAGCGACGATGCCATCGTGAGCGTTACGGTGGTGAGCGAGAACGAAACGGTCCGCGTGGCCGCCCCCGCGTTGGAACGCATTCCCGCGGCCATCGTCGAGCATCAGTCCCTCGCGGTGGACGCCATCAGCTCCGTTACGGTAACCAGTAACGCCATCAAGAGCGCTGTGGCGGAGTGCGTAAAGCAGGCCGGCGGCGACCCGAACGCGCTGTATGCCAACGGCCCTCAGAAATCGCCCCAGTCGGACTATGAGGTGGAAACCGACGTCATCGTGGTGGGCGCCGGCCTCGCGGGGCTGATTTCCGCCATGTCCGCCCTGGACCAGGGGGCAGAGGTCGTCGTGCTGGAAGCCAACGACGTTGCGGGCGGAAGCTCCAAGTATTCCGGCGGCTTTATCACCGGCGTGGGCACGGATCTTCAGAAATCCCTGGGCGTGGAGGATTCCGTGGACGCCTTCATGGAGTACTGGGTGGCCAGCGTCAGCCAGTGCGAACGGGAGGATCACACGGATCTTGATGCGGTTCGGGCGATGATCGAGCGCTCCGCCTCGGACGTGGATTACATGAACGAACACGGCATTGGGCTGCAGGAGCCCACCGGATTTGGAGGGCCGATGCCCCGCTGGCATTTTAGCGACTGGCGCAAGGACTTCATGGACGGCGCCGTTGCCGGCGGTGTGGACCACATCGTGCGCTGCGTCTCCTATCTGGAGGAAAGGGACGTCCCGATCCATTACGCCACCACTGCCAAGGAGTTGATTACCGACGGTTCCGGCGCGGTGATCGGCGTGAAGGCAGTCACCGACGACGGAACAAAGATCACCTTCAAGGGGAACTCCGTCGTGCTCGCCACCGGCGGCTTTGCCCGGAACAAGGACTTGATGAAGCGCTTCTGCCCCCAGTTCCCGGAGGAGTGGATCATCCCCTACACCTCCACCGTGGTCACGGCCACAGGCGACGGGATCATCATGGCCGAAGCCGTGGGAGCAGATGTGTATCCGGGCTGGTGGATGGACTTGTCCGTCATGGTTCAGCCGGGGCACTTTGAGGAACCGATCAACAGCTTCTCGTCTTACAACACCTATTTCTTCACGGACGGAACCGGAAAGCGGCTGTTCAACGCGAACGCCCATTACGGCGTCCGCTCCATGAGAATCACCGAGGCTTACAACGAAACCGGCGCCGTCTGGACCATCGTGGACGGCAATGCCACCGGTGTGGAGATCTGCGAAGAATACGTCGGCAAGGGTCAGGTGTTCAAGGCGGACACCATAGAAGAACTGGCTGTATTGACCGGCATGGATCAGGACACCCTGGTCGCTTCCGTGGCGCGGTATAACGAGATGGTCGCCGCAGGACAGGATACCGATATGGGTCAGTTCAATCTCATCCCGCTGGACAGCCCGCCCTATTATGCTTTGAACTGCAAAGTCTGCACCATGGGAACGACGGGCGGCCTCAAGACGGATGAAGACTGCCGCGTGTTGAACAAGCAGGGTAACCCGATCCCCGGCCTGTATGCCGCGGGTGAGGTCATGAACGGAAAGTACTTCAACCAGATCTATATCAGCGGTTGCGCGCAGCTTCTGTGTGTGGACTCCGGACGCATTGCCGGAGCTGCAGCCGCAAACGACAGATAATCCCCCTAAGCAAGGGGCCCCGCGCAGCAAATGCTGCGCGGGGCTTTTTGTCGAGGTGGTCACTTCAGCGTATGCGCTTCCTTCCTCAGAAGCCGCATCCGCACCTGCCTCTGCAGCCGCCGCCGCCACGATTATCCACAATGCTGTTGCTGCTGCTGTTGCCATCGAAGGCGTTGCTCATAAGCTCGTTGAGGACGCCAAAAGGAACGCTGTTGCTCTCGCCCAGGCACTGAAGGAGGAGAATCAGCAGGATCAGGAAGCAGAGGTTGTTATCCTTGTCGTTGCAGTGATGTTTGCCGCACATATATAGAGCCTCCAGTATTCGTATTATGTGAGGTGTCAGCCCTCACTGCATCATATGAACAGTTGTCATAACTTGCTACACGCATTGCTGTCATTTATCTCATTGATAAAGGTTGGGTATGGAGGTTGTGGTTTTTTTATTTATGGCTTCATGTATTGTCATTTATCGTGGCAGGTGTATAATATAATTAAACGATTGCTTAATATTGAAATCGAGGTGTACCATGAAAAAGATGCCGGTATGCGCTCCGGAGCACCTGGAAGAAGTCAAGCACCACGGGAACGCACACCCGATGCCCTCTGAGGAAGATTTTTTTCAGGCTGCCGAGGTGTTCCGCCAACTGTGCGACGGCACCAGGCTGAAGCTGTTGTGGCTGCTTTCTGTGGACGAAACCTGCGTCTGCGACTTGGCGGACACATTGGGGATTACCGCGCCGGCGGTTTCCCACCACCTGCGGTCCCTGCGCCAGGCGGGACTGATTACCTACCGCAGGGTGGGCAAGGCGGTGTATTACTCCCTGGCAAAGAACAAAGACGGCATGCGGGTGCGCCACATGCTGATCGACGCCCTCGCGGGCGGAATTGAAGCAGGAGAGGAAGACCATGAGTAAAAACCGAGCATGCTGCGCGGTCTGTGCTTTGGCCGAAGGGGAGGAGCTCATTCACCATCGCCATGGGCATGGTTGCGAAGAGCCTGCCTGCTGCGACGGGGACGGCCGCGGACACAGCCATGAGCACGATGACCACGACCACGGCAATATCAAAGGCGAACTGCCGCTGATTCTTTTGGGGGCGGCGGCGTTTTTCGCCGGGATTTTGACCCGTTCTGCCGAAGCGGGCTGGGTTCCTCTTGCGTTGTTTCTGGCTGCTTACGCTATTCTGGGTTTTGGCGTTTTGCGGGAGGCTGTTTCCAACCTGTTTGGGGGAACGGTGTTCGACGAAAACTTCCTGATGAGCGTCGCCACCATCGGCGCCTTTGTCATTGGCGAATACCCTGAGGCCGTGGCGGTGATGCTGTTTTACCGCGTGGGGGAATGGTTCGAGCATCGCGCCGTTTTGCGCAGCAGGAAGGCGATCCGGGACGCCATCGACCTGCGGCCGGAAAGCGTTTTAAAGCTTGTGGACGGCAAGACCGAAAAAGTCCCGCCGGAGGAGGTCTTTGAGGGCGATCTGCTCCTCGTCCGCCCGGGGGATAGGATCGCGTTGGACGGCGTGGTGGTTTTTGGCAGCGGGTCTGTGGACACCTCTGCGGTGACGGGGGAACCCCTGCCTGTGGACGTTTCCGAGGGGGATTCGCTAATTTCCGGCTGCATCAATCTGAACGGCTCCATCACCATGAGGGTGACGGCGCCCCTTTCCGAATCCACCGCCACCCGGATTCTTCTGGCGGTGGAACACGCCCAGAAGAACAAGCCGAAAATCGACAAGTTCATTAAAAAATTCGCAAAAATCTACACTCCCGCGGTCTGCGCCCTGGCGCTTCTGGTGGCGGTTCTGCCCCCTGCTTTGGGTTTGGGCGCATGGAAGGACTGGATTTACCGGGCGCTGCTCTTTTTGGTGGCCTCCTGCCCCTGCGCCATCGTGCTTTCCGTTCCGCTGACGTATTTTGCGGGCCTTGGCGCGGGCGGCAAGAAGGGCATCCTGTTCAAGGGCGGCTCGACGCTGGAGGGGCTTTGCGGCATCAAGGCTGTCGTGCTGGACAAAACCGGCACCCTGACCAAGGGCGTACCCGCCGTGGGAAGGGTGGTCGCTTCGGACCCCGCGGAAACGCTTCGCATCGCGGCGGATGCCGAGCGCCATTCCACCCACCCCATTTCCGCCGCGCTGCGCAACGCCGCGAAGGAGAAGGCGTTGCCCGCATCCGAGCCGAAAAGCGTTACCGAGCTGGCGGGCAAGGGCATCGTCGCACAGCTTGAAGAGGGCGAAGCCGTGGTGGGCAGCGTCGCATTGCTGAAGGAACGGGGCATCGCCGTGCCCCAGGATGCGCCGGGGGTGCTCGTCGCCCTGAACGGCAAATTCCTTGGCAGTATCACCATCGAGGACGAGCTGAAGTCCGGCGCTTCTCAGGCGGTGAGCCGCCTGAAATCCATGGGGATGACGGTGCATCTGTTCTCCGGAGACGCGGAGGACAACGTGCGCAAAGTGGCTGCCCAGACCGGCGTGGACAGCGCAGAGTCCAGGCTTTTTCCGGACGAAAAACTGCGATTGATGGAAGCTCTGCGTAAAAAGGCCGGCCCCGTCCTGTTCGTGGGGGACGGCATCAACGACGCTCCGGTGCTGGCCGGGGCGGACGTGGGCGGAGCCATGGGAAGCGGTGCGGACGTCGCGATCCAGGCGGCGGATGTGGTCTATATGACCGGCGCGGTGGACGCGATTCTCGCTTCGATCTTCCTGGCGTGGCGCACGCGCAGGATCGCGGTGCAAAACGTTGCCGCCGCCCTCGCCGTCAAAGCCGCCGTGCTGATCCTGGGCCTTCTTGGCATTGCCTCCCTCTGGTGGGCGGTGTTTGCAGACGTGGGCATGGCGCTGCTGTGCACGCTGAACGCGCTGCTGGCTTCCCGGGATGAATAATGTGACGAATTGTTAACGGATGCGACTCGCGGGCTATGTTATAATAATAAAAAAGCTAGCTGTGGAGGTAGGCAGTGAGCGGGTCCGCTTATGAAATTGCCGCGCTGACGATGCGCTTCTGGTTCGCCGCGCTGATGGTGTTCCTGCTTTGGCGCATCGTCCGCGCGGTTTTGCGCGATTATGCGTCCCAGCGCACCGTAAGGAAGGCAGATGCCGGCTATTCCCTGGGGATGCTGGAGGTGGTCGGCCCGGAATGGGACGATCGCGGCAAGCCCCATCCCCTCTATGGCCGGCGTTTCGCCCTGAAGCGGGAAAATCGCATCGGAAGAGCCCGGGGGGCGGATATTCGCGTCAACCACGGCAAAATCGCCCCGTACCAGGCCAGCATTTTCCAAAAGGGGAATCGGGTGCTGCTTTCCGACCTGGGGGGGAAAAGTGGTGTGTTCCTCAACGGCGAACGCATCGCAGAGGATACCCCCCTCATCGACGGGGACGAGATCGCCGTCGGCGATGTGGAGTTCGTCTTGCACCTGATGTCTGCGACCCAGGGAAGAAGGGCGTCGGAGTTCCCGCGCCAAAGGAGGGAGTCGCAGGACGACGAATCGATGGAAGTCCTCGATCCCCCCATGGATGATACCGACGAGGACTGGGACTGGGAAGAAGCGCCCAGCTGGGCCCGCTACGTCCCCCGGGAGGACGAGGACGATTACCCGCAAGCGGAGAGCGAACCCGAACACGACCCGGATGAAGATGAGGACGAAGGGGAGTACGGGCGCAAAAGGAGGAGGTGGCGCCGTTGAAAAGGAGCAAAACCGGCGGGCTCTTGTCCCTGATTATGGTGTTTGAGCTGTCCGCCTTTGGCCTTTTGGCCTTTCGAAACGGCGGAGTGGACCCGGACGCCTTCATCACCGCAGGTATCCTCTTTTTGGTGCTTGCCGGCAGCTATGCCCTGCTCACCGCCGCCTTCAAACATCTCGACGCATTTCTGCTCATCATCGTGTACGCCCTGATTTCCCTGGGCATGGTGGTGCAGTACCGCATCAACCCGGACATTGCCTACAAACAGCTCATCGCCGTGGCCATCGGCGTGGCGGCGATGGCATTCATCATGATTTTCTTCCGCAGGCTGGAAAAGATCAACAATCTGAAGCTGTGCGCGGTGGTCATGGCAGGAGCGGTGCTCTTTTTGGCATTGCCATTGGCCATCGGCTCGGTGCAGGGCGGCGCGAAAAACTGGATCGACCTGGGATTTTTCTCCCTCCAGCCCGGCGAGTTGGTCAAGATCGCGCTGATTTACGCCTTGGCGGTCTACCTGAGCGAGCGCACCCAGCTGAAAAAGCTGATTCCCGCCGGCGTTTTTGTGCTTTGTCTGATGGCGCTGCTCGTGCTGGAACGGGACCTGGGCGCGGCTTTGATTTACGCCGGGGTGATCGCGGCGATGTATTACGCGGCGACGGGCAATATCTGGATCACCGCCGCGGGCATCGGCGCAGGGGCAGGGGCTGCAGCCCTTTGCTACGCCTTGTTTTCCCACGTGCGGGCCCGGGTCGCCGCCTGGAAGAACCCCTGGTCCAGCTATTACGGCGGGGGCTACCAGATCGCCCAGGGGCTGATGGCCATCGCCAGCGGCGGCCTCTTTGGGCTGGGGTTAAATATGGGCATGCCGAAGGTCATCCCCGCGTACCACACGGACTACATCTTCGCCGTCATCTGTGAAGAAATGGGAATCATCGTCGGCCTCTGCGTGATTGCGCTGTATGTGCTGCTGCTGATCCGGGGCATGTCCATCGCCTTGGCGTCTTCGGACCGGTTTTCCGCCCTGTTGGCGCTGGGCTGCACGGTGTATCTCGCGCTGCAGGCCTTCATCATCCTCGGCGGCATCATCAAGCTGATTCCGCTGACGGGGGTGACGCTGCCCTTCGTCAGTTATGGCGGCAGTTCCATGCTGACGGGGCTGATTGCCATTGCCATCCTCGAGGTGGTCGCCGCCCAAAACGGCAGGAGGAGAGAGGGGGAAACGGGGTTTTGAAAGCCTTTCGGAAGAACGCTCGGGCGGTGTTTGCCGTCGTTTTGGCTTTGTTTGCCCTGCTTTGCGGCTATTTTGTGTACGCCCTGCGCACCTATGGCACCCGCTGGCAGACCAACCCTTATAATGTGCGGGTGCAGAACCAGAAAAGCGCGGTGACCGCCGGGGACATCAGGGATCGAAACGGCGTGGTGCTGGTCACCTCTGATTCCGAGGGCAACCGCGTCTATGCGGATAGCAGGACGCTCCGAAAAGCCCTTGCCCACGTGACGGGGGACAATTTCGGCCTGACCAGCACCGGGGCGGAGAGCTTCTTTGCCAACTACCTGCTGGGGATGGACGCGGGGCTTTTCGAGATGATCGGCAACGCCTTTTCCGGCGGCAAGCAGCGGGGGAGCGACGTGGTGCTCACCGTGGACGCGGAGCTGACGAAGTACGCCTACGGCCTGCTCGACGGCCATTCCGGCGCCATCGTGCTGATGAACTACAAAACCGGCGAAATCCTGGTGATGACCAGTTCCCCCGCCTTTGACCCCAAAACGGCGGACGAATACCTCCCCGATGAAGAGGGCAACGTCAAGGAGGACGACGGCGCTCTGGTCAACCGGGTGACTGCGGGGCAGTATACCCCCGGCTCGGTGTTCAAGATCATTACCGCCGCCGCTGCCATCCGTTACCTTCCCAACGCCATGGATATGACCATTCCGTGCGGCGGGCCGCTGGCGTTCCGGAAGGATACCGGCGCATTCCTGGAGGAGGTGGACATCACCCCGGAAGAGGATCAGGAAAACCGGAAAAACCCCGATTTTGTTTCGGATTACCTGTTCGTTCGGGACTACCAGTCCTCTTACCACGACGAGCTGACCCTCAAGCAGGCCTTTGCCAAGTCCTGCAACGTCTCCTTTGCCCGGCTTTCGATGATGCTGGGGGCGGATAAGATCCACAGCATGGCGAAAAGCTTCGGCATCGGCGAGGACTTTACCTTTTCGGACGTCGCCCTGTACCCAAGTTCCTACGTGAAGGGCGCGAGTCAGTACGAAACCGCCTGGTCGGCAGTGGGGCAGCACAAGGACATCATGACGCCTTTGAACCTTTGCATGATTTCCGCGGCCATCGCCAACGACGGCGCGATGATGGAGCCGAAACTCCTCAAACGCGTGGTCAACAGCGCGAATTACATCACGACTTCCTTGAAAACCTCGGTCTATTCCACGCCTTTGACCAAGGCGGAGGCCGAACTCCTGCGGGAATTGATGGAAGCGGTGGTTACGAGCGGCACCGGCACTGCGGCGAAAATCTCCGGCTATACCGTGTGCGGCAAGACGGGCACCGCCCAGACGGGCAAGGCGGAGGACGACGCCTGGTTCACCGGATTCGTGTATGACGACGACCATCCCTATGCCATCGCCGTCATCGTCGAGCAGGGGGGAAGCGGCGGAGGCGTTGCCGCACCCATCGCCCGGAAGGTGCTGAAAAAGGCCATTTCCCTGGGTTGAACCGCATAGCTGACGCTGAAAAAGCGGCGCGATGAAGCAGAAGATTCCTGCGGGGGTCCTTCTGCTTCTTTGCTTGGTGGCGTCATTTTGGCTGCGGATACGAGCGCCGGATGATTGGCGCTTGATGAACAATCCTTGCCCGAAACAGTCATAAACAGGTATACTCCAGTAAAGGAGTGGGTTTTTTATGTATGATTTTGAAACATTTATTTCCCGGGAAGGGACGGGGGCGATCAAGTGGGATCTTGCCCGCACCACCGACGGCATGCACCCCATCGGTGTGATGCCCTTTTCCGTTGCGGATATGGAATTCGCCTGTGCGCCGGAAATTCTTTCCGCGCTGCGAGAAACGCTGGACCGGGGCATCGTGGGCTATACCGTGCCAGACGAAGAATACTTTGACGCGGTCTGTTCCTGGATGCAAAGAAGGCATGGTTTTCGCGTGGTACCCGAGTGGATCGTGCCCACCTCCGGCGTGGTCAGCGCCCTGTATACCTGCGTCCGCGCCCTGACCAAAGAAGGGGACGGGGTGATCATCCAGACCCCGGTTTACCCGCCTTTCAAAAGCGCGGTCATCAAAAACAACAGGAGGCTTTTCGACTGCCCCCTGGTGCGCAAAAACGGCAGATGGGAAATGGACTTTGACGCGCTGGAGCGGGTGGCAAAGCGTCCGGACGTGACGCTGGCCATCCTGTGCAGCCCTCACAACCCCGTGGGCAGGGTGTGGACGGTGGAGGAGCTGACCCGCTACGCCAAAATTTGCATGGAAAACGGCGTTGCCGTGGTTTCGGACGAGATCCATTTTGACCTGATCCTGCCCGGGAATGAGCACACGGTGTTTTTGAACGTGCCGGGGGTCATCCCCGCCCAATGCGTCATCTGCACCGCGCCCAGCAAGACCTTTAACCTCGCCGGGCTGACGACTTCCAATATCATCATCCCGGGGGCTGCCTTCCGGAAAGCCTTTGTCGAGCAATATAACAAGGATGCCGCGGGCTTCATTTCCGCCCTGGGCGTCCCCGCCTGCACCGCGGCGTATAATCGCGCCGAAGGCTGGCTTGAAGAGCTGATCCCCTATATCGCAAACAACGCGAAGATGGCGGCGGATTTTCTGGCCGAAACGTTCCCGAAGGTGGCAGTGAACATGCCCGAAGGCACGTATCTGATGTGGCTGGATTTTTCCCAAATGGGGTTGACGGAAGAAGAGCTCGACCGCTGGCTGTTGGACGAAGCGCTGTTCTTCATGACGGATGGGAAGCCCTTTGGCCCCGCGGGGGCGCAACACCGGCGGCTGAACCTCGCCGCCCCCGGCTGGGCGCTAAGGGAGGCCTTGGGGCGCATGGACGAGGCCGCAGACCGGCTGGGACTGAAAAGATAAAGGCCGTAACGGCACAATAATCGGAGGAATCGATAGAATGACGGACTGTTTTGACAAGAAACTGGTGATCTTCGACCTGGACGGCTGTTTGGTGGATACTGGCGGTGAAATCGCCCTGATGATCAACACTGTGCGGGACAGGCTGGGCCTTCCTTCGCTGGACCGGGACTTTGTCGTTTCGGCGGTGGGCAAGGGGCTGCGCAGGCTGTTTGACACCTGTATGGCGGACGCGCCGGAACTGATCGAAAAGGCCCTCGCCCTTTCGCCGGATATTTATGCGGAGATTTCCGGAACCCTGGCAAAGCCCTTTCCCGGGGTGATGGAAACCCTGAAGGCCTTGAAGGGCAAACGCAAGATCGCCCTGGCCACCAACAAAATCAGGAGGGCGACGGAAAACCTCCTGGCCGCCCTCGGCATGGCGGATTACTTTGACGCCATTTGCTGCGCGGATGACTGCGGCCATCCCAAGCCCAACCCCGCATGCATATTATGGATACTCAATAAGCTGGGCGTGGATGCAAAGGACGCGGTGATGGTGGGGGATACCCCGACGGATGTTTTGACGGCAAGAAACGCGGGCGTGGTTGCCATCGCCGTCACCTATGGCATGGCGCAACCCGACGCCGTTCGCGCCGCCGAACCGTTCCTTTTGGCGAACAGCATGGATGAGGTCCGATCCTTCCTGCTCCCCCGGTAAGGGAAACGCCAGGCGGGATGAAAGATTATGCGGGGCATTTTACCGATTTGCCGCGATAAAGGTTTTCCTTCCTGGCGAATTTGTCCAAGGGGAAACTTGCGAATTAAATAACAAGGCCGGACCTCAAACCGCCAAGAATCACGCGAATTCGCGGTTTTGTGGACAGCCTGTATCCGGCAACAAGGGAAAAAAGAATGTGCGGTTGGATTTTCCTGCATTTTTGCAGGAACGAAATCCGAAAAGTGCTTGTAATATCTGTGCCGAGGCTTTATAATAATCCATATTTATGAGAGGGGTTTTAATGCGTTACCCGTTTAATCTATTAAACCGTTCGGTACGGTGAATCACCGTTTGAAGCGCAGGGTTTGCCTGTCGCTTGCACCAGAAAATTTAGGAGGAGAAAATGATGAAGAAACGCACATTGGCTCTGCTGCTCGTCTGCGCGATGCTGGCTGCCGCATTTGCCGGCTGCACCAGCGGGGCGGACGATCCCGCCACTCCCGGGCCCGAAACCCAATCCCCCTCCGGACCCAGCGCCGGATCGGATGCGGAAATGATCAACATCGGCGGCCTTGCTCCTTTGACCGGTGAGGTTTCGCTTTACGGCATCAACGTCAACAATGGCGTCAAGATCGCCGTGGAGGAGATCAACGCTGCCGGCGGGCTCCTCGGCAAGCAGATCAATTACATCGTATATGACGAAAAGGGCGACGCCACCGAAGCCGTCAACGCCTACAATAAGCTCGTCAGCAACGACAAGATCGTCGCCCTGATCGGCGACGTGACGTCCACCCCCACCCTGGCGGTGGCGCAGCAGGCGGTTCTGGACAATATGCCCATGATCACCGCTTCCGGCACTGCGGAGGACATCACCGCCGTCGGACCCAACGTGTTCCGCGCCTGCTTCATCGACCCGTACCAGGGCGAACTGATGGCTTCCTATTCCTTCAACCGCTTGGGCGCGAAGAAGGCCGCCATCCTGTATGACACTTCCTCCGACTATTCCGTCGGCCTCAAGGATGCGTTTGTGGCCGAGGCCGGCAGGATCGGGCTGGAGATCGTGGCCAACGAAGGCTATGCCGGCGGCGACATCGACTTCAAAACCCAGCTGACGAAGATCGTTTCTTCCGGTGCGGAAGTCCTGTTCCTGCCCGAATACTATGAAGCCGTTGCCCTTATCGCTCCCCAGGCCCGCGAAGTCGGCTTCACCGGCGCGCTGCTCGGCGCGGACGGCTGGGATTCCGTCGTCGAATCCATCGACGCGGGCAACCTGCCCTCCATCGAAGGCTCCTACTTCTGCGCCCACGCTTCCCTGAAGTCCACCGACCCCGAATTCGTGAGCTTTGTGGAGAAGTATCAGCAGAAGTACGGCCAGATGCCCAACATGTTTGCCGCTTTGGGCTATGATGCCGCGATGATCATGTTCGACGCCATCGAAAGAGCCGGCTCCACGGACAGCGATGCCATCATCGCCGCCCTTGTCGATACCGATTACACCGGCATCACCGGCCATGTGACCTTCGACGAGAACCGCAACCCCGTCAAGTCCGCCGCCATCATGGCCATTGAAAACGGCGACTATGCCTTCGTCGAAACCTACAGCAAATAAAAGTCTGCGCAAGCGCAATCACAGCAAGGGCCGCTGCATAAGCGGCCCTTGACCATCCATGGCATCTTCGTATATCATATTAGAATAGTAGTACGGAGACTTTAACGCACTAATACTACAATTCAACAAATGGAATCATCTAAGATCCGCGTTTATTGCGGTTAATTTTTGCAGGACGGTGTGCCCAATGAGTTTACTTTCCCAGATCATCAACGGACTGAGCGTTGGCAGCATCTACGCTCTGGTCGCCCTGGGTTACAGCATGGTGTATGGCATCGTCAAGCTGATCAACTTTGCCCACGGCGAAGTGATCATGTTTGGCGCATACGCGATGTTTGTCAGCCTGGTGCTTTCTGGAGCGCCGCTATGGATTAGCATTGTCGTGGCTGTGGCGTTGACCGCCCTTGCCGGCGTACTCATCGAACGGCTGGCGTACAGGCGGCTTTTGAACGCCGGAGCGCCGCGTATCTCTCTGCTCATCACGGCGCTTGGCGTCAGCATGCTGCTTCAGAACGTATCGCAGCTCGTATTTTCCTCTTCGGCCAAGGCGATGCCCAGCCTGATCCCCAGCGACACGGTCAGCGTGTTCGGCGCGCCCGTCAGCATGGTGACGGTCCTTACCATCCTGACCATGATCGTCATGATGATCGGCCTGACCGCCCTGATCAACCGCACCAAAATCGGCAAAGCCATGCGCGCCGTTTCGGAGGATGCGGACGCCGCCAAGCTGATGGGAATTCATACCGGCCGCACCGTCGCCTTCACCTTTGCACTGGGGTCGGCGCTGGCGGCTGTCGCTGCGGTGTTGTATATCGCGACGTACAGGCAGATTTCGCCCTATATGGGTTCGATGCTCGGCCTGAAGGCCTTTGTGGCCGCCGTGCTCGGCGGGATCGGATCCATTCCCGGCGCGATGGTGGGCGGATTGATCATGGGCGTGGTGGAAAGCCTGACGAAGGGCTATATCTCCTCTACCATGGCGGACGCCGTCGTGTTCGGAATTCTGATTGTCGTGCTGTTGTTTAAGCCCGCGGGTATCATGGGCAGAAACGTCAGCGAAAAGGTGTAAGGAGGGGAGCCATGAACACGAACATCAAGAAAAAGCTCGTCTCCTATGCCGTCAATATTGCGCTGATCCTCGCGGTTTACGCTGTTTTGTCGGTGCTGATCAATTCCGGCGCCATCAACCGCTATTACGCCGGGCTGATTAAGCTGATCTTCATCAACATTATGCTGGCCGTCTCTTTGAACCTGGTGACGGGCATTTTGGGCCAACTGGTTCTGGGGCACGCGGGATTCATGTCCGTCGGCGCATACACGGCGGCGTTGATCACGCTGCATTCCGGCCTGCCTACCACCGGGCCCGCCGGGATTCTGACCCTGCTTGTGGCGATTACCGCGGGCGGTATCCTGTCCGCCTTCATCGGGTTTGTGATCGGCGTGCCCGCGCTTCGGCTCAAGGGGGACTATCTCGCCATCATCACTCTGGGCTTTGGCGAAATCATCCGCGTCATCATTCTGAACCTGCCCTTTGCCGGCGGCGCTTTGGGCCTGCGGGGCATCCCGGGCTTGACGAGTTTCAACATCGTCTTTTTCATCAGCGTCCTCACGGTTTACTTCATCTACGCCTATCTGATTTCCCGCCACGGCAGGGCTGTGCTCTCCATCCGGGAGGATGAGATTGCCGCGGAAGCCGCGGGCATCAACACCACGAAATACAAGATGATCGCCTTCGTCATGGCGGCGTTCTTTGCCGGGGTGGCCGGCGGGTTGTACGCCCATCACATCGGCGTCATCGCCCCGGGGAAATTCGACTTCAACTATTCCGTGGAAATGCTGGTCATGGTGGTGCTGGGCGGCATGGGCAGCATCACCGGCTCTGTAGTCGCTGCGGTTGTTTTGACCATTCTGCCCGAAGCGCTGCGTTCCTTTGCGGATTACCGCATGCTGCTGTATTCCGTGCTGCTCATCGTAATGATGCTCTTCAGGCCCGGCGGACTGTTGGGCAGGAGCGAGCTTTCCATCGCCGGGTTCGGCCGTTGGCTGAAGCGGACGTTTTCTGGCAAAAAGAATGGCGCAAAATCCGCCGGACAAGAGGAGGTGTGATCCGTGGCACTGCTTGAAGTTAAAAATCTGGGAATCGCTTTCGGCGGGCTGCGTGCGCTGAAGGACGTTCAGATCACGCTGGATTCCGGCGAAATCGTCGGCCTGATCGGCCCCAACGGCGCGGGCAAGACCACCGTGTTCAACCTGCTGACGGATGTATACGTCCCCACGGAAGGCACCATTCTGCTGGACGGAACGAGCATCGTCGGCAAGCGTACCTATGAAATCACCCAAAACGGCATCGCGAGGACGTTCCAGAACATTCGGCTGTTCAAGTACCTTTCGGTGATCGACAACGTCAAGATCGCGATGAACAGCCAGATGACCTACAACATGTTCCAGGCCGCTTTCCGCACGCCGAAATACTGGAAGGAAGAGCGGAAGATGGACGAGAAGGCGATGGAGCTTTTGTCCGTCTTCGGCCTGGAGGATCTGGGCCAAACCCGGGCGGGGAACCTGCCCTACGGCCAACAGAGGAAGCTGGAAATCGCCAGGGCTCTTGCCACCAATCCCAAGATGCTGCTGCTCGACGAGCCGGCCGCGGGCATGAACCCCACGGAAACGATGGAGCTTCTGGAAACCATCAAACTGATCAGAGACAGGTTCAAGGTCTCCATCCTGCTCATCGAGCACGACATGAGCTTTGTCATGGGAATTTGCGAGCGCATCATCGTTCTGGATTACGGCATGATCATTGCGGCGGGCTCGCCGGAAGAGGTCAGGAACGATCCCAAGGTGATCGCGGCGTATCTGGGGGGTGAAGAATAGTATGGCGATGCTGTCCGTCAAAGATTTAGAGGTATTTTACGGCTCCATTCACGCCATCAAGGGCGTTTCGTTTGAGGTCCACGAGGGCGAAATCGTCACCCTGATCGGCGCGAACGGCGCGGGTAAAACCACCATCCTTCACGCCGTTTCCAACCTTATCCGGGCCAAGACGGGGGAAATCCGCTTTATGGGCCACGACCTGCGGGCCACCGAAGCGCCGAAGATCGTGCGCCTTGGCCTTGCCCAGGTCCCGGAGGGGCGACGGATTTTCTCCACCCTGACGGTGCAGGAAAACCTGGAGATGGGCGCCTACATCCGCCCGGACAGGGAGAACCTGAGCCGGGACTACGAGATGGTCTTCGAGCGCCTGCCCCGGCTCAAAGAGCGCAGGAAGCAGCTGGCGGGCACCCTTTCCGGCGGCGAACAGCAGATGCTGGCCATCGGCAGGGCGCTGATGTCCTCCCCCAAGATGCTGCTTTTAGACGAACCCAGCATGGGCCTTTCGCCCATATTGGTGCAGGAGATCTTCAACATCATTACCGACGTGAACAAGTCCGGCATGACCATCTTGCTGGTGGAGCAAAACGCCAAGATGGCGCTGAACATCGCCAACCGCGGCTATGTGCTGGAAACCGGCCGCGTGGCCATGAGCGGCGACGCAAAGGACCTGCTGAGCAACAAGCAGGTCAAGGAAGCCTATCTGGGCGGTTGATGAAGCATAAAACGAACTGCCAAAGCGTGTGCTTTGGCGGTTTTTTATGGGGTTTTCAGAAGGTTAAAAAGCGGGCAGCGCTTTGCCTGATGCAAAGAAGTCGGCGCGCATCCGAACAGGATGCGCGCCCTGGGCACGTCAGGAGGAGGATCGCTACACCGAGTACAACAGCTGGCTGTACGTCGGGAAAGGCCAGTATTCCGGGGAAACGAGGGATTCCATGGCGTCGATCATCGCGCGCTCCTCGTTGAGCAGGGCTACGATTTCATCCCTGCAGAAGCGCGCCCAGGCGACCTTGCTCTCCTGCTCCTTTTCTTTTGCGGCAAGGAGCGCTTTGTCCAGCTTTTCCTGGACGGTGTCCAGAGCCGCGGTGAGGGCGGAGAGCCTTCGGACCAGCTTGCGCTCGACGATGACTGCCCCTTCGCCCACGAAGGACTTTTTTTCCGCTGCGGCCCTGCTCAGGTTGCCGGTGAAGGTGATGACGGCGGGCAGGATGCTCTTTTTGACCATGTCGGACAGCACATAGCCTTCGATCATCAGCATCTTGCAGTAGTTTTCCAGCAGCAAATCGCAGCGGGACCGGACTTCGGTTTCCGAAAGGATGCCGTATTTGGCAAACAGGGCGATGTTCTTCTCGCTGGTGAACAGCGGCAGGGCGTCCGCTGTGGATTCCAGGTTCAAAAGGCCCCTGCGCTCCGCTTCCTGCACCCATTCTTCGGAGTAGTTGTTTCCGTTGAAGATGATGCGCCTGTGCGCTTTCACGGTGCGCTTGATGAGGTCCTTTAGGGCCGCGTGGAAGTCCTCCGCCTGTTCCAGCTCGGTGGCGAACTCATCCAGCGCTTCGGTGATGATGGTGTTGAGCACGATGTTCGGGCCGCTGATGGAGAGGGAACTGCCCAGCATGCGGAACTCGAACTTGTTGCCGGTGAAGGCGAAGGGCGAGGTGCGGTTGCGGTCGGTGGAGTCCTTGGGGAAGCGGGGCAGAACGTCCACGCCGATTTCCATCTGCACGCGGTCGCGCTTGCTGTAGTCCGTTCCGTTGGAGAGGGCGTCGAGGACCTTTTCCAGCTCATCGCCGACATACATCGAGACAATAGCGGGCGGCGCTTCGTTGGCGCCCAGCCGATGGTCGTTGCTCGCGGTGGCGACGGAGATGCGCAAAAGGTCCTGATGGGTGTCCACCGCCTTGATGACCGCCGCCAAAAAGAGCAGGAACTGGGCGTTTTCCATGGGGGAATCGCCGGGTTCCAGCAGATTGACGCCGGTGTCGGTGCAGATGGACCAGTTGTTGTGTTTGCCCGAGCCGTTGACACCCGCGAAGGGCTTTTCGTGCAGCAGGCACGCCATGCCGTGCCGGTCCGCAACCTTCTTCATCATTTCCATGGTGAGCTGGTTGTGGTCGGTGGCGATGTTCGAGCTGGAGAACACCGGCGCCAGCTCGTGCTGGGCGGGGGCGACCTCGTTGTGCTCGGTCTTGGCGGAAACGCCCAGCTTCCAGAGTTCCCTGTTCAAATCCTTCATAAAGGCGGAAACCCTGGGGCGGATCGCGCCGAAGTAATGGTCTTCCAGCTCCTGACCCTTGGGGGGCTTGGCGCCAAAGAGCGTTCTGCCGCAGAACTTCAGGTCGGGGCGCTTGTTGTAAAGCTCCTTGTCGATCAGGAAGTACTCCTGCTCGGGGCCGACGGTGGTCATCACCTTGTGGACCTCGTTGTGTCCAAACAGGCGCAAGATGCGCACCGCGTGGCGGCTGACCGCCTCCATCGAGCGGAGCAGGGGAGTCTTTTTGTCCAGCGCTTCGCCGGAATAGGAGCAGAACGCCGTGGGGATGCACAGAGTTCCGTCCTTGATGAAGGCGTAGCTGGTGGGGTCCCAGGCGGTGTAGCCCCGGGCTTCAAAGGTGGCGCGCAGGCCGCCGGAGGGGAAGCTCGAGGCGTCCGGTTCGCCTTTGATGAGTTCTGTGCCGGAAAATTCCATCAGCGCTCCGCCGTCTTTTGCGGGGGAGACGAAGCTTTCGTGTTTTTCTGCGGTGATGCCCGTCATGGGCTGGAACCAGTGGGTGAAATGGGTGGCGCCTTTTTCGACCGCCCAGTCCTTCATGGCGTTTGCCACGATGTTCGCCACTTCAAGGCTCAGGGGTGTGCCGTCTGCGATGGATTTCTGGACCGCCTTGTAAGCGTCCTTTGGCAGCCGCTCTTTCATGACGCGGTCAGAAAACACCATGCTTCCGAAGAGTTCAGATGCGTTGCTCATGGCAGGCCTCCTAATAGAAAATTAACAATCGATGCATGGACAACAAAAAGGCGCCGCGAAAGTTTCGCGGCGCCTTTGCCGTATGGCAAAATGATACACCTTTTACAGGATGGTGTCAAGAACTGTTTTGCTAAGAAGTGCAGGAAAATCAGGAACGATAACTGGACAAACAGGCCATTGTTCGGAAAATATCGGGTCATTATGGGGATGCTGCTCTAAATATTCGGATATTCACCCCTGGCCGTGCAATTTTTTCTGGAACGACCTGCATTTTTGCTTGACAGGGGATCAGAAAATAAAGTATAATCTCATCCGGACAACGGCGTCCGCCACGAAGGAGGAAAACCTTCTTTTTGTGGCGGACGCTTTTTCTATCGGGGAGGAAGACATGCAAAAAGAAGGCCAAGTACGCATACCGTCCGGCTGTGCCATTTCCGGCATCATCGACCGCACCGGCGCGCGTTTTGACGGCAGCGTCATCATGCGCTCCATCGCCGTCATGCACGACAGAAGCAACGGGCTGGGCGGCGGCTTCGCGGGGTACGGGATTTATCCCGAATACCCGGACCAGTTCGCCTTCCACCTTTTTTATGAGTCCGTGTCCGCCAAGGAGGCGTGCGAGGCTCTTTTGCGCGAACGCTTCGAGGTGGCGTTCCAGTCGGAGCTGCCCACCAGAAAGCACAAAAACATCACAGACCCGCCGCTGATCTGGCGGTATTTCCTTTTGCCAAAGCATTCCGCATTGGAAGAAACCGAACTGACGGAGCAGGAGTATGTGGCGCGTTTTGTCACCTTCGTGAACACGAAGGTGGACGGGGCGTATGTATTCTCCTGCGGGAAGAACATGGGCGTGTTCAAGGCCGTGGGATTCCCGGAGGACGTGGGCGCCTTCTATAAACTCGATGAGTACGCCGCCTGGTGCTGGACCGCCCACGGCAGGTACCCCACCAACACCCCCGGCTGGTGGGGCGGGGCGCACCCCTTTGCGCTGTTGGACTTTTCGGTGGTACACAACGGCGAGATTTCGTCCTACGACGCCAACCGCCGCTCCATCGAGATGCACGGCTACAAGTGCAACCTGCTCACCGACACCGAGGTCATCGCCTACATCCTGGATTATCTGCTCAGAAACAAGGGGCTGACCCTGAACGAAGCCTCCGCCGTCCTCGCAGCGCCTTTTTGGTCCACCATCGAGCGGATGCCGGAGCAGGAGAAGCGAAAGCTGACCTATCTTCGAGACACCTTCGCAAGCCTGCTGTTGACTGGGCCGTTCTCCATCGTCGTCGGGTTTACCAACGGCATGATGGCGCTGAACGACAGGCTGAAGCTCCGCTCCATGGTAGCGGCGGAGAAGGGACAGTTCGCCTACGTCGCCAGCGAGGAATGCGCCATCCGCATCATTCAGCCCGATCTGGACCGGGTCTGGGCGCCTGCGGGGGGCGAACCGGTGATATTCACCATCAACGGGGAGGAACCGAAATGCCGATAGATTTCCTTTATCCCGAATACGAGGTCGTCCGGGACTTCAACCGATGCATCAACTGCCGCGTCTGCGAGCGCCAGTGCGCCAACGAGGTGCATTCCTACGACGAAGAGCTGAAAATCATGGCGGCGGACAGCGCCAAGTGCGTCAACTGCCAGCGGTGCGTCAGCCTTTGCCCCACGAGAGCTTTGAAAATCGTCAAGTCGGACAATATCTTCAAGCAGAACGCCAACTGGACCATGGACGCCATGACGGACATTTACCGCCAGGCGAACTCCGGCGGCATCCTGCTTTCCAGCATGGGCAATCCCAGGGATTTCCCGATCTATTGGGACAAAATGCTCATCAACGCCTCCCAGGTGACCAACCCGTCCATTGACCCTTTGCGCGAACCCATGGAAACCAAGGTGTTCCTTGGCAAAAAGGACGCGCAGATCAAAAGGGGCAAAAACGGGGAGCTGATGACCGACGTTCCGCCGAATCTGGAGCTTTCCCTGCCGGTGATGTTCTCCGCCATGAGCTACGGCTCCATCAGTTACAACGCCCACGAAAGCCTGGCGCGCGCCGCGACGGAACTGGGTATCTTTTACAACACCGGAGAAGGGGGCCTGCACGAGGAATTTTACAAATACGGCAGGAACACCATCGTGCAGGTTGCTTCCGGCCGGTTCGGCGTGCACAAGGACTATCTGGATGCCGCCGCCATCGAAATCAAAATCGGTCAGGGCGCGAAGCCTGGCATCGGCGGGCATTTGCCCGGCGCGAAAGTGGGGGAGGACATTTCAAAAACCCGCATGATCCCCGTGGGGACGGATGCGATTTCGCCCGCCCCGCACCACGACATCTACTCCATCGAGGATTTGCGCCAGCTGGTCACTTCCTTGAAGGAAGCGACGAACTACGAAAAACCCGTATTCGTCAAGATCGCGGCGGTGCACAACATCGCCGCCATCGCCAGCGGCATCGCCAGAAGCGGGGCGGACGTCATCGCCATCGACGGCTTCCGCGGCGGCACTGGCGCCGCGCCTACGAGAATCCGGGACAATGTGGGCATTCCCATCGAACTGGCTCTCGCTTCCGTGGACGCGCGCCTTCGCGAAGAGGGCATCCGCGAAAACGTGGGGCTGGTCATTGGCGGCTCGGTGCGAAACAGCGCGGACATCGTCAAGGCCATCGCTTTGGGGGCGGACGCGGTGTACATCGCCACGGCGGCGCTTGTCGCCCTTGGGTGCCACCTTTGCAGAAGCTGCCACTTAGGCAAGTGCAACTGGGGCATCGCCACCCAGCGTCCGGACCTTGTGAAACGCCTGAATCCGGACATCGGCTACAAGCGCCTGGTCAACCTGCTTTCCGCCTGGAACAGAGAAATCAAAGAGATGATGGGCGGCATGGGCATCAACTCCATCGAAGCCCTGCGGGGCAACAGGCTGATGCTGCGCGGCGTGGGCCTGAACGACGCGGAACTGCGCATACTCGGAATCAAACACGCGGGGGAATGAGGGAATGCTGACTGCAATCGTGGGAATCAACTGGGGAGACGAGGGCAAGGGCCGCATGGTGGACCTGCTCTCGGGGGAACAGGACGCTGTGGTGCGCTACCAGGGCGGCAACAACGCAGGCCACACGGTGATCAACCACCGGGGCAAGTTCGTACTCAACCTTTTGCCTTCGGGCATTTTGCGCGAAGGCGTGGTCAACGTGATGGGCAACGGCATGGTCGTCGACCTGGAGCACCTGTCGAAAGAAATCGCCGGATTGCGACAAGGCGGCGTGTCTGTCACCCCCGAAAACCTGAAAATCAGCGAAAAGGCGGTCATCTGCATGCCGTACCACCGCCTGCAGGACTGCATGGAGGAAGACCGCCTCAAGGACGCGCGCTTCGGCTCCACCCGTCGCGGCATCGGCCCTGTGTACGGCGACAAGTACATGAAAAAAGCCATCCGCGTGGGGGAACTGCTTCACCCCGCGGGTTTGAAAGACAGGCTCTACGCGCTGGTGG
>JBMNTV010000019.1:0-28709 GCA_050945915.1 Christensenellales bacterium
TTGAACTTGAGACGATTATCGCGCAAAAGGAAGAAGCAAGGCAAACTGCCAGCCCGGCGAAGATTGAAATGCTGCTTCGCAATGCCCACGCCCAGTTCCGCAGTGAAGATTATGATTCTGTGAAACTCGCTGTTGAGAGCTGCGTCGCAAAAATAGAGGCGGATCCCGATGGAAGCTTTACACTTCATCTCGGAATCCGCCTTACGGGGTTGGGACAGGTCGTCCCTCAAGTTGGCTCCCCAGGTAGGGTTTGAACCTACGACCCTCCGGTTAACAGCCGGATGCTCTACCGCTGAGCTACTGAGGAATATCTTTATTTTTACGCGCAAGATGAATTATAAAGCAAAGCGAGAATAAATGCAAGCCCCAAAAGCATTTTTTTATTTCCATTTTTCAAATCAGGTCCGTTTTTGGTTGGTACAGCCAAAATTGGATCCATGCATATACTGTAACAGGGGTTTCGCATGCCAACAGCCACGAAATGCCGCGACCGAACCGTTATGCTACAAACCAGGGAAGGCCGTTCGCTCCGGCCTTTTCCGAATCTGGCGGGCGAGCGCTCCGCCCGCGGCAAAACGGAGGCAACATGGCATTGACAGAAAGAAAGATCGGCGCCTGGACCAATCCCGTCTCCGCCGAGTCCGACAGACCCGCGCGCACAGCCGCAGAAATGAAGGCAATCTTCGACAGCAACTCCAATCAGCTCAAGGACGCTTTGAACGGCCTGGTGGACGATCTGGTTTCCCCGACCGCCGCAAGCCAGATCGGCAGCGCAGCCATCGAAAGGATCAGCGGCGCGACTGTGTTTGAGCAGCTTGTGTCGTTAAGGGATTACGCGGAAAGCATGGGGATCGACAACGGCACCCTCGTGTCCGTCAACGGCCAAACAGGCAAGAACATCACCCTGACGCCCGCGGACCTGGGGGCGGCGAAAGCGCCCGTCGCTTTCGTGGTTGCGCTGGCGGCAGACGGCTGGGAAGGAACCGGGCCATACGCCCAAAGCGTCACGGCTTCCGGCGTCACCGCCCATTCCATCGTGGATGTCTCTCCCAGCCCGGAGAGTTTTCTCCAATATTGTGCGTACGCGGTGCGCGCCGTCGACCAGGGAGAGGATACGCTGCTCTTTGTGGCGGAGGCGCTTCCCGAAGCCGAACTCTTTGCCCATGTGCGCATCACGGCTTAACGCCCGGCTGTTGGCAAATCCCCCGCAACAAGGAGGTAAACCGCATGGTAAAAACATATTCAGCATCCCAAAAGGGGGAAAAACTCACAAAAAACTTTACCGTGGGCGATTTTTGGGCCTGCGAAAGGCACAAAACCATCAATCTGGACACGGTTCTGGCTCAGATCTTTGAAAAGTTTTATCAGCACTTTGGCAAGCGCCCCCATCTTCGCACCGACGCCAAGGGCCGGTTCGTCGAAACCGCCGGATACCGCGATTCCGTGAACTGGAACGGCAGCAAAACCAGCCAGCACTGCTACGGAAAAGCGGTGGACTTCGCCATCGACGGCGTCAGCGCCTATGAGCTTGCGAAGTTCGCGGAAACCCTGCCGGAAATCGGCGGGATCGGGCTGTATTTGGCCAAGTCCGGCGAGCTTCACAAGGAAAAACACATCCACATCGACACCCGCGTCAAGCGCACCCTGTGGGGCTGGAACGGCCTGACCAGCGGCACCAACACCCCCGGACACGGCGGTATCCCCTGCGTGTTCCGATACGTTCCGGCAAAACTTCAACGCTCCGCAGCCATCGAGGACCTGCAGCGCAAGTTGAACAGCCTGGGCTATGACGCGGGCAAGCCGGACGGCATCTACGGCCAGCAGACCAAGGCGGCGGTGACGGCGTTCCAAAAAAAGCACGGCTTGAAGGCGGACGGGATATTCGGAAAGGCGACCAATAAAAAGCTGGGGCTTTTTGATTGGTCGTGAAGGGAGAGGCTCTGATGGGCGAATTCTTTACCTGGGGCGCGCTGGGCACCTATGCGGGCGCGCTGCTGGCCACTACGCTGATCACCCAGTTGTTCAAAGGCGTCGCCTTCATCAAAAAAATCCCCACCAGGATTTTTTCCTATCTCGTCGCCTTTGTCGTGCTCGTCCTTTCCCAGCTCTTTACCGAGCAGTTTGACCTTTCCGCCATCGCCCTGTGCCTGATCAACGCCGCCGTCGTCAGCCTTGCCAGTAACGGCGCATACGACACGGCCTGCATGTTGAACGGCATCGGCAAAACCCAGTCCGCCGCCCCGAAGGAAACAGACCCGAAGAGCGAGGAACCGGGTTCCCCCAAATAACTGCATTTGCGGCCAAAAAGCCTGCGGGCGGGAGCATTCCCGCCCGTTTCGCTTTATTGTTTGCCAAAAAGAATGCCGCATCCTGCGCCCAGCATGATGCCTATGCACATGCCAAGCAGCATATCGCCCAGCGTAATGCCCAAGGACATCCCCAGACACATTCCCAGGGCGATTCCGTAAAGGGGGGCGTTTTTGCGCTCGTCATCCTGCGATTTGTCTTTTTTCGGTTCCGGATACTCCTGTTCGCGCTCCGGCGCGTCGTTTTGCTCTTTCATTCGGCACCTCCTGATGAATCCTTCGGCATGAACCAGTAAGAGTGGAACCCCGAAAGCTGCTGCATGCTTCCTTTGGGCATCTGGCGAAGGGCGTTGAAGGCATTCAGGTAATCCCCCACCCCGCCCAGCACCGCCATGACGGAAAAGGAAAACAGCAGATTGCTGCGCACCTCGCCATAGGGCAGCACCGCCCAGACCAGAAGGGGCAACCAGCCCAGCACCAGATTCGGCAACAGGCTCATGAAAATGAAGCGACCCTTGCTGATGGGCTGCACGCAGACCACGAACAGCATCATGTGCCTGAAGGAAACGTAAAGCTCCACCTCGTGCCCCCTGCTAAAGCAGATCGCGTGCAACAGCTCGTGGGGCAGCAGGGCAAAAAGAAACAGCAGCGCCCCCAGATACAGATACGGGCTGAAAAGGTTCAGCTTGAACCCTCCGGAAAAAGCGGC
Source organism: Christensenellales bacterium (assembly GCA_050945915.1). GTDB lineage: Bacteria > Bacillota > Clostridia > Christensenellales > CALWSW01 > CALNBC01. Next base: position 3,016 of record JBMNTV010000019.1, read on the forward strand.
GGAAAGCAGCACCACCAGAGCGACGAGCAATACCGTGGGAACCGCGAAGCGGAAGGCGGCTTTCGTCAGCTCCTCCGGCGTTTCCGGCTCGTCAAATCTGACGGCGTCAGCGGGAAGCTCCCCCTTTGGGGGCTGTTCCTCCCCCTTGTAATTCCCTTTGTAAATCAGTTTCAACGCAAAAACCCTTTCTGGGATGTCTTCCGTAATACTCGCTTGCGCCCCGCCCTTTGGTAAAGGGTAGCCTTTTGGTCTGCCGCCCCAAAAAAGCGGCCCGCCAAAGCAGAAGGCGGACCCGTATCCCCCAAGCCGCGGCTGACTTGCCTTTTGCGCATCGAGTCAGTACAATGAAACAAACGCCGGAACTCCTTTGATTTGGGGCGTGAGCCAAGATGCGTTCCCGCCGCTTTGCGCAGCAAACCGTCACAATAAAAACAGTAGCGCGATCCCCAGCCCCAGGGCCGAAACAGAAGCCGCGCCCAGGGCAAACAGCCTTTTCTTTGCGGCTGCCCCCAGGGTCAGCGCCAGCCGCTGCCCGCCGTGGCGCAGGGTGTAGGCGCGGAGCATCCCGTAACGCGTGCGCTCCATCTTCAAAAGCAGCATTTCGCTCAAGCGGTAAAGCGCAGCCATCAAAAAGACCATCGCCGGCAGGGCAAGCACAAGCATCAGCGGCGCCCCCGCGGAAGGGGCCTTGCGCAACAACGCGGAAAGCAGAAAAATATACCCCGCGGGCGGCAGCACAAAGGCGGGAAAATACAGCGCAGCCCGAAGCAGGAAGTTCACCGCCCGATAAGAGAAGGGCTCTTTGTATTCGATCAGGGACCGAAGCTCCGAAAAGCTGTAATACGCCGAGGGGTCAAAGGAGGTCAGCGATTCGCCCCTTCTGTACCGGATGGATTTGAGTTCAAGAAGGAGGGTGAAATAGCTGTCGTCGATATCGTATTCCCCCAAAAGGCTGACGGAAAGGATCCTTTTTCCGGAAGCGCGCAGGGAATACAACCCGCCCAGAATGAGCGAGTCCAGCACCTTTTTGGAACAGGAAAAGCGGTGCAACACCGGCACATCGTCCTTGAGGGTGTCCAGCTCAGCGAAATAGGTCACATGGGAACCGGCGGCGCTTTCCACGCAAAAAAGCAGCAGGTCTTCCAGAAAAAGGGAGGGCAGCTCGTCACACCTCCTATGTATTACTAAAATTGACTGATATACTTACATTATACACCATTTGGGCGCCGCGCCCAACCCTTTGCAAAGGAGTGAGCCTTGAAGAAATCCTTCCCGTTTTCAAAGGCTTTTGGCCCTGTGGCAGGGATGCTGAAAGCCTATGAAAAAAAGAACCCCGCCCGCTTCCACATGCCCGGACACAAGGGTTTTTTGCACCCCTGGGATGTGACGGAGGTTTCCGAAACGGACAATCTGCTCGCCCCTTCGGGTGCGCTTCTTCTGGCGCAGCAGGAGCTAGCGGCGGCCTATGGCGCGAAAGTCGCGCTATTTTGCACCGGCGGCGCCACCACCGGCGTGATCGCCATGCTCCTCGCCCTGCCGAAACACTGCACGATAGCCCTTTGCCGAAACGCCCACAGGAGCGCGGTTTCAGGCCTTGTGCTGGGGGGCCACAAGCCGGTCTGGCTGCTGCCGGATCGCGCAGGCAGCGGGTACGGCCAGGTTTGCGCCGCTTCCGTCGAGACCGCCCTGAAGCAAAACCCGAACACCAAAGCGGTGCTGGTCACTTCTCCGGATTACATGGGCCGCTGCGCGGATCTTGGCGCCATCCGCCGCGTCTGCAAACAGCATGGCGCGCTGCTTTTGGTGGACGGCGCCCACGGCGCCCACTTCGCCCTGTCCGACGCCCTGCCAGATTCCCCCGGCCGTTTCGCGGATTTGTGGGTGACCAGCGCCCACAAGACCCTTCCCTGCCCAAATTCGGGGGCGTATCTGTTCGGAAACGCTTGCGATGAAGCGGAAAGGCTGAAGGACGCTTTGTTTCTGGTGCATACCACCAGCCCTTCCTTTTTGCTGCTGAGCGCTTTGGATTCCGCCTGGCGCACCGCGAGGGAATGGGATTATCCGGGGCACATCGCGCGGCTGGATGCCGTCCGAAAGCGCATCGCCGACGTTGATGGGCTGGCCCCCTTCCCCAAAGCCCGCCCCGGCGTTTTCGCAACCGACCCCACCCGGCTGACGATCGACCTTTCCGGCAGGGGGTTGACGGGTTACGAAGCGGACGCGCTTTTGCAGCAAGCTGGGGTGTTTTTGGAGATGGCAGACGGGGAACACCTCGTGGCCATCACCTCCCCCCTCGATCCGGACGAATGGTACGACAGGCTGATTCTCGGCCTTTCCGCCCTGCCCCAAAGGCCGCCAAAAGCCCGCTGTGACCCCTTGCTCCCCCCGCTTCCGAAAGCCGCGATGCTCCCCCGGGACGCGTTTTTTTCCAAACGGGAGCTCGTTCCTTTGCGCGAATCCACGGGCAGGGTCTGCGCGGAGAGCTTTGGCGTCTATCCCCCCGGTTGCGCCGCAGCCGCCCCCGGAGAGCTGATCGACCAAGAAGTCGTAGAGGCCATGCTTTCCGCCGTTCGCCAGGGAGCCGCGCTTTTTGGCGTGACCGGGGGAAAGGTTCAGGTTATAATGGATTGACCGGCGGGGGCTCCCCCGTTTCAACACTTTTTAGGAGATGACCATGCGCTTTCAAAACGTACTGATGGATTTCGACGGCACCATCGCCCGCACAGGGGACGGCATCATCAACGGCGTGAAATACGCCTGCCAGAAGATGGGTTATACAGAAGGTAACCCCTGGGAAGACTGGAGGCGATACATCGGCCCCACGGTTTATAAGTTCACCACCAGCGTGCTGGGCATGAGCGAAGCCCAAAGGGACGAGTTCATGACCCATTACGCCGATTATTACAAGAAAAAGGGCATCTACGAAGGCCCGGCATACCCCGGCATGGCGGAACTGATCGCCGATCTGAAAAACGGCGGCGCGAAGGTCTATGTCTGCACCTGCAAGCCGGAGGAGCTGACCTTCCTTTGCATCGACTATTTGAAGCTGACCTTTGACGGCGTCGTCGCCATGATCCCCGGACGGGCCACCAAGGACGAGGTGGTGCAGCACTGCCTGAACACGTACGGGCTGGACCCGAAACAATCCGTCATGATCGGCGACCGGGACAGCGACGTGTATTCCGGCAAAAAATTCGGAACCGCCACCATCGGCGTGACCTATGGCTACGGCTCGGTGGAGGAGATGACGGGCTGCGGGGCGGACTTTGTCGCCCACAGCGTGGAAGAGTTGCGAGGGATTCTGACGGGGGAATAAGGCCACATTGGGTGGCTTTTCCCCGTTTATCAACCATTTTTATGAGGTACTGATGAAAAAAACACCCAAATATTCCGCTGTTTTGTTCGACTTTGACGGCACGCTGGTCAACACCGGCCCGGGCATCGTCACCAGCATGGCCCACGCCGCGAAGGAGATGGGGGTAGAACTTCCCCTTGAGGAAACCTGGCGGTTCATCGGCCCGCCGCTGACGGTGTTTGCCGCCTCCTTAGGCTATGACGACGCGTTTTCCAAAAAACTCATCGGCGAATTCCGCGCCCATTACAATACCATCGGCTGGAAGAACTCCCAACCCTACGACGGGATGCGGGAACTGCTTTTCGACCTGATGCAAGCCGGGGCGAAGGTGTACGTTTGCACCAGCAAGCCGGAAACCATCGCTTCCATGATGATGGACTACTATTCCCTGCCCTGCCATGGCGTGTGCGGGTCGGACGAGGCCGCCCACCGGTTCGACAAGGCGGACATCATCCGCGTCGCCGCAGAGCGCTACGGCTTCCCCCTGGACCCTGCCACCGTCATGGTGGGGGACGCCCCCAGGGACATCACCGCGGGCAGGGAATGCGGGCTTTCCACCATTTCCATCAGCTATGGCTACGGCCTTGTGGACGAGCTGGCCGCCGCCCGCGCCGACCACAGCGCAAAAAGCGTTTCCGAGCTTCGGGAGCTTTTGCTATGAACAAGAAAGAAGCCCTGTTCCAGGCCCTTGCCCGGGGCCGGCTGCTCCACGCGGTGATCGTCACCGGAAACGGGGCGGAAAGCCTTTGCGAACGGGCTGCTCAGGTGGCGCTTTGCGAAGGCGAGTCGGAAAACAAGCCTTGCATGCGTTGTAAGGGCTGCGATCTGTTTTCCGCCAACGCCCATCCGGACCTGTTGCGCCTTGCGCCGGAGCCGAAAAAGAAGTCCATCGGCGTGGATCCGGTGCGCGACCTTCTTGACGCCCTTTCCACCGTACCAGCGCGGGAAAAAAACCGCGCGGTGATCATCCCTGCGGAAAAGCTGACGGATGAGGCGCAGACCGCCCTGCTGAAAACCCTGGAGGAACCGCCACAGGGCACCGCTTTTTTCCTTTTCGGGAACGACAACGCCCTGTTGCCCACGATTCGTTCCCGCTGTTTGATTTTGCGCCTTGCCGAAGACGAACTTCCTCCAAACGACGAGGCGGACGAAAAGGCGAAGCGGCTGGTTTCCTCGCTGCTTGCCCAAAAAGTCCTGGATCGCTCCCTTTTCCCCACAGAACGGGGGGAGCTGGACGACCTTCTGGAACGGCTGGCGGCGGAATGCGCAAAAAAGTTCCAAAAAACCCAAAAAGGCGCGCTGAACCAGGCCGTAGACATTTTGACCGAAGCGAGAAAAAGGCTTACTGGCAACGCCAACGCCAAGATGCTGATCGACTGGGTGCGCGTCAAACTGGAAAGACTCTTCGCCTGATGGCGCGTTGTGCGGCTTACCTTTGGGTGATATAATGATTCAGATACCGGCACTACAAGGCGCAAGGAATCTTTGCGCCCGTTTGGCCGTTTCAAATACATGTAGGAGACCGCCCATGATTAAAGTAATTGGCGTCCGCTTCCGCCAGTCCGGCAAGGTGTATTACTTCGACCCCTTCGGCCAGGACGTGAAGCGCGGAGACGGCGTTATTGTTGAAACCGCCAAGGGGGTGGAGTTCGGCGAAGTGACCATGGAACCGACGGAGGTGGAGGAATCCGCCATCGTCCCGCCCCTTCGGCCCATCATCCGCGTGGCGAACGAAAATGACCGCCTGACCCTTGCCCAGAACGCCGAAAAGGAAAAGGAAGCGGCAAAGATTGCAGAGCAGAAAATCGCCGACCACAAGCTGGAAATGAAGCTGGTGGGCGTGGAATACGCCTTTAACGGCAGCAAGATCACCTTCTACTTCACAGCGGACGGACGCGTGGACTTCCGCGAGCTGGTCAAGGACCTGGCCAGCGTGTTCAAAACCCGCATCGAGCTGCGGCAGATCGGCGTGCGGGACGAGGCGAAGCTCCTGGGCGGCCTCGGCCCCTGCGGCCGGGTGATCTGCTGCAAGAACTTCCTTTCGGAGTTCCACCCCGTTTCCATCAAGATGGCGAAGGAGCAGAGCCTTTCCCTTTCGCCCAACAAGATCTCCGGCCTTTGCGGCCGGCTGATGTGCTGCCTGAAATACGAGCAGGACTGCTACGAGGACGCAAGAAAGCGCATGCCCCGGGTGGGCCGCGAAGTCATCACGCCGGATGGCGCGGGCACCGTGATGGAAAACAACCTGCTCCGGGAGCGGGTCAAGGTCAAGGTGCTGCTGCCGGACGGGACGTATGACCTTCGGGAATACCCCCTGGCGGACATCAGGCGCGAGGAACCCCGGCACGCGGATCCCGAAAAGGGCAAGCCCCACCCGCCCTGCCCCGAGGACGCGGAGGAAATCGACCTTTCGGAGTTCGACGAAGAATAGCGCCTTTGCCCGTATGATGCCGCTTTGCCCGGCAACGGCGGGTTTTTCCCTGCGAAAATTGCATGTTCCCTTGCATTTTGTGATAGGAATGCTAAAATATATAGGTGCCCTTGCATACTATATTTATTAGGAGGTTCCCCCATGGCCTACGTCATCAGCGACGATTGCATCAAATGCGGCGCCTGCGTTTCCGTTTGCCCCGTCGGCGCCATCGAAGAGGGCGACGACAAGTACGTGATCGATGCCGAAGCCTGCATCGAGTGCGGCGCCTGCGAAAGCGAATGCCCCGTCGAAGCTCCCAAGCCCCAATAAGTCGGCAAATATTCAGCAAAAAGAGCCGCCCGTTCCGTCGGGCTGGCTCTTTTTTGTCTTTTTGGGCTTTTGAACCTCCCTGCTACCCGTTCCATCCAAGGGGACAACCCTTTTCCTTCGTGTTATAATGCCTGTAAAACTGACCTTCGATGCGCCGGCACGGCAAAGCCCCGGACGGGAGTTCGGCCTTGCCGGGCCAGGAATACAGACGACGACGGAGGAGAGACGTGAACATCCTGATTGCAGACGACGACAGGGAGATCGTCGCCGCCCTTTCCGTTTATTTGAAAAACGAGGGCTACGAAATCCTTTGCGCCTACGACGGCGAGGAGGCCCTCTCCCTTTTGAAGGATTCGGAGGTACACCTCATCCTGCTGGACGTGATGATGCCCAAGCGGGACGGCAATTCCGTGCTCGCTGAGCTGAGAAAGACGAAAAACACCCCCGTCATCATGCTTTCCGCCAAGGGAGAGGACGAGGACAAGATCAAAGGCCTGGACACCGGGGCGGACGATTACCTGACCAAGCCCTTCAGCCCCAGGGAACTGATCGCCCGGGTCAAAAGCCAGCTTCGCAGGTACACGACCCTGGGCTCCGTCCAAGGGGCGGAAGGGGTGTACCGCTCCGGCGACCTGATGCTGGACGAGATGCGCCGGGAAGTGACGGTGGACGGCGAACCCGTCCGCCTCACGCCTGTGGAATTCGGCATCTTGTCCCTTTTGATCCGCGAACCCGGGCGGGTGTTTTCCATCGGCCAGATTTACGAAAAGGTGTGGAACGAGCCCGCCATCAACCCGGAAAACACCGTGGCGGTACACATCCGCAGGATCCGGGAAAAGATCGAGATCAACCCGAAAGAGCCAAAATACCTGAAGGTGGTATGGGGAATTGGATACAAAATCGAAAAATACGATCCCGAATAAAGACAGGATTCCTCCCAAACCGGAACAGGAAGGCGACTGGAGCGAGTGGGACCGCGCCATGGAGCAGGACGAGCTGATCGAAACCGGACGCACGTATTCCCACTGGATGCTGAAAGTGCTGGCCATTGTCGCCTGCGTGATCGCGGTGTGCTATGTGCTGCGGGGGACGGTGCTGTGGGGGTTTTACGGCGATACGGACGCCGAGGATTACTTCCAGTCCGAATCCCTGTCCGCCTCCATGACGGATACCGTGCGCCAGGCGATCTCTCTGTTCTTTTACTATGTGGACGAGGCCGCCACCCAATCGGGCACCTCCCCGGCGGGCGTGGCCCGGGAGGAGCGCTTGAGCCGCCTTTTTGCCCAATACGAAAGCGAGCGCACCGCCCTTTCGGAAAGCGTAGAGGATCCCGACGAGCTGAAATCCCAGCTGTCCGCCCTGTTTGAGGAGTACGAAAAGCAGTACGCTTCCATCGTGAACGCGGACAAGGAAGCCATCGCCGCCCTGGTGGCGTCCCTGGACGCTTCCGCCGGCGTATACATCGCCTCTGTGTCCAAGGACGGCGCGATCAACGCCAACTTCACCCCCGGGGACGCCACCCCCGAGGGCTTGCGCACCTTCTTTGAATCCCTGCCCGCCGCGGCGTACATCGGGGCTGGATACTTCGGCAATCTGCCCGAAAACGCCGTCGCCCTTTCGGACACCTCCATGGTCCGGGACATCCCGGCGGACAGCGCGTTTTACGCCGGCTATTCCGCCGCGCGCTTTTCCCAGATGAAGGGCGAATACGACACCGCCCGGGCGACGGCAAAGAGCGGCCCCTCCTACCTGTTCTGGGGCGGCATGTTCGCCCTGGCGTCCTTAGTCTGGCTGGTGTTCACGGCGGGCAAATCCGCCAATTACGACGGCGTGCGCCCCGTGTTTGTCGACAGGGTATACACCGACGTCCTCGGCCTCATCACCGTGATCGGCGTCACGATCTGCTTTCAGGTGCTGGGGCTGTTTTCCAGGCTGGGCTATTCCCGGATGACGGATTTCGCCCTGGGCGTGGTGGACGGCGGCACCCTGCTCACCGTCTACACCCCCGTTTCCGCGGCCACGCTGCTTTGCGTGATGTTCCTCATGTCCTGCGCGCGCAAGGTCAAGGCCCATAAGGTGCTGCGCCATTCCCTTACAGGCATCGCCCTGCGCCGCCTGGCCTTCCTGGTTCGTTCCGCCGTCCGGGGGCTTCGGGCGGGGCCGCTGGCCAGAAGGACCACCGTCGCCACCTTAGCGTATGTTTCCGTCGGTCTGGCTGCCGCCGGCATCGGCATGTTCCTCACCGCCCGGCTGGATACCCTGGGGGCAGTGGTGGGGGTGGCCTTGTTCATCTGCTACTGCCTGTGGCTGAACCACCGGATGGTGGCAAGAAGCCGGGATTTGGAGCGCATCGTGGACGACATTCGGCGCATCGGCGCCGGGGAACTGTCCCACCGGGCGGCGGCCTCCCAGGCCAGCGAGTTCCGGGGCCTGGTGGACGGCGTGAACGACATCGCCAAGGGGCTGGAAGTCAGCCTTTTTGAGCGGGTGCGGGCGGAACGCATGAAGACCGAGCTGATCACCAACGTTTCCCACGATTTGCGCACGCCGCTGACGGGGCTGATTACCTATGTGGACCTTTTGAAAAAGGAGGGGCTTTCCTCCCCCAATGCGCCGGAGTACCTGGCGGTGCTGGACAAAAAAAGCCAGCGCCTGAAGACGCTGACGGACGATCTCTTCGAAGCCGCCAAGGCGGCCAGCGGCACGTTGCCGGTGCAGGCGGAGCGCATCGACCTTTGCTCGCTGGTCAGCCAGGGTCTGGCGGAAATAGCGGACCGCATCGAGGCTTCCGGCCTGACGGTGGTCACCGAACTCCCTTCCGAGCGCGTTTTCGCCCTGGCGGACGGCAGGCGGCTCTGGAGAGCGGTGCAGAACCTTCTGTCCAATGCGTTGAACTATTCCCTTCCCGGCACCCGGGTGTTTGTCTCCGCGGGGTATGACGATCAAAAGGACATGGTCTTCCTTTCCGTCAAGAACATCTCCAAGGAGCCCATCGGCTCCGGCGAGCGCCTTTCCGAGCGGTTTTACCGGGGGGATTCTGCGCGGCACAGCGAAGGGTCGGGGCTGGGCCTGGCCATCTCCCGCAGCCTGTGCGAGCTGATGAAGGGCGAACTGATCCTTTCGGCGGACGGCGATCTGTTTAAGGCCACGGTGCTGCTTCCCCCCTATCCAGCAGAGGACGGGGAGGATGCACAGCAAAACCAGGAACAAGCGCCATAACCTGCCATCGCTTCACGCATAGGAGTCACTCCTAAAAAGTAAAACCATGGCGATCCAAGGATCGCCATGGTTCCCATCGCTCGATTTCCGTTGCGATGCCCTCTAAAGCCGCTCAAGAAACATGCTCGACGGCGTGACCGTGGTACTTTTTGTAAAACTGCCACATGCAGAGCATCAGCACGGATTCGCAATAAATCGCCACCGCCATGGCGACATAGCTCAAGGTGTGCAGCCCCAGGGCGTGGACGACGATCTCCACCGCGGTGGCGACGATGTCCACCACCATGTGGTGCTTGAAGTGGTGGGCCATTTCGTGGTCCTGAAGCAGGTTGGCGAGATCGGCAAAGCTGGTGCACATAAAGTACAGGACAAAGCAGTAAATGCCCAGGGAAAGCAGTTCCGCCAGGATGCCCATATGGGCGAAATACCCCGCCACCGTCATGACCAGCGCGCCCAAAGCCGCCCAGTCCGCCAGGCCGAAGCCGATGTTTTTTTCGTGCAGCAGGAACAGCCCGATGGACATTAGCAAAAAACCGGCTGCGTCTAAAGCGACGGCCACCTCCTCCATCCAGGGGAAGGGGATCAGCATGAGGATGATTCCGGGAATGACAGAAAGGGTGCCGCGAAGGTCCAGCACCGACAAGGTCTTTTTGCGTCTGAATCTGTTTGCCATGGTTTGCTCCCAAATGCGTATTGTGTCGGAGTGCGATCCACACAATAGAGAATTATAACACGAAGTTTGTCCCTTGTCAGCGGGTAATGCCAGCCAAACTCCGACTCCCCACCAAGGCGCGGAGCCCTTTGGGGGCGTCCCGATCCGCGCCGCCAAAACGTCGCGCAAACTGCGCCATATGCCAGGTTCAGCGCTTTTCCCCCGCCGTGCGGCGGTTTGCCAGGCTGTTCATGCCTTTGCAAATCCTGTATAATATTATGAATCATCAGCACGGCCGGGCCGGTTCGGGCGCAAACGCCCGCTTCTTTGCGCCCCCGTTGCTGGCAGCAAAAAGGAGCTTTGATGGACGATCTTTTTACCCCGATAGCAAAAAAAGCCGCGCCGTTATCCGACCGCATGCGCCCCGCATCCCTGGCAGGCTTCATCGGCCAGGAGCATATCGTGGGCGAAGGCAGGCTCCTTCGCCGCGCGATTATGACGGACACGCTGCAAAGCTCGATCTTTTACGGCCCCCCCGGCTGCGGCAAGACGACCCTGGCCCACATCATCGCCTCCACCACCGGTTCCGCCTTTGAAAAGCTGAACGCCGTCACCGACGGGGTCAAGGAGCTGCGGGAGGTCATCGCCCGGGCGGAATCCCGGCTGAAACTAAACGGCAAGTCCACCTATCTTCTTTTGGACGAATGCCACCGCTGGAACAAGGCCCAGTCCGACGCGATCCTGCCCGCTTTGGAGTCGGGTGTTTTGCGCTTCATCGGCTCCACCACCGAAAACCCCATGGTGGCGATGACGGGGGCCATCGTGTCCCGCTGCCGGGTGTTTGAGTTCAAACCCCTTTCCACCGAACATGTGAAAACCGCCCTGATGCGCGCCCTGACGGAAGCCGAAAAGGGCCTCGGGGGCATGAACGTCGTCGCCGACGACGAGGCGATCGACCACATCGCCCGGGTAGCGAACGGGGACATTCGCGTCGCCCTGAACGCGCTGGAACTCGCCGCTTTGACCACCCCCCGGGATGCGGACGGCACCATTCGCATCACGCCGGAGATCGCGGCGGATTCCATCCAGAGCAAGATCACCCTCTGCGGGGAAGACGAGTATTACGACATGCTCTCCGCCTTCTGCAAATCCCTCAGGGGGTCGGATTCGGACGCGGCGATGTACTGGTTTTCCCGGCTGATTCGGGCGGGGGTGGACCCAAAACTCATCGCCCGGCGGCTGATCGTCCACGCGTCGGAGGATGTGGGCCTGGCCAATCCCCAGGCGATGGTGCAGGCCGTCGCCGCCGCAAACGCGTTGCAGTTCGTGGGCCTGCCGGAAGCCAAACTCCCCCTGGCCCAGGCGATCATCTACATCTGCGAATCCGCGAAGTCCAACAGCGTGATCGTCGCCATCGAACGCGCCGCCAGGGACGCCGACGAAACCTTTGACTGCCCCGTCTCCCTGCATTTAAAAGACGCCCACTATGCCGGGGCGGAAAAACTCGGCCGCGGCGCGAATTACAAATACCCCCACGATTATCCCGGCCATTACGTTGTGCAGCAGTATCTGCCGGACAACCTTTTGGGAAAAGTATACTACCAGCCTTCCGACCAGGGCAGCGAAAAGGCCATCAAGCAAATCAAGGAAAAGCGACGGGAACGGTCGCTCTGATCCCCAACGCGTCAGGCGGGCGGCGCTTCTCGCCCGTCCCCGGGCTTTACCTGGGCCCATCCCATCTCGTTAGGAGGTTTTTCGCTTGATCAAACAATCACTGGCGCAGTCCGTGCTGTCCGCCGCCATGGAAACCGGCGCGGATTTTGCGGAGCTATTTATCGAAGACCGCGACTCCCTCATCCTCCGGATGCAGGCCGGCAATGTGGAGAACATCAACTCCGCCCGCGTCCACGGCGCAGGCGTACGAATCTTTTTGGGCAACCGCTCGATCTATGTGTACTGCAACGACACGTCGGAGCGTTCCCTGTTAAACGCCGCCAAACAGGCCGCGGCCGCCCTCTCCGGCTCCCCGAATGTTCTGGATATTTCCTTCCGTTCGGCATCCTATCCCGCCCATTCCCCCATCGCCGTCTATCCCTTCACCGTGGGGTACGAGCCCAAGCTCAACCTTTTGCGCAAGGCCCACAAGGCGTCCAAGGGGTATTCCGAGCTGGTCACCCAGGTCACGCTGAACATGGCAGAGGTGGACCAGCGGGTGCTCATCGCCAACTCCGAGGGGCTTTGGGGCGAATCCCGCCGGGTGCGCAGCCGGACTTTCGCCTTTTCCACCGCCAGTAGCGGCACGGAATTCCAAACGGGCTACGAATCCAAGGGCTACACCATGGGATTTGAGATGTACGACGGTACGGTAGACGTGGAGGCCGTCGCCAAAACCGCTAGCCAGCGGGCGGTGGACGCGTTGAGCGCGCCGGAATGCCCGGCGGGGTTTTTCCCCGTGGTCATCGAGAGCGGCGCGGGCGTGATCTTCCACGAAGCCTGCGGCCATTCCCTGGAGGCCACCAGCGTCGCCCCCGGCAACTCGGTGTTTTCCGGAAAACTGGGGCAGCAGATCGCCGCGCCCTGCGTCTCCGCGGTGGACGACGGCACTATCCAAAACGCCTGGGGCACTACGGATATGGACGACGAGGGCAACCCCACCCAAAGAAATCTGCTCATCGAAAACGGCATTCTCAAGGGCTATCTGATCGACAAACTCGGCGGCCGGCGCCTGAAGATGGCCCCCACCGGCAGCGCCCGAAGGGAGAGTTATGAACAAGCCCCCACCTCCCGCATGAACAACACCTTCATCTGCGAAGGAACGGACGACAACGAAGCCATGATCCGCACTATGGGGGAAGGGCTCTTTGCCAAGACCATGGGCGGCGGCCAGGTGAACCCCCTGACCGGCGAGTTCAACTTCGGCGTGGAGGAAGGCTATTGGGTCAAGGACGGCAAGATCGTCTGCCCGGTGCGGGGCGGTGTGCTGATCGGCAAGGGCGCGGATGTGTTGATGAACATCGACCGTGTGGGCACCAAGCTGGGCATGGGCGTGGGCATGTGCGGCTCCCTTTCCGGCTCCGTTCCCACGGGGATGGGCCAGCCCCGCATCCGCGTCACCGGCATGACGGTGGGCGGAAAAGGCGCAAAAATCTGATCCCCGCGGCAAACAAGCACCAAACAGACAGCATCGGAGGTTTGATCCCATGAACATCGATAAATACCGCGAGGCTTTGGCCAACCTGCCCGAAGGCGTGCGGGCGGCGGAGATCTATTACGGCAGCAGCCGCTCCTTCACCGCGGCGCTGCGGGACGGCGAACTGGAACGCTACGCGGTCAGCGAAAAGAGCGCACTTTCCCTGCGGGCGGACTGCGGCAAGATCGGCTACGCCTATACCGAGGACCCCCAGGACGATCCGGTTCGCCTTTTGAACCAGGCAAAGGACAACGCCGCCATCATCGAAGACCCGGACGAGCAGGAAATCTTCCCCGGCGCCAAGGAATACCCCGCCTCGCCGGACATTGACCCCGCTTTGACCGCGGCCACGGCGAAAGAAAAGCTCAATGTGCTTTACGCTCTGGAAAAGGCCGCCCTTTCGGCGGACGAGCGCATCGACCGCCTGGGATGGTGCCAGCTTGCCACCAAAGAGGGCGAGACCAGGATCGTCAACTCCCTGGGGCTGGACCTTGTTCAGCGGATGGGCTATGCTTTGGCGTATGTTTCCCCCGTAGCCACCATCGACGGCGTGACCAAGGAGGGCGCGGGCTATCGCATCGTCCGTTCTTTGGAGGAAATCGACGTGGAAGCCATCGCCAAAGAGGCCGCAGAGGACCTGTTCTCCCAGTTCGGGGCAATCACCCCCGCTTCCGGCGTTTACGGCGCGGTGTTTCAGCGGGAGGCGATCTCCGCCCTGCTGGGGGTGTTTGCGAATATGTTCAGCGCAGAAGAAGCCCAAAAGGGACGTTCCCTGCTGGCCGGCAAGGAGGGAACAGCCATCGCCGCGCCGGTGATCGACATCATCGACGACCCGATGATGGAGTCCGCCCTTCTGCGCCACGCCTTTGACGCCGAGGGCGTGCCCGCGATGCGCACCCAGGTGGTGGAAAAGGGCGAACTGAAGACGCTTTTGCACAACCTCAAGACCGCGAAAGTCGCCGGCTGCGAGACCACCGGCAACGCGGGCAAAGCCTCCGTCGCTTCTCCGGTGGGCGTCGCCCCCAGCAATTTTCACATCGTGCCCGGCGAAGACTCGCTGGACGACCTTTTGAAAAAGCTACGCAACGGCGTTTTGATCGTGGAGGTCAGCGGCCTGCACGCGGGCTGCAACCCCGTTTCCGGCGCGTTTTCCGCCATGGCCAGGGGCTTTATGGTCAAGGACGGCAAAAAGGCGGAACCCGTCGAGCAGATCACCGTTTCCGGCAACTTTTTGGACCTGATGAAAAACATCACCGCCGTCGGCAACGACCTGAAGTTCGATCTGGATTCTTTGAACATCGCCGCGCCTTCGGTGCTGGTTTCCGCCGTCACCGTCGCCGGCAAATAATCTGGGAGGGCAGATGGAAAGACAGTTTCGCATCCTCGCCGTGAACCCCGGCTCCACCTCCACCAAGCTGGCGGTGTTTGACGATGAAACCCTCATCGCCGAGCGCTCCATCCACCACGACCGGGGCAGAATCAGCGGCGCAGGCGGCCTTTCGGGCCAGCAATCCATCCACAAGGAAGCGGTGGTGACCGCGTTGGCCGATATGGGGGTGGACCCTTCCTCCCTTTCCGCCGTGGTGGGCAGGGGCGGCTTGATCCAGCCCATCGACAGCGGGACGTATGCCATCAACGACCGCATGCTCAAAGACCTGCAAGAAACCGCCGAGCAGCACGCCTCCTCGTTGAGCGGCATCATCGCGGCGGACATCGCCAAGGATTGGGGCATCCCCAGCTTTGTGGTGGACCCGGTGGTGGTGGACGAGATGGACCAGTACGCCAAGCTGACGGGCTTCCCCGGTATCGAGCGGCGGAGCGTGTTCCACGCCCTGAACCAGAAGGCGGTGGCGCGAAAAGTCGCCAAAAAGCTCGGCATGCCCTATGAAAACGGGCGGTTCATCGTCGCCCACATGGGGGGCGGCATCACCGTGGGGGCGCATCGGTACGGCCGGGTGATCGACGTGAACGACGCCCTGTCCGGCGAAGGCCCCTTCACTCCCGAACGGGCGGGCACCATCCCCACGGTGCCGCTGATTCGGCTGTGTTTTTCCGGCGCGTATACCGAAGAAGAACTCATCAAAAAAGTCCAGCGCAGCAGCGGACTGACCGGGTACTTGGGCACCAACGACCTGCAAAAAGTCGAGCGGTTGATCAAAGAGGGGGACGAGTACGCCACCTTGGTGCTGGAATCCATGGCGTACCAGGTCAGCAAGGAGATCGGCGCCATGGCGGCGGTGCTGGAAGGCCGGGTGGACGCCATCATCCTCACCGGCGGGCTGGCAAAATCCGTGCGCTTCACCGGCTGCATCAAGCAGCGGGTCAGCCTGATCGCCCCCATCGAGGTGATCCCCGGCGAAGAGGAAATGCTCGCCCTGGCCCAGGGGGCGCTACGGGTACTGCGCGGCGAAGAGCAGGCCAAGGAATACTGAAAGGATCGCGCTATGCCAGCATCGCAGGTACTATTGGAACACGAGCGGCTGGACGATTTGCAAAACGGCCTGAAGATCATCCAGGACCCTTCCTCCTTCTGCTTTGGGAGCGACGCGGTGGTGCTGTCCTCCTTTTGCAGGGTGAAGCGGGGCGCAAAGGTCTGTGATCTGGGCACGGGCAACGGCATCATCGCCCTGCTGCTCGCCGCGCACACCGAAGCGCAAAAAATCGTGGGCATCGAAATTCAGGAACAGGCGGCGGATATGGCCCGCCGCTCCGTCGCCCTGAACGGCCTTTCGGACCGGGTGGAAATCCTGAACATGGATTTGAAGGACGCCGCCGACATCCTCGGCCGCAACAGCTTTGACACCGTGGTCTGCAATCCGCCCTATGGCAAAGCGGGGCGGTCCTTTTTCCATCAGGCGGATGCCCGAAGCATCGCCCGGCATGAAATCCTCTGTACGTTGTCCGACTGCGTAAAAACCGCCGCAGCACTGGCAAACAACGGCGGCAACGTCGCCTTCGTCTGCCCCGGGCTTCGGGTTGCAGAGCTTTTTTCCCTGTTTGAACAGCATCGCTTAAGCATCAAGCGCGCCCGCACCGTCCATCCCGCCTACGGCGCCGCCCCGTCGGTGCTTCTGGTCGAAGGCGTCAAGGGCGGAAAAAGCGGGCTTGCCTGGTTGCCGCCCCTGTTTTTGACGGACGGCGCAGGCAATATGACCAAAGAATGCAAGGAAGCCTACCATATGGAAGGTTGAGGCAGGGCTCTGCCTTCCTCGCCAGCGCCCCCTGCCAAACAACCGTCGGCAGGGAACAGGCAGAAAACACAGATTCCGCCTTCTTCGGAAACCAGCCAAAACAAGCAGACCCTTTGGCTGACGCTTAATGGGAGAGCGGAGTTCTTCTGAGGATTTCGCCCGGCATTTGGGAGCGGGGAAACCATAACCTGTCGCGTTGGAGCATCCAAAGAACGGAGCCGAACCGGCATCGAAAGGATCCGAACATGATCACAACCATCGAATGGAGGGGCAGCTCCGTCCGCTTGTTGGACCAGACGAAGCTGCCCAGAACGATAAAATACTTAAAGATTACCTCCCCTTCGCGCATGGCCCGGGCGATTGCGGATATGGAGGTGCGGGGCGCGCCGCTCATCGGCGTGGCCGCGGCGTACGGCATGGCCCTTTCCGCCCTGGTTCAAAAAGGCAGCCTTGCCGGCATCGAGGAGGACGGCGCGGTTCTTCGCGCCGCCCGCCCCACCGCCACCAACCTTTCCTGGGCGGTGGACGAGCAGTTGAAGGCGGCGCAAAAAGCCGCGAAACACGGCGCCGACGCGGTGACGCGGGCGCTGGTGGAAAACGCCCAGCGCATCCACCAAGAGGACGCAAAAATCAACCAAAAGATCGGCGAGCACCTGCTCACCCTGTTAAAGCCGGGCATGGAGGTGTTGACCCACTGCAACGCCGGCGTACTGGCCACCACGGCGTATGGCACCGCCACCGCGCCCTTTTATCTTGCCAAAGAGCGGGGTTCCCTTGCGCATCTTTGCGGACGAAACCCGCCCCAGATTGCAAGGGGCGTCTTTGACTGCCTTTGAGCTGAGCCAGGCGGGGATGGACGTCACCCTGATCTGCGACAATATGGCGGCGGTGCTGATGCAATCCGGGCAGATCGACGCCGTGATCACCGGCTGCGACCGGGTGGCAAGAAACGGGGACGCGGCGAACAAGATCGGCACCTTCTCGGTTTCTATCCTCGCTCGTCACTTCGGGATTCCGCTTTACATCGCCGCGCCCGGCCCCACCATCGACTTTTCCTGCCCCACGGGGGAGCAAATCCCCATCGAGGAGCGCAGCGGGGACGAGATCCGCTTTGTTTCCGGCGTGCAGGTGGCGCCCAAAGACGTCAAGGTTTATAACCCCAGTTTTGACGTCACCCCGGCGGAACACATCGCCGCCATCGTCACAGAGCGGGGCATTGCCTACCCGCCCTTTGCAGAAAGCCTTGCCGCTTTGTATGAGGTGAACCCATGAAGATTCAGGAAAAGGGAGATGCCCTGGTTTATCGGGAAGACCATGTTTTGCTGGACAGGGACACAGACTGTTTCGGCTGCCTGAAACCCGCTTCCGCCGCGCTTTTGATGCAGCATTTGGCGGAGGCCCACGCTTCCCGGTACGGCAACGGAAGGAACGACCTTTTAAAAACCGGCGCCGTGTGGGTGCTGGCCAGGACGAAGGCCCGGTTTTCCCGCCTGCCCAAAGCCGGGGAACGACTGGAGCTCGTCACCTGGCCGGGGAAACTCCTGCGCAACCTGTTCCCGCGGTATTATGCCTTCCAGGCAAAAGGGGAGCGAATCGGCTCTGCCGTCACCCTCTGGATGCTGGTGGATGCCACGACGCATCTGCCCACCAGCCCCGAAAAGCACCAGATCTTCGTCACCGGGGAACCGGTATTCCCTCCGCCCTTTGAACACCCGGTGCGCATCCGGGAGCAGGGCGAGCCCCTTTACTCCCTTCGCCGCCGCTGCTGTTACAGCGATCTGGACCACAACCAGCACATGAACAACGCCCGCTACCTCGAATGGATTTGCGATATTTTGCAGCCTGCTCGCACCCCCGTCGGATTTCAGGTCAATTTCCTTTCGGAAATCCGCGAAAAGGACGAGATTGCGCTGAACGTCCACCCCCATGCGGTGGTGACGGGGTACAGGGCGGACGGTGTTCGCGCCTTTGAGGGCAGGCTGGAATTCTGACGAAAAAGGGTCGCCCCTTGGCAGCACCGCCCACCCATCGCTCGCGCCGAAACCGAAGGGGGTGGACAAACGGGCGATTTTTCCGGTTTGCCGGGCGCGCAGATGGCAACGCCAGCCAGGCTGTGGTATAATAATCCGATAATAGAAAACGAAAGGTCTCTTTGTCCCTTGGATAAAAAACGAATCCTTCACCTGATCCTTTGCGTGGCCTTTGGCCTTGCCGCAGGTTTGGCAAGCCTTTTGCCCGCCGCGCTCCTGCCGGCGCTGCTGGTGCCGGTTGCCATGTTCGTATCCGGAAGCCTTTTGGGGTTTTCCGGCGCTTTTCTTTCCACCCTGTCCTGCTTTTTGCTTTCCGTCGGACTCTTTGGCGCTTCCGCAGTGCCGGACGTGGTGTTTGCCGGAGTGTGCGCCTTTGGCGGCTCCGTGGTCATGTCCTATTCCCGCCGCTCCTTTGAAGCGCTCATCGGCGCCTGCGGCGTGACAATGCTGGGAATCTGGAGCAACATCCTGGTTTCTGCCCAAATGTTCAGCTCCGAGGTGATCGAACGGCTCTATGTGGCGGACGAATCCATCCTCGAACTGATGCGCCAGTCCTATTCCCTGATGGGTTATACCGAGCGGGAAATTTCCGCCCTGGTTGGCGAGTTTTCCTCGCTGTATGGCGAGATGGTGCCGGCAGTACTGCTGGGGATCGCCATGATCGCCGGACTTTTTGCCTTTTTGCTGTCCGCCGGGCTGACCAAAGGGCAAAGGCAGTACCGCGTTCCCCCTTTTTCCATGTGGTCGATGCCCAGAGGAAGCGTTTTGGGCGCTCTGATCTTCCTCGCCGCGGGATTCCTCGGCAGCTCGCAAGGGTGGCCGGGATTCTCCTCTGTCCTTCTTGCGGCCCAGATCTTCGTGACCATCGCCTATTCCCTGCAGGGGTTGGCGGTGGTGTGGTTCATCCTCGGCAGGACGCGGCTTCCCCTCGGCGCGCGGCTGCCCTTTATGGTGCTTGCGCTGATGTTTTTTGGCACCGGCCTGCTGTTTGTCGCCATCATCGATTACCTTTTGGGCTTTCGGAAACGCATCCCCCCAAAGGGCTCCGGGCCTTCCGGCCCTCCCACCCTTTAAGCCCGAGTTTGACGGGGTACCGCTATGAAGAACTGGCTTTCGCGCTTGTTAAAACGAACCGGGCCATCGCCGCAAAAGGACAAGCCCGCGACCCTGAAGACGGGCATGCCGGAAGGGGGCCTGATGTTCCGCATTATAAAAAAGCTGGACCTTCCCATGGCCATGATCGGCCAGGATGGCGACCTTCTTTGGGCGAACGACGCCTATCTCTCCCTCTTGGGCGGCTATGGGCTGACCACCTTTACCCGCACCTTTGACCCGCGCTTCCCCGCAAACGAAGAGGGATTGCGCATCCGGGACAAGGCGTTGGACCTTTATGCCCTGCCCATCCCAAAAAAGGACGGCGAACCGGGGCAAAGGCGCTGCTTTGTGTACCTGATCGACCGCACCAAAGAGCGGACAAAGCTGGAAACCGCCAATACCGCGGAATCCGCCATCCTCTTTGCCCAGATCGACAATTACGAGGAACTGGCGGAAAGCGATCTGGAGGCCGCCCGGGCAGCGGAAGCCGTCGTCACCGAGAGCTTTGCCGCCGCCGGCGGGGTGTGCCGCAGGTACGAGCGGGGCAAGTACTTCATCGTCATGGAACGCCATCACGTGATGGCGCTTCGCAAAAAGAAGTTCTCCATGCTGGACGCTGTGCGGGACATCAAGACCAGCTCCGCCGTTCCGGTGACGATTTCCGTGGCCGTCGGCATCGGCGACGGCATCCAGGAAAGCGAGCGCTGCGCCCGCAAGGCCATGGAGCTTGCGTTGGGCCGGGGCGGCGGCCAGTGCGTCGTCAACGAAAAGGGCTCCTTTTCCTTCTTCGGCGGCAGGGTGCAGATCGGCGAGCGCCACTCCCGGGTCAAAACCCGGGTGTTTGTCGCCGCCATGTCCAATCTGATCGCCGAAAGCGACCAGGTCCTCATCATGGGGCACCGCTCCCCGGATTTTGACTGCGCCGGAGCCGCCCTCGGGGTCGCCCGCTGCACCCGGGCGCTGGAAAAGCCGGTCCATATGATCGTGGAGGATAAAAACGCGGCCATCATCCCCTTTTTGAACGAGCTCGCCTCCCGGCCGGAGTACGACGGTTTCGTCATCCCGCCGGACAGGGCTGAGCGCATGATGACGCCGGACACGCTGGTGTTTTTGGTGGACACCCAGCGCCAGCAAGCCGCGCCCGCGCCGGAGCTTCTGGACCGCGCGAAAAGCACCATCGTCATCGACCACCACAGAAAAGGCCTGGACTCCTTCCCTTCCGCCACGCTGCAGTACACCGAGCCCTCGGCTTCCTCCACCTGCGAACTGGTGGCGGAAAGCATCCAGTACTTCAAGCCAGATGTTCGCCTCACCCCCTTCGAGGCTTCCATGCTCATGGCGGGTTTGATGGTGGACACCAAGAACTTTACCGTCGCTGCGGGGGCGCGCGCCTTCGAGGTGGCAGGATACCTCCGCCGCTGCGGGGCGGATGCCGCCTTTGTGAGACAGCTCAGGCAGGACGATATCGAGACCTATGTCCAGCGGGCAGCCATCGTCAAAAACGCGCGGATGCTGATGGAGGGCGTCGCCGTGTCGGTCTGCCCCAAGGGGCTGAAGAATCCCGCGCTGCTCGCCGCCCAGGCGGCGGACACCCTGACCACCATCAAGGGTATCGAGGTCGCCTTCGTGGTGGCGGAAAGCGAGGGCAACGCCGTGGTTTCCGCCCGTTCCATCGGTGAGTTTAACGTGCAGCTCATCATGGAGGCCATCGGCGGCGGCGGGCAGCTGAATGTCGCCGGCGCACTGCTGACCAACTGCACCGCCCAGGAATCGGAAGAACGCCTGACTGCCGCCATTTGGGAGTATGTGGAGGGCCTGAAGGCCGAAAGGGACTGATTCCCAGCAAAAAAATAGCGAAATGCAACCCATCAAACGATACAACCCCCAATTTGAAAAGGAGGACGCAATATGAAAGTAATCTTGCTAAAAGACGTGAAGGGTACGGGCAAGGCTGGTGCCGTGGCCGAAGTAAGCGACGGCTACGCCCAGAACTACCTCATCCCCAGGGGCCTTGCCAAGGTTGCCACGCCCAACGCCATCAACGCTGCGAAACAGGCAGAGGCCGCGGAACAGCGCAGAAGGCAGATGGAAGCCGAAGCGGCGAAGAAGCTGGCAAAGGAATTGAATGGCAAGACCGTCACCGTCAAGGCCAAGTGCGGCGAAAACGGCCGCCTGTTCGGCGCCATCACCTCCAAGGAGATCGCCGACGCTGCCACCGCCCAATTGGGCCACGCGTTTGACAAGAAGAAGATCGAGCTTTCCGGCAACATCAAGGAGCTGGGCACCTACGACGTTCCGGTGCGCTTGTATGCCGAAACGGTCACCACGCTGAAGGTCATCATCGAGAAGGAGTAATACCCATGGCAGAGCTTGCCCCGGCGCAGATCCCCCAGATCCCGCCCCACAGCGCAGAGGCGGAGCGCGCCGTTTTGGGCGCCGCGCTGAAAAGCCAGACCGCCTTTGCCACGGTGACCGAACGGCTGACGGAAAGCGACTTCTACCTTCCCGCCCACGCGCTGATCTATTCCGCGATGCTGGAGCTCCACGCTTCCGGCACGCCGGTAGACATTGTGACCACCGTCACCGCCCTGGAGACCAAAGGTCAGCTCGCCCAGGCGGGGGGGCTCGCCTATGTCACCGATCTGCCCCTTTCGGTTCCCACCATCACCAACCTCCCGCATTATTTGAGCCTGGTGGAGGAGCAGTCGATCCGAAGGCGGCTGATCAACGCCGCGAACGAAATCGCGTCGGACAGCTTTTCCGGTGAGAGCGACCTTTCCACTCTGCTTTCCAGCGCGGAAAAGCGCGTGTTTGACATTTCGATGAAGGACATGTCCCGGGGCCTGCGCAAAATTTCCGACGATATTCTGGACGTTTACCTGAACCTGGGTTCCGTCCCTTCCAAAAACGGCGTGACCGGCCTTGCCACCGGCTTTCACGACCTGGACGCCAAGCTCTCCGGCCTTCAAAAGTCCGATCTCATCATCGTCGCCGGCCGCCCCTCCATGGGAAAGACTTCCTTTGCCATCAACATGGCCCAGTACGCCATGCTCCGCGGCGCGGCGGTGGCGATCTTCTCCCTGGAAATGAGCCGGGAACAGCTGATGACCAGGATGATGTGCGCAGACGCCCGGGTGGACCTGCAGGCGCTTCGCACCGGCGCTTTATCCCAGTCGGACTGGGACCAATTGTCCGAAGCGATGACCCGGCTGCAAAACACCAGCTGCTATATCGACGATACCGGCGGCATTACCGTTTCGGAGATGCGCACCAAGCTTCGGCGGCTCAAGCTGGAGCTGGGCAGGCTGGATCTGGTGGTCATCGACTATCTGCAGCTGATGAGCTACACCGGAAAGTCGGACAATCGCGTCCAGATCGTGGCAGAGATCACCCGTTCCTTAAAGATGCTCGCCCGGGAGCTGGACGTGCCCATCGTGCTTCTGTCCCAGCTTTCCCGCGCGCCGGAACAGCGGCAGGACCACCGACCGGTGATGAGCGACCTGCGGGAATCCGGCTCCATCGAGCAGGACGCGGACGTGATCATCATGCTGTACCGCCCCGCGGTGTATGACCCCGCCGCCGGGAACGAGGCGGTGGCCATCATCGCAAAACACAGGAACGGACCCACAGGGGACGTGAACCTCATCTGGAACGGCAGCATTACTTCTTATCAAAACGTGTCTGACAGGCAATACTCTTAATAAGGAGCGAACACCATGGAAGAACTCACGAATATCGAGGTCATCGTCATGGAGGACGAGGACGGAAACGAAACGGAATACCTGATCGCCGACGAATTCGACTTCAACGGCGCGCGGGTCATCGCCCTTTGCCCCCCGGCCGACGCGGCGGAAGACGAGGACGAAGTCAGCTTCTTCCTCGCCAGCGGCGACGGGGAGGAGTACGACCTGATGCCCATCGAAGACGAACGAACCATCGACATGCTCGCCGGCATCCTGGAGGACAGGCTGCTCGCCCGGAGCTGATATTTCCAGGTTTCCCGCATTTTGGCGGCAAAAAAGGTCGTTTCCAGTATCTCCGCCTTGTTTTCGGGCAATTATTAGTTGACCGGCAGGATATTAGGGTGTACAATGCTAACGCTGTTGGTAGAAACACCCAAATAGTATAGATAAAAAGGAGAAAACGAATGTCCGATAATCTCAACAACAATCAGGAACTTTCTGTAGAAGTTGTGACCTTCCAGGACGATGACGGCAACGAGTTCGACATGGAGATCGTCGACGAGTTCGAGCACGCCGGCAGAAAGTTTGCCGTGCTGGCCGAAATCCTTGAAGACGCGTGTGGCGACGAAGCCTGCGCCGCCTGCTGCGGCTGCGAGGACGACGACGAGGAAGAAGCCCTTTACATTTTCGAAGTGATCAACGGCGAAAACGGCGAAGAATTCGTTCCCGTGGAGGATGACAACCTGCTCGACGAACTGTCCACCGTGGTGGAAAACCTGCTCTTTGCCGAGGACTAAGCCGGATAGCATGCGGGGCGCAAGGAACGTCCCCTTATTCGCATTCTGATTCAGGCGTTGCGGGGCGGAGCATAACTTCTGCCCCCTTCTTCCTGTTTGACTGCCATTCTTCAGGAGGGTATCATGGCGAACATTCCAACTCCGCATATCGGCTGTGCCGACCCGGCCCTCATCGCCCCCACGGTGCTGATGCCGGGCGACCCCCTTCGGGCGAAGTTCATCGCCGAAAACTACCTGAAAGACCCCGTATTGTTCAACGAAACCCGCGGCATGCTGGGCTACACCGGCACCTTTGAGGGCAAACGGGTATCCGTCATGGGCAGCGGCATGGGCATGCCCTCGGCGATGATCTATTACAACGAGCTGTTTGACTTCTATGGCGTTTCCTGCATCATCCGCGTAGGCACCGCCGGGGCGCTCCGGCCGGAGGTCAAAGTCCGGGATGTGGTGGTCGCCATGGCGGCCTGCACCACCAGCGGCGTCAACCGCACCCGCTTCTTCGGCTACGATTACGCGCCGATCGCGGATTTTTCCCTGGTGCGCAAAGCCGTTGAAATCGCCGAGGAGATGGGCATTCCCACCCATGTGGGCAATGTCCTTTCGTCGGACGAGTTCTACGGCCACGACGAAGGACTCGCCCAGCGCTACGCCGAGTATGGCGTGCTGGCCGTGGAGATGGAGACCGCAGGGCTTTACACCCTGGCCGCGAAGTACAATAAGCGCGCCCTCGCCATCTGCACCATCAGCGACAGTCTGGTCACCGGCGAGGAAACCACCGCCGCCGAACGGCAGAGCTCCTTCCACGCGATGATGGAGCTCGCGCTGAAAACAGCCCCGTGATGATCTGGGCTTCAAAAAAAATCCGGTGTGTAACCTGCGCAGTTTTCGAAGGAGGAGTCATGCCTTTTAACCTCGATTTTGAAGAATCGGTCCGCGCCATCGCCAAAAAACTTGGGACCGTCGCAAAAAACGAGAGTGACGAAGCCCTGCGCGACTTCGCAAGAACCGCCATCGAGCTGGACCTTGAATTCATGGAACGCACCGGCGTCAATGACGGCGAACTCTACGACGAGGACGCCGCCTTTTCCCACCTCAAATCCGGACTGGCCAAAAAGAATCCCCGCCTTGCCTGGCTGGCGGAGGATTTTTCCGAAGCCTGGGAGGAGTATTTGGACAACGCGGGATACATCGATTGGGATTAAAAGCACACATGAACCTTTGCGCGGCGCCCTTGCGGCCGTGCTTTTTTGTTTTTGGGGAAGTTTCCGCCTTCCTTTTTCCAGCGACCCTTGTTCGGTGTAAACGCGGATGGCGCCCGCCTTCATCCGCAAAAGCCGGCAATCATCCTATTCCCCCCGAAAAAGCCGCAAAAAACGCCGCCCCAACGACCAGAAAACAGGGCACGCTATTCGTGATTTCCCGCAATCTCTGGAGAATTTTGGAGACAGGGTCAGGGATTTATGATAATATACATGAAAAGTACTCCGCCATCATTTGCACGTCACGACAATAGGAACAAGCGTATTTCATAAGCTATTACAACACAGGACTGGTGAAATTTTGATCAAAAGCTTTGGGGAAAAAACTTTGTCATTCTCCGCTATGAAGGACAGCATCCTCCAATTGTTCCGCGATAATAGCAGCGTCTTGGGCGAGTGTGCACGCATCAATACCCGCAGGGTTTTCTATTTGACCATCATCGCCATCCCGTTGCGCATCGTCAGTATTGCTCTCTTTGC
>JBMNTV010000020.1:0-27093 GCA_050945915.1 Christensenellales bacterium
TTTTGATCCAAAGGACTCTCGCCCCTCAGATCGTTTCCGTTTCGTCCTCTATACAGTTTTCAAGGTCCGTCACCCCCCGCTCTCGCGGGTCAGCTTGTTGCCCTCTCTCGAAGGCACGAATACCATTCTAGCCACGCACCCCGAATTAGACAATGGTCTTATTTTGGCTTATTTCCGCTTATTTTGCCCGTTTTCAGGTTCTATTTCATTTTTCTTTATTTTCCTCGTTGCAGCTCTCTGTATCTCCTGTTTTTTGTGATATATGATATAATAATAAGAAAATCCGCTACAAATCCCGGATTTTCCGAATGATGGTTCGGGAGTGCAGCGGATAGTTCGAATATGCTAGAACGAATCTGCAAGCTTAATGCAGTTCGATTGTGTTAAGCCAAAAACTTCCAGTATTACCCGATTTTTGGCTTCATCGTGGGGAAGAGCAGCACGTCTCGGATGGAGTAGGAATCGGTGAACAGCATGACCAGTCTGTCGATGCCGATGCCCATTCCGCCCGTGGGGGGCAAGCCGTATTCCAGCGCTGTGCAGAACTCCTCGTCAAAGAACATGGCCTCGTCGTCCCCGCTGGCGCGCAGCTCGGCCTGGGCCTTGAAACGGGCGCGCTGATCGATGGGGTCGTTGAGCTCGGAGAACGCGTTGCAGTATTCGCAACCGCCGATGAATGCTTCAAACCGCTCGGTGAACCGGGGATCCGAAGCCTTCTTCTTCGCAAGGGGCGAAATTTCCACCGGATGCTCGGTAATGAAAACGGGGCCTTTGAGAGTATCTTCGACAAACGCTTCAAAAGCAAGGCTCAAGAGATTGCCCATCGTGTACTTTTCAACGTCGGCCATGCCCAGGGATTTTGCCAAAGCCCGGGCTTCCTCGTCCGTCTTGCAGGCGGCAAAGTCCGCGCCGGTCACGTTTTTGACCGCGTCGTTCATGGTGATGCGCTGATACGGGGGGGTCAGGTCGTATGTAACACCCTGATAGGTGATGACGGTGCCGCCGGTGACCGCCTGGGCGCAGGAGGAAACGATCTCCTCGAAAATATCCATCATGTCGTTATAGTCGGCATAGGCTTCGTACAGCTCGACGGTGGTGAACTCAGGGTTGTGCTTGACGTCCATGCCCTCGTTGCGGAAGATGCGGCCGATCTCGTAAACCCGCTCCAGGCCCCCCACCACGCAGCGCTTGAGATAAAGCTCCGTGGCGATGCGCAGGTACATATCGATGTCCAGCGTGTTGTGGTGGGTGATGAAGGGGCGGGCGTTTGCGCCGCCGGGAATGGTGTTCAGCACCGGGGTTTCCACCTCGAAATAGCCGCGACGGTCCAGCACCTCCCGGATCTTCCGGATGATGAAGCTGCGCTTTTTGAAGACTTCCCGCACCTCGGTGTTGACGATCATGTCCACCTCCCGCTGGCGGTAGCGCAGGTCGGGATCCCTCAAGCCGTGGAATTTTTCCGGCAGGGGCAAAAGGGACTTGGAAAGCAGGGTCAGCTCCGTCACTTCGACGGAAATCTCCCCCGTCTTGGTTGTGAACACCATGCCGACCGCGCCGATGATATCACCGATGTCCATGACCTTAAAGCCCTGATAAACTTCGGTACCCAGGACGTCCCTCTTCAAATAAAGCTGAAGCCTGCCTTCGCCGTCCAGAATATGAGCGAAGCCCGCCTTGCCCATGATGCGCTTGCTCACGATCCTGCCGGCGACGCGCACGACCTTCCCTTCCAGGGCATCATAATGGTTGATGACGTCTGCCGAGGATTTGGTTTTTTCGAATTTGGTGACTAAAAACGGGTCTTTGCCTGCTTCGCGCAAGGCTGCAAGCTTTTCGCGGCGAATGCGCACAATCTCGTTATACTCCTCGCCAGAACGTTCGGCGGTCTGCTCCGGCATTATCGTATTCTGCTCGTCCATGGGGCGTTCCTCCTGTGTATGATGCTAAACCTTTGGTTTTGATTGTATATGCGAAACCCGCCAAGCCTGGCGTTGGCGGGCGGATGCTGCTTCTTGCTCAGCCTATGAATTCTTCGTCCAAATAGGTTCCGGTGGGTGCATCGGGTGTGCGCTCGATGGACAAAATCTGATAATGAAGGAATCCCGAAGGCGCGGCAACCTCGATGGTCTCGCCGACTTTATGGCCGAGCAACGCATGGCCCACGGGGGAATCGTTGGAAAGTTTTGGGGGAAACTCATGGATGATGACCTCCCCTTCCTTATATCCTAAGGATTTGTTCCTTTCGCTTCCGTCGCAGCGCACCTTGACGCGCTTGCCGAAGGGATCGGATTCGGTGGTGGAGACGATGTCGTACGTCTCGGTATGATCGTGTTCCACAAGGTGGACGGTGATCCTCGTTCCTACGCTGACGCTGGACAGGTCGATCGCGCTTTCGTCCAGCACCTCGACATGGGCGAGAAGGTCCTCTAGCTGGGCGATCTCCGCTTCCAGGGCGGATTGCTCGTTCATCGCGGCGTCATACTCGGCGTTTTCGCTGATGTCTCCGAAGGCGCGAGCCTCCCGGATATGCTGGGCAACCTCCAGCCTGCGGGTATTCTTTAAATGCTCCAGCCTGGCCTGGAACTCGTTATATGCCGTGCGGGAAAGTTGCATGTATTCTTTCTTTTCCATCGTAACCTCCAAGCGCCCGCTAACCCTCGGGTTTTGGGCATTCCTCATTATAATGAAACGATGGAATGCTGTCAAGCAAGGGAAGCGGCGTAGTTTTACAAACCAAAAAGGATGTGGTACAATCAACTACACAACAGCGGAAAGGACACCCCGTTTGAACAAGGGAGCCATCTATGGCGGCAGAGTCGCCATCTATCTATTGCGGGTTCTTTTAGCCCTCGCCCTTTGCGCGGGCGTGTTTTACTTCGCCTTCAATACTGCTCAGAATCTGGGTTCGATATACGTCATCGCCACCGAAGGGGCAGAACTTCGGGCGGACGTCATCCTGGGAGCAAAGGACAAGGGCGAGTTGACCGGGTATTTTACCGAAGAATGGCTGGCAACCGACCCCCTTTTGAACCAGTCGCCCTATGCAAATTTCAGGGTTACTTCCTATAATTATAGCTTCCGGTTGGAGAGCATGACCGCCTGGGGCTGGGCGGACACGGGAACGGTCATCGCCACAGAGCGGGTGACAGGCTTAACAGGTACCGCCACGGATGGCTCCGTGGACGCCGAAGGAAACCCCCTTCCCGCCCCCGCCTGGACGGACCGGCGCTATCAAATCACCATGGAGAAGAACAGCCAGGGCAGGTGGTACATCTCCGCCATGGAGGTGCTGGAGATCATCCCCAAGCCCACGCCCTCTGCTGGTCCTTCTGCGTCTCCCGTCCCCGAAGAACCCGATCTTCCCGCAGACGTTCCGGCATTGACCCCGGACCCAGTTCCCGCGCCGCCGGAGGGTTAACACCGTGAATCACTCGAACAGGATACTTGAACTGCTGGCGCAAAACGATGTATTTTTGGCGCCCATGGCAGGCGTTACCGACCGCAGCTTCCGCATCCTCTGCAAAGAGATGGGCTGCGGTCTCACCTATACCGAAATGGTCAGCGCCAAGGGGCTGCATTACGGCGGCTCCGAAAGGCGCACCGAAGCCCTGCTTTCCATCGACCCGTTGGAGGCACCGGCAGCCATCCAGCTCTTTGGCAGCGATCCGGCCATTTTGGCGGAACAGGCGGCCGCCCTTGCGGATCGCATGGGCGGCGATTTGGCGCTGATCGACATCAACATGGGCTGCCCGGCTAAAAAGATCGTGGCGAACGGCGAAGGCAGCGCCCTGATGCGGGATATGGATAAGGCCTATGCCGTCATTTCCGCCGTTGCCCGCTCCGTGGACCTTCCGGTGACCGTCAAGTTCCGAAAAGGTTGGGACGACACTTCCGTCAACGCCGTGGAGTTTGCCGTCATGGCGCAGCAGGCCGGGGCGGATGCGGTGACCGTTCACGGCAGAACCAGAGAGCAGCAGTACGCCGGCAAGGCGGATTGGGACATCATCCGTCAGGTGAAACAGGCGGTCTCCATTCCCGTCATCGGCAACGGGGACGTGTTTTCTGCCGACGATTACTTTCATATGAAACAACAGACCGGGTGCGACGGCGTGATGATCGCCCGGGGCGCCATGGGCAACCCCTGGATTTTTGCGGCGGTCCGCGCGGCGAAGCAAGGGATCGCCTTTGCTCCCCCCTCTGCGAAGGAGCGGGTGGAAATGGCGCTGCGTCACGCGAAAAGCCTCGTCGATCAGAAGGGCGCGCGCGCTATCGTCGAGATGCGGAAACACGCGGCGTGGTACATCAAGGGCATTCCCGGAGCG
Source organism: Christensenellales bacterium (assembly GCA_050945915.1). Lineage (GTDB taxonomy): Bacteria > Bacillota > Clostridia > Christensenellales > CALWSW01 > CALNBC01. The sequence goes on from JBMNTV010000020.1 coordinate 4,323, forward strand.
GCCGCCGCCAGAAACGGCATCAACGATTGCGAAAGCTACGAGGAACTGGAGAAGTTGCTGTTTGATCTGGTGCAACAAAGCGCAAAGTAAGCAAAAGGGCAACCGGAAAACCCCATCCAGAGCACCATTGACGAAGAAGTGTGGGACGTATTTATTACGCCATCGCCAACTGCTACGATATCGGTGTTGAAAAGTCCATAGCCCGGAAGGAATCCAGCAATAACGGAATATGCCCTTTTGCAATCCGTTGCGACCCATGATCCAGACTTTACCCCTTTGTAGGGACGGGATCATCCAGCCCAATCAAAAAAACTGCGGGAAAGTATTCCCGCAGTTTTTTCGTTAATCGAGGGTGATGGCCTCGTCGCCGTCCACATTGATCGCTTCGGCGTTATCCGTAGCGCCGTCCTCCACCTCTTCCGCTTCCGGCGGAGTATCGTCGCCGGTATCCGCCAGGCCGAGCTGCTCAAGAACAGAGGGGTCCGCCTCTGCCACCCACCGCCTGCCCCAAAGGAAGCGATTCCTGTACGATCCCTCCAGATGGCTGATGGTGACGCTCATGGCGCTGCCGGAGGAGCAGTGGATGAACCGTCCGCCTCCAAGATAGATGCCCACATGGCCGATGCTGGAAAGCCTGGTGTTTGTGAAGATCAGAAGGTCCCCGCGCTTGAGGTTTTTAAACGAAACCTTGGGCCAGTTGTCGTTGTTGCCCTGGGATTTTGAGCTGGTGGAAGCCTTCACCCCCACATGCTTGAGCACATAGGCGGTAAATCCGGAGCAATCGAAATTCTTCGGCCCCTTGCCGCCGGTTTTATAGGGCGTGCCCAAAAAGCTCGCGGCGTAGCGGATGGCTTCTTCGATGATGGCGATGTCGCTCTCTGTGCCCAGGTCCACCACGTCGTCCGGCTCGGTTTTCGAACGGCTCGAGGAGGAGGACCTCTTCGGCGCGCTCTTGGGGTCGCCGGCAAACAGCAGGGAATAGGTTGCGCTGCCCACCACGCCGTCCACCTTCAGACCATTGATCTTCTGGAAGGCTTCCACCGCCGCTTCGGTGGCAGAGCCGAAATAGGAGGTGGCCTCCCCGTCAAAATACCCGTACTTTTTCAGCCGCTGCTGGACGGACTGCACGATGGCGCCCGCATCCCCCCTGCGCAGGGATTCAAAGTCGCCATCCGCGTCCTCGGAGGTGGCGGAATTGCGGACTTTCCGACTGCTGGGAATGGGGGAATAGGCCTTTCCGTAAAGGGCTTTCTGGGTGGCTACGCCGGCGATTCCGTCGGCAGTCAGGCCCTTCTTTTTCTGGAAGGCGATGACCGCTACCAGGGTGGCCTCGCCGAAATAGCCCGTGGGCTTGGTCTTCAAATACCCTGCGTCACAGAGCGCCTGCTGGAGTTTTTCGACGTACTGATCCTCGTCCCCGAACATCAAAACCTGATAGCGCTTGCTGGAAGACATGCGTTCCGCCTGCCCGGACACCTTCCTGGTGCTGGGGATCGGGGTATACGCGCTGCCGTAAAGCGCCTTTTGGGTGGCGACGCCGGCGATTCCGTCGGCGGTCAGGCCCTTTTTCTTCTGGAATTTTTTGACCGCATCCATGGTGGCGCTGCCGTAATAGCCGGTGGGTTCGACCTTTAGAAAACCCATCTCATACAGCTTTTCCTGCAGCATGAGCACGTACGCGTCCCGTTCTCCCTCCCGCATGACCTGATACCGTTCGGCAGCCAAAGCGGTGGTAAACAAGGAAAAAACGGTCAAAACCGCCAGAAACAGGCAAAGAGTGCGGGTATTTGCTTGATATTGCATGATAATTCTCCGCGAAATGACATCTTAGTTTAACATATTAATGCCTTTCGCGCTGCCGCGTCAAGAAACGAACGCGGCTTTTTACATTAAATTCATGGATGCCCAATGGATGCCAGTTTCTTGCCCTTGTGTCTTTGTCCCTGAATCTTATTGAAGCTTTTCCCTTGCAGGAGTATAATTTGCATAACAACATCAAGGGGGCAAGCCATGTTCGACCTTCGCAGCGACACCATCACCCAGCCCACCGAATCCATGCGCGCAGCCATGGCAAAGGCGGAAGTGGGGGACGATGTTTATTCCGAAGACCCCACCGTCAACCGCCTGCAGGAACTTGCGGCAGAAAAAACGGGCAAGGAAGCCGCCCTTTTCGTTCCCAGCGGAACGATGGGAAACCTGATCGCCATCCTGTCCCACACCCATACTGCCCGCTGCGGCGAGGTCATCTGCGAGGAAAGCTCCCATGTCCGGTTGAACGAGGCGGGGGGCATGGCGGCGCTGGGCGGGCTGATGTGCTGCCCCGTCAAGGGCCGTCGCGGCGCCCTAGACCCAGAGGACGTCCGCGCTAACATCCGCGTCGTCGACGTTCATCACCCCTCCACCGCCCTGATCTGCCTGGAAAACACCCATAATTTTGCTGGCGGCGCCGTCGTGCCCCTGGAAAACATGGCGGCGATACGCGATTTGGCCCACGAATACGGCCTGCCCGTGCATTTGGACGGCGCCCGGGCCTTCAACGCCGCCGCCGCGCTGAACAGGCCGGTTTCGGACATCGCGCAATATGCGGACAGCGCGAACCTCTGCCTTTCAAAGGGGCTTTCCGCCCCGGTGGGGTCGGTGCTGACGGGTTCTTCCGCCTTCATCGAGCGGGCGAAGCATTACCGCAAACTGCTGGGCGGAGGGATGCGCCAGGCGGGCGTGCTGGCGGCGGCGGGGATCATCGCCCTGACCGAAATGGCTGAAAGGCTTTTTGAGGACAACGAAAACGCCCATGCCCTGGCCGTCGGGCTGGCGGGGATGAAGGGCTTAAGCATCGATCCGCGCTTTGTGCAGACGAACATCGTCATATTTGACGTTTCCAAAACCGGGATGACCGCCACGGAATTTGCAAAAAAGCTCAAAGGCTTCGGCGTGCTCGCCTCCACCACAGGGCCTTATTCCGTGCGCTTCGTCACCCATCGGCATATATCCGCCGCCGATATTCCGTTGATCCTGAAAGCGGTTCACCGGATGCTGACGACCGCATAAGGGGCAAAAAAACTGCCGGCTTTCGGGGATTGGCAGTTCGATCCCGGAAAGCATCGGCAGCATTGGCGTCGTTTGGTGTTAGGGTCCCAAATTCTTTACGGTTTACAAAGCGTTCCATCACTGCCGCTCTTTTCAGAAGCGGACTACCTTGAAAGCAGAGGCTGTGTACTGGCGAATGGCTATCGGGTCATGGTCAGACAATGCCTTGAACCAGGGCGCTCAAATCCGGCGAAACCACTCTCAAGGCGTCAAATTCGCCTTCGAAATCCCTGCCCTCTACGATCATTCGATATTCACAGCACCTCGGGCACATTCTGTCGCAGAACGTCACAGTAAAGGGCTCGCTGATTTCAACTTCCAGTTCGTTGATATTGTTCTCGATATCGAACTCCTTGAGGTATCTCCAGCTTTGAATGCACTCTGAATACCCGTCGCAGGTTCTGATCAGCTTAAAGAGCAAGTCCACTTCGACTTCGTGCTCGGCGCCTTGCTCATCCTCGGCCTCAAAGAAAATAATGCTCGAAAACTCGATCTTCACCATCGGGTTTTTCAAATGAGCTGCATTGACCAACACGCGGTTCAAAACGAAGGATTGATCGCGCTCAACACGACCGTCATCTATTTCAAAGATTGCGTCCTGCGGATTGATTCCGCATTCCAGCCACAGCTTATGCTCAGATTTGGCATCGCAACCCCAAGCACAACTATTGGTGTTGTATTTCACTTGAATATTCACCTTCCATTCCTGGTATTGGGCATCTATTCATGCTCCAATACATAGTATGTGTTTGGGGTAAATTTGTTGCGTCATTCATTCTTATTGTCTATTTATCATAAAATAAACAATCACCCCAAAGCAGTGACGCTTTGGGGTGATTTCATCTTTTGCTCTTCGCTAAGAGTCAGCCAGAGGTTTCCTTTTTCGGTAACTCGTTGGTTGACTCCCGCTATAGCGGGTTTGAAACGGCTCGATTAGTCGCGCGCCCTCTTCATGGTGAAGACCAGAGCGCCCGCAGCAACCACAACAGCAGCGGCGGCAGCAATGCCGGCCTGGGCAAAGTCACCGGTTGCGGGAACTTCTTCATCGTCGGTTACTTCATCTTCATCGGGAAGATCCTCATCGAGCTCTTCTTCGAATTCGACTTCATCTTCTTCGGGAAGGTCCTCATCTTCGGTGCCTTCGGCGAGAACTGTGGGCACGGCAAGGGCAAACAGCAGTGTCAGCACCGCCAGCAGCGCCAAAGATCTCTTAAACAGCTTAGACATGGTGCTACCTCCAAGTAGTGTGTTTGGCGGGTGCGGGCAATCGGCCATTACGCTCCCCGACCTTTTCCAATTGTACACCAGTTTTTTCTGCCAATCAAGGCGCACCAGGGCCGCAAAACCACCACTTTCATGTATAAATTGTTAATATATTGTTACTTCTGCTTTCATTTTGCTGATCTTTACCACAAAGAAACCCTCAAAATGGCAAAGGGCTCCAAAATTCCCCAGGTTACACGCGGGCTTGTTCATAGTTATTTTACATTTTATTTGCTTCAGATGACTATTTCGTCACCCCGTTCGTATTGCCATTCCCTTCCATGCATGCCACAATGTGAATATCAGTGCCTTTTTGCAACATTTGTATGGATTGAATCGTATATCATTTTGTTAATGGAGTTTTGATTCCAAACGGGCAAAACCCCGCCTCTCCCCCCGCTTTTGGCAGTTTCCCGGGCTGAACGGCCGGTACATTTGGATTTGGAAGGTGATCGTTATTTCAATGCCCATGATTGAAGTCAAAGATGTGAAAAAAGTATACAGAATCGGCGCAAACGCTTTGAACGCGGTGGACGGAGTGAGCTTCACCATCGAAGAAGGCGAATTCTGCTGTATCGTCGGCCGCTCGGGTTCGGGCAAATCCACCCTGCTGAACCTTATGGCCGGGCTGGAACCGGTCACCTCCGGGCAGATCATCATCGCCGGTAAACACGTGGAAAAGATGACCGAGTCCGAGCTGATCCTGTTTCGCCAGAAGAACATCGGTTTCGTGTTCCAGTCCTTCAACCTGATCGCCAGCATGACCGCCCTGGAAAACACCGCCCTGCCTTTGACCTTCCGCGGACTTGGGAAGCGCGCCCGGGAGAGAAAAGCGATGGAAATTCTGGAGGCCGTCGGCCTTGCTTCCCATGCGAAGCACAAGCCCTCCCAAATGTCCGGCGGCCAGCAGCAGCGCATCGGCCTCGCCCGGGCGCTGGCCCTCGACCCGAAGATCATCTTCGCCGACGAGCCCACCGGAAATTTGGACTCCAAGACCTCCGAAGAAGTGATGGAGTTGATCACCGGTTTGATGAAAAAGCGCAATCAGACCTTTATTATGGTCACCCACGACCCGGCGATGGCCGCTTATGCGGACAAGGTGATCCACATGCTCGACGGCCGCATCGTCGGCACGACGTTTAACCAACGCAGCGCCGCGCCGGATCGTCCATCCGAAATGCAATCCATGTAATACATCAAATATCCAAGGAGCCTTTGCCATGAGAAGGAAAATCAGTCTCACCCTCACCGCCCTGCTTCTTTTCGCATGCCTTGCGCCTGTTGCCGCGCTGGCGGCGGAGGAAACCGAGGTCGTCCTCCTTTCCGCAAACCCGCCGCTTTACGGCAATTCCACCACCATCTCCTTTCGGGTGCACGCCGCAGGCGACCTGACGAACATCAGCGTCGTGACGCTGCACAACGGCTTTTATGTGACTTCCACCACGCTGCCGAGTTCCATTGCCGCCGGAACCGACGGAGAGTATACGGCGGACGTGAACGTCAACCCCTTCCTTGCCCCCGGCACTTATAACCTGACCCTCAGGGTGTATTACAATGAAGGCGGCGTGAGCAAGCAGGCGGACCTGGGCCCCATGGCGCTGCAAAAGACCACCCCTGCCGAAACCTATAAACCCGGCGAGTCGGACGAGGACGTCATCAGCAACGACCTTTCCGCCATCATCCTCAACCCCACGGTGGAAAGCCCCGTGGTCAAGGGCAAGCCCGGCGAACCCGTCCGCCTGACCCTGAATCTTTACAATAGAAGCGCCCTGATGCTGGCCAACGCCCAGATCTGGCCCAAGGTCAGCACCAGCGTGGAAGAATACCCCTTTCAAATCACCTCCAACAACATGACCCGCTACATCGGCTCCATGCCCTCCGGCGGGAAGGCTTCCGTTTCCTTTGATTTTACGATCTCTGAAGAGGCCACCAACGGCACCAAGATCGTCAACTTTATCGCGGCATACACGGAAAACGGCAAGTATTACGAGTACCCGGTGACCGTTTATCTGACGGTCTACGGCGCGGCGGAAGCCGGTGCCGAGGACCCCACCACCCCCCTCGTCCTTGCGGGGAAGGACAGCACCGGCAAAACCGTAACAACCCCCACCGGCGATGTGGGAGACGCCATCACCGTCATACTCCCCATCAAGAACCGGTCGAATAAGACCATCACCAATATCGAGATTTATCCCCAGCTTTCGGCGGACGTGAACGCCTTCCCCTTTGAGATCGGCTCCGTCAACTACGACAGGACCATCGCTTCCCTGAAGGCCGGCGAAACCAAGGACGTCAAATACTCCTTCAAAATCGCGGCAAAGGCCACCAGCGGCGTCAAGTCCGTCCGGTATTCCGTGATTTACCGCGACGCGGACGGCGCTCCCCATCAGATCGAACTGACCAGCTTTGTCAACATCCGCAAGGGCTATGTGGACAAAGACGTCATCACCGATCCCGACCAGCTGGTGGTGCAGCCCAAGCTGCTCATCACCTCCTATGACATGCCCAACCCCCTGTATGCCGGCAGCGAGTTCGAGCTGACCTTTACCATCAAGAACGCCAGCGAAACCGACACCGTCAAAAACCTGAAGCTGACCTTCAAGAACGACGAAGGCTCCATCCTTCCCTCCCGCGGCGGCAGCAACACCCTGTTCATCAACACGCTAAAGCCCGGCGAGGAGTCCCACCAGTCCATCACCCTCCAGACCGCTGCGGACGCGGCCAGCAAGGCCCACATCCTCACCGTCACCATGGAGTACAACAACGCGGGGGTGAACTCCTTTACCTCCAGCGAAGCGCTGACCATCCCCATCAAACAGCAGATGCGCGTCACCGTGGACGAACCCATGATCTACGTCGAGGGCGCCACCGTCAACATGCCGTTTTACGCCAGCGTCACCTTCTATAACAAGGGCAAGTCCCAGCTTTATAATGTGACCCTGAAGCTCAAAAGCGAAAACGACAGCATGCGCCTGGAGGAAGGCTATTATGGCGGCAACATGTCCTCCGGCAGCTCCTCTTCTGCGGAAGTCAGCATCATCCCCCTGGCCTCCGGCGACCTTTTTGGAACCTTTGTCATCTCCTTTGAGGACGAGGAGGGCACTGTCTACGAGATCGAAAAGGAATTCTCCGTTTACATCCAGGAACCCATGGACTATTCCGGTGGAATGGTGGACGGCGGCGACTGGGGGATTTATGAACCCATGCCCGGCGGGGATATGGAGGGTTCCGGATTCCCCGAATGGGCGTGGTACGTGATCGGCGGCGCGGGTATCGCGGGTATCGCGGTGCTGGTCGCGATCCTTCGGAAGCGCGCCAAGGCAAAACGCGAAAAGGAGCTTGAAGCCGCATGACCTTCCGCGATACGCTGAGCATGGCGTTTATGAACCTTTGGCGGCGGAAGCTGAGGGCGTTTATGACCGTGCTGGGAATGGTCATCGGAACGGCTTCCATCGTCATCATGGTGTCTTTGGGCATCGGCATCAACGTCAGCTACCAGGAAAGCCTGTCCGAAGCGGGCAGCCTGACCAAAATCACGGTCAGCCCCCAAAATTGGGATAAGTATTACCAGCAGATGGAGTCCGCCGGGGGCGGAGGCATCCGGTTTTACCCCTCCCCCGGCGGCAGCAACGGCCCGGAAACCGTGGACATCAACGACAAGGCCATCGAAGTCTTCCGGAACATCCAGGGCGTGACGGCGGTCACCCCTGTGTTGTCCACCTATTTCGCGTATTACAAGTCCGGCAAATTCTTTTCCAACAGCCAACTGTTCGGAATCGACCCGAAATACGCCGAAGTGTTCGGAATCAAGCTCTCTGAAGGGCAAATGTTCTCCGCCACCGGCTCCGGTTCCGTCGTGGAGATGGTGGTGGGTTCCCAGTTTGCCCTCGGGTTCATGAATGTCAACACCTATGCCGCCGCCATCGACCGAAACGGCAACCCCAGAATCAACCCCATGACCTCCCGCATCCGGCTGACCTTTGACGGCGCGAACATCTATCCCTGGTGGGGCGGCGAGGGAAACACAAAGCCCGGCAAGATGTATAACGTCAAGGTGACGGGCGTCATCGAGGAAGGCACCGACTGGGAGCTGAATTACAGCACCTTCACCGACGTGGAAACCCTGCGCAAGCTCATGCGGGCGAACAAGAATTTCATCTATCGGGACAGCAGTTCCACCTATGATTACGCCTGGGTGATGGCGAAGGATGTGGACGCTGTTTCGGAAATCGCCCAACAGATCCAGGATATGGGGTATGGCACTTCCAGCCTGGGGGATATTTTAAAACAGGTGCAGGATTCCTCCGCAAGCCTGCGGGCACTGCTTGGCGCCATCGGCGGCGTAGCGCTGTTGGTGGCAGCCATCGGCATCATGAACACGATGATGATGGCGATCTACGAGCGCACCAAGGAAATCGGCATCATCAAGGTTCTCGGCTGCCGCATGGGGGACATCCTGTTCATGTTCCTTTCCGAATCAGCGTATATCGGATTTTTCGGCGGCGTGATCGGCGTGGGGGTGAGCTATGGCCTTGGCGCCATTTTGAACAACCACTTCCTGGCCGAAATGGGGCTGCGCTCCGTCATCCCCGTTTGGCTGAGCCTCGGCGCATTGACCTTCTCGGTGGTGGTTTCCATGGTTTCGGGGCTGTACCCGTCCATTAAGGCGATGCGTTTAAGCCCTCTTGCCGCCATCCGAACGGAATAGCGCAAACACAACTGCCCGCAGGAAAACTTCTGCGGGCTTTTTCTTTGAACCCCAAAAGCACAATCTTTCTCCTTCGGCTTTGCGCGTCCCGCTTTTCATCGCGGGCGTTTTTGTGGTATGATTTCGTCGAGTAATATCGGATTGTTTGGGAGGACCGCCATGAAGATCGTTCTGCTTGAACCCTTGGGAATACCCGAAGAAGCCCTCGATTCCCTCGCCGCGCCCCTCATTTCTGCGGGGCATTCCTTTGTTGCCCATCCCCTGACCCATATCGACGCGGAAACCGTCAACCAGGCGAAGGACGCAGACATTGTGATGCTCGCCAACAAGCGGCTGAGCGACGACGTGATTCGCGCGTTGCCCAACCTTCAATTCATCTCCGTCGCCTTCACCGGCGTGGATCACATCGGGCTGGACGCCTGCAAAGAGCGGGGCATCGCCGTCAGCAACGCCGCCGGCTATGCGACGGATTCGGTGGCGGAGCTGGTCGTCTGCATGATGATTTCCTGTTTGCGCAACGTCCACGCCTGCGACCAACGCTGCCGAGAGGGCGGCACAAAAGACGGGCTGGTGGGCATGACGCTCAAGGGTAAGGTCGTGGGCATCGTGGGCACTGGCGCGATCGGCCTGCGCGTGGCGGAACTGCTCAAGCCCTTCGGGTGCAAACTTGTGGCAAGCTCCCGCACCGAAAATCAGAGAGCCATTGACCTTGGGCTGACCTACCTTCCGCTGGACGAGCTGATGGCGGTTTCGGATATCATCACCCTGCATGTGCCGCTGAATGATTCCACCCGCAATCTGATCGACGCGCGGCGCATCAAGCTGATGAAGGAAAACGCGATCCTCGTCAACACCGCTCGCGGCCCGGTTGTGGACGTTACCGCCCTGGCCATCGCGCTGCGGGATCGCCGGATCGCCGCCGCTGTGGACGTTTTTGAAAAGGAGCCGCCGATTTACCCCGCGCACCCCCTGCTCAACGTTCCGAACGTGCTGGTGACGCCGCATATCGCCTATGCCACCCTCGAATCCATGGAAGAGCGGGCAAAAATCGCCTTCGAAAACGTGACTTCCTATCTCGCGGGCAAGCAGATCAACAAGGTGCTGTAAGCATGGCAAAACTTTACTTCAGATACGGCGCGATGGGCTCCAGCAAGAGCGCCAACGCGCTGATGGTGCGCTATAACTACGAGGAGCGCAACCAGAAGGTGCTGCTCGTCAAACCTGAGCTGGACAAGCGGGACGGCGAGCGCATCGTCACCTCCCGCTGCGGGCTTTTTGCGCCTTGCGAATATTTCGACGCCCTGTATGACCGCGACGTGAAGCAGTACGACTGCGTGATCGTGGACGAAGCCCAGTTTCTGACCAAGGAGCAGGTGGAACGACTGGTGGAAATCGTGGACGAGGAGGGGGTTCCCGTCATCGCCTACGGCCTGCGGGCGGATTTTCGGGGGGATCTTTTCGAGGGCAGCCAGTGGTTACTCGCCTGGGCGGATACCATCGAGGAGATCAAAACGATCTGTTGGTGCGGCAAGAAGGCGACGTTCAACGCCCGGTTTGACGAAGAGGGCAACGTCACCAAGGTGGGCGAGCAAATCGTCCTGGGCGCGAATGACCGTTACGTGGGCCTTTGCCGCAAACACTGGAAGGAAGGCGACCTCGGCCCCGACTGGCAGAAAAATCACCCTAAGTCGGCAGGGAAGAGCTAGTTCCACCCGGTTCTGAAAACGACCGGCCCTGCGCTTATTGTGTGTATCCGCAGGCGCGGGGAATCCGCGCCGCAACGAAGGAGTATGACTTTGAACAAAACCACCATCATTGCCATCGAGGGAATTGACGGCAGCGGGAAAACCCTTCAACTGGAGCTGCTGCAAAAGCAGCTGGAAACTTGCGGGTATTCGGTTTCCGCCAAGTCCTTTCCGGAATACGGGAGCTTTTTCGGCAAGCAGATCGGCGCCCTGTTGAAGGGGGACACTCTGCGCGCCGACCAAATCGATTCCAAATCCATGTGCCTTTGGTACGCGCTGGACCGCTGGCAGTCCTTCCGGGACTATGTGGACGGCGCGGTGGATTATCTTCTTTTGAACCGCTTCACCCCCAGCAACGCCGTTTACCAGAGCGTTCGCGCCATCGACGACGGCCTGCCGGACATTTGGGACTGGGTTCACGAACTGGAGCAAGGGACCCTGGGCCTTCCCGAGCCGGACTGCTATGTTTTGCTGGATGTCGACCCCTCCCTCGCCCAGAGAAATGTGGACAAGAAGGGCACGCGGGATTACATTTCCGCAGGCGAGCGAGACGTTTATGAAGCCCAGGCCGGGCTTTTGCTGCGCGCGCGGGCGCGGTATCTTTCCATCGCGCGGCGGCAGAGCAATTTTGCCGTCATCCCCTGCATGGAGGAGGAACGCCTGCTTTCGCCGGAAGCGGTTTTTGAGCGCGTCTGGGTGGAGCTAAAAAGACGCGGCCTCGTCCGGCCATGAGCGTTTATACGATCGCTGCGGCGGTAAAAACGCCGCTTATCGCTGCGGTTTGCGCCTTTTCCGCCCTTTCCTTCCTTTTGATGGGGTTGGATAAGCGAAAAGCGAAAACGAAAAAAGGCCGCGTCCGGGAGCGCACCCTGCTCCTGCTTGCCGCTTGTTTTGGCGGGATCGGCGCTTATCTTGGGATGGAAATGTTTCGCCACAAAACCAAAAAGCTCCCCTTTCCCTGGCTTGTGCCACTTTTTGCCCTTTTTCAGAGCGCACTGTTGATCGCCGTTTTTGCCCTTTCCAGTGAGGGCTGAAGCGAGAGGGAATCTTTATAGTCGCGCCCCCCGCATTGAGCTTTTGTCGTTCATTCCAAAACCCTGTTGGGATTCAAATCAAAAAACAAAAAGACCAAACTTGGTTTGGTCTTTTCTATTTGAGCGATTGCCGAGATCAGATTTCCTTCACTTTTTTCAGCGCCACCGCCGCCGCAATCAGCCCGGCGAATGCCAATGCTGCCACCAACGCGGAAGGGATCGCAAAGTCACCGGTCTGGGGCGGCGCGGCGGGAACATCTTCCTCGAAGATCTCTGTGGGGATATCCTCCGGTTCAAAGGTCTCTGTTGGAACCGGGGTGGGCGCAGGCGTAGGTGTTGGCGTTGGCGCGACCACGATGGGCGGGATATAGGGCGGGACGTACCTGTCCTCCACGGTGAAAGTCCACGGCACATAATAGGTGCCGTTGGCGAACTCGTTGCCCAGGCTGGTGGGAACGGTCAGCTTCACCAGCAAAGTCGCGGTGGCGTTTGCGGTGATCGTTCCCAGGGAGACCTTTTCCCCCAGAGCGCCAAGATCGGCAATGCTGCCTGTTTCCGGGCCATAGCTGGCGATCAGCGCGTCCGTCGTCAGGCCGTTGCCTTTGAGGAACACCTCCATCGTGAGCTGGTCAAGGAAGGCCTTGTCCTCTTCCCTGGTCGGCTCCGCGTTGAGGAATACCTCCATCGGCCCACCGGTGTTGTTGATGATTTGAATCTCTTGTTCGCGCGAGTCGCCAGGCATGAGGTTTTTGAATTCCCCAAACAGGTCCTTCTCCGCGTTCGAGAAGGTGATAACCGCCTGGTCAGAGGCGATCGTCACCGTCACGTTTGAAGCGGCGAAGGCCGTGGACAGGCCGCACAGCACGCATGAGAAGCTGATCAGTGCGACAAGGGCGATGCGCAGCGTCTTCTTTTTGTTCATTGCGTCCTCTTTCCTCCCGGCGGCGGGTTTTTCGACCGGTTGTCAGTGATGTTTTCTTTGCAGATTATGGTGCTATAATCTTAACTTTCCAGGATTTGGTTTGTCAACTCTGTGACCGTTCACGACTCCGGGCTTTTCGGCCCCAGCGCGGCCCAGGCTTCTTCGTCTGCGTCTTCTGATTCAATATTGTCAGCCTGGATGGCGAAGGCCGTGACGGCGATGTTTGGATCTGACTCGTCCAGCGCGTTCATTTTTGCATTGGTGAGTACGTTGCCAGGGGCGATGGTCACCGTAGTAAATACAGGCGTAAGCGGAGTGTCCGCATCTGACTTTTCCACCTTTTTGCTGTACCTGTAAAGATTGGGTTTTGCTTCAGCATTAACAGCTACCCAGTATCCTGCACCTTCAACCTCGGAGCCAATCACATTCGGAGTAGCATAGGTTTCTTCGCCAAGTTTGATCTGATTGTCAATATAGACATAAACCCAGCAATCCGCACTTCCGGCTTTAACTGTCACAGTGGGGTCCTTGTCCAACAAGGCGCCGGGGACGATGAGGTATTCTGTCCCTGTCGTCTCATCCAAGGTAATCGACACGTTGCCCACGGTGAAGGTGTTGGTCACTTCCGCAGACGAGGTGAACCAGGCAAGAGAGCCGCCGACCAAGGCGATGGCACAAATGGCGATTGCCGCAGAAAGGGCGATGATTTTCTTTTTCATGGATCATTCTCCTGTCTATGCTTTGGCTCAATGCCTGCTTAGGGTTGTGGTTCCGTAGACCTGGCAATAAAGTCTTCATAGGAGGTCAGCATAGCGTCAACCGTTTCCTTACTCAGTCCTTTCAGCCAATCGTATTTTGCATCGCCGATGGCCTGGATCGCCGAGGCGAGGATGTTGATTTCCAGCTTTTTTCCTTCGTATTCCGGCGACAGGCTGGTCACCTCGTAGGAGTCCAGCAGTTTTTCGGTCGTCTCACCGGGGGGCACCGGGTCCTCATAGTAGTAGTAGTCGCCGTGCTTGAACCATTTGGAACCTTGGCCGATCAGCACATTCAGCTGAATATTGTTCACCGGAAGGCCTGTTCCGCTGTCGTCCGCATTGCGCCAGACGGGTACGATGGCCACGCGGATGTAGGCGTACGTTCCCGGCCTGCCGTCGGAACCCGTCTCAAGATTGGTGACGGAAACGTCCTTGTCGATGACAGTTCCTTCCTGCACTGCTCCTGGTGGAGTAAAATTCTCCTCAACAACCATAATCTCCACCGTTGCCGGAGTCATGCTGTTGTCCGCACTGGCGGACGAAGTCAGCCAGGCGGCAGACGCCCCCGCAACGGCCAGAACGGCGATAAGCGCGACGACGCCGATGGTCAAAATGTTTTTTTTGTTCATTTTTGCGCCTCCTCGTTTGCGGGGTATTGGACGTCCGGATGGGTGGTCCTGCCCGCCCTTCCGTATTGGTCGATCCTGTTGTATCTTCGACTGTTCGGCTGATCTTCCTCCGCCTTATCGTCTGCCTTGTCGTCCTCTTTTTTACCCTTTTTCTCGGCGAAGGACAGGATGTCCGGCAAAAACGCGAGCAGTAGCAGCGTGACGACGACGGTAATGCCGATGATCTTGCCCTTGGTGGTCTCCAGGAAGGTGGAGACATACCCCAGATACGGCAGGGTGAAAGCGGGTTTGCCGATCAGGTTGTTGAAGTGAACGGGTGAGCCGTCCTCGGCGTCATTGGCGTCTCCTTTGGTGTAAAACCGCTGGTTCGCCTCGTCGATCCGCACCACCCGGTGGGTGGCGACCACCAAATCCTCGTTGAAGACAAAGGTGATGGGGTCGCCCGCCGCCACTTCCGAGGCATCACAGGGCTTGACGTAGATCAAAGAGCCCACATGATAAGTCGGTTCCATGCTGCCGGAGAGCACCGCGTAGGGCTGGTAGCCGATGAGCCTCGGCCCGGCGATGACCACCGCCAGCAATACCACAATTCCAACCAGAATACCGGAAACGATATTCCAAATCCGTTTTGCCGTATCGTTCATGCAGGTTTAACCTCGAGCTTCCTCAGTCGGCCCTTCCTCGATCAGCCCGTTTCGCTTTCCGGGGAGGATCGCCGCTTCTTGTGTGGTTTGTGTGCTGGGAGCGGGAACCGTTCCGCAGTCGTTCTTCTTAAGAGGAGCTTCGTCCCCCAGCCATGCGTCTGTAATCTTTTCGTTGGTGAAGCTGGCGCTGCCTTCGCTGGTGAAGGGGTCGTTCGTACCCGGGCTGGTGCGGCCCAGGGTAATCGTTTTGCTTTCTTCTTCCGGCTGATAGCGCCAGGACCAGCTTGTCATCTCGTTGACCTCATACGTTCCGTACTTCAGGCCTGTGATGGTTTTTTCACCATTGCCCGTTATGTACTCGTAGAACTCTTCTTTGACCGATGCGCCGTCGACCGTCGCTGTCCTGGTAATCTTGAACAGGAAGGTCTGGTGCAGATCGATGGAGTCCATGCCCTCAGGTATGGTTACGGTCTTATTGATCGTGATCTGACCTGCGGTGACGTTGATGATGATCTGCGGAGCATCCTCTCCCATGGCGAGGGTGACGGTTTTCTTTACTCCGTCTTCTTCATACTCATACTTCATGGTTACCGGGAACTGGGCGGACGGTTCGCCGGGGAGATAGACCTTCGTTATAAACCCCTCGTGCTCTTTGTCCTCTTCCGCCAATTCGCACTGAATGCTCGCCTCGTAAGCGGTCCAGCGGGTGGCGGCATCCTTTGCGCCGCTCGCATTCCAATTGGTGGGCTCTTTGATCTTGATGGCGTCTTTCAGGCTGTTGATGCCGGTGTAGGATCCCCCCACCGTTTCGCCGTAGAACAGGTCGAAAACGCTGCCCTCGAATCCAGGCGCATGAACGTTAAATTCGACTGGTATATTTTCTGCAATCACAGTGCCGTTGTACTTGACGTTGATCAGGTTTGTCCCGTTCTCGGTCAAGCGGGTGTTGGGCTTAATCTCTGCGCTATGTTCGGCGTGTTCAAACGAAAGATTCGCTTGGTTATATTTAAATCCCTCGGGATAGCCTGTGTCAGTTGACGGGTAGCTGATGCTGACCCCATAACCATCATCGCCGCTCCCTTCGTTGTATCCGTCCGCCAAGGCTTGTTCACCGTACAGCAGATGGTAGTTATTTCCGCTAAAACCAGCCTCATGCACATCGATGATGACCGTAGCGGAGCCGATCTCGATGCCACGGTACTCCACAGTAACCGTAATTTCTTCATCCACCTTTGGTTCGTAATCTGCATTCAGCTCGTTGCTCGGCGTATAGGTCAAGCCATCATCATCGTATTCCGAATCCCCGATCAAATCCTCGATCTCGGAATAATCAATGGTTATTCCAGGAAAAGTGAATGCCGGCTCGGACTCGCTTAGCTTCATTCCCTGAAGGATATGATAGGTTTCCCCGTTGAAGCCAGGGACCGCAATATCTACCTTAAATGTGTCTGATGCGACCACGATATCGCTGATACTGCTGCTCCGTATGGCCTTTACCATGTATGTTGTGGGCGCAGTCAATACAGGCCAAGAGGTAATCTCCTCCGTCCCGTCTTGATTGAAGTACTTGTAGGTGACGTCGTTGGGGAAATCTTTGCCTTCAATCTTTTGGTTCCAGGTCAGCGTCTTCACCACGCTGTCCAGAACAGCGGTCTGCCCCTTCAGGATCGTCCAGCCGGTGGCGGACAGCGTCGCGCCGTGAACGTTCACCGTAAAGGTTCCGGTTGCGTCTGTTTCAACTGCCTTGTTTCCAACACTTTCATCCTCGGGTTCATTGGGTGTCACCGTAACGGAATACCCATAACTATTGGATGCAGCCGTGGGTCTCTGGTCTTCTGGATTGTCCGTCCATCCCTTTTCCACGGTTCCGATGGTCGAATAGTCATTGCCCTTGAAGATATCCGTCAGCAAATCATCCTCGGCTCTTGTGACCATCTCTTGAGTTATGGCATCCCCCAAATAGATAGCTTCCGAATACTCTCCGGTTCCCAGGCGGATGGGCACGTTAACCGTCGGCATGGGGAAGGAGGCCAGGATTTCGTCTCCGTTGTAAACGGCGGAGATGTTTTCAATGTTGGTCAAAAGGTTGTTCCCGCCGATGAAGTCATCCTTCGGTTTGACGTAAATCGTCCTCGTAAAGGTCTTGCCGGGCTGGATGTTGACGTCGGCCCATTCGACGTAGGTTCCATACGCGTCGCTATTGGTATTCGTGATCTTGTTGCCGGACGAATCGCACAACTCGAAGTTCGGGTCGATATAGTCCCGTATGGTAACGTTTTCGATGGGCTTGCCGATCTCCCGGGAGATTTTCTGGAAGATGTCGTCAAGGGTGTCCTCGCTGTCCGCGGTCTGGTAATAGCCGCTTCCGGTGTTTGGCAGGTAGGAGCCGCCGGGCGCCGAACCGTCCTTGATGTTGCTGGAGCAGCGCCACATATATTCGTGGACCTTGTTGTTCACATTGGCGGGGAAAATGCCGATGGTGTACACCGTCGCGCCGCAGCCGGTTGTGGGGCTGATCGTGGCGCTTCCAAAAGAGTAGGGCCAGCCGGTTGCCGGGAATCTTATCCCCGACACGCCTGTAGATTCACCGCGGTCGTTTTTGAGCACCTTTGCCCAGCAGATACTGTCCGCCGCGACCTGATTGTCGAACGAGCTTGAGGTGGTCGGCACGCCGTCCGTAAAGTGGATGACGACCCGGTTTCTGTCTGTTTGGTCATCCGCCTGCAAAATCTTGGTGGCATTTCTAAAGCCGAGGTCTGCTCTTGTGGCCCCATATGCGCTCAGACCATTGATCACAGAGGTCAGATTGCTGTTCAAGCCTCCGCCAGATCCCTTAATGGAAAGCAATGCGGTCTCTTCCGAATCTCCAGTTTCTATCTCTGAACTGCTGGCATAGGTGACGATGGCGACCCTGCTGTCCGGGGACTTCTCCAATACGCTCGCAAGGAAGCTTATGACGGAGTTTTTAAGGGCTTGGATCTTGGTAATTAAATCATAATACTCTCCATCAGCCGGTGCATAATCCCATAACCACCCCCACCACGGATCATACCACCAATATATCCAGCCTCTCCGCGAATGATGTTCAACTTCATAATAGTCGGATCCAATTTTTATATAGTAATATTCATTTGTCTTTAGATTTTCATACGAAATTCTTGTATACACATAGTCTGCCATACTTCCCGAAACATCCAGAACCAGAACGATATCCGCTGGCAGGGTATCATCGATAATGATGCTCTGCGCCGTAATGGTTAGGTCCAACTGGAAATATTGGCGATCATTGCTACCACCGCCAGGGTAATCTTTCTCTGTTGCGGTCTTTGTGACCGTCATTCCCTCCGGAGGTTTCACATAGTCGGGCAGAGTGGGCTCCGATAAAAGCCCCATCCCAAACCCCGCCATTCCCGCCATCATCCTGCCGGCAGTATCTAAAGCACCGGAGTTCCCACGAATAATGGGGCCAACCGGGATGTTCGAGAAAGGGTAATACTTGATTATTTCCTTTTCTTCGCGGCTGCGCAACAGCGCAGCGATTGCAAGACTGGTCGTTTCCACGACGATCAGACTCTGTACCTGCTCTTCTGTCAGGATGGTAAGCAAAGCCTTAAGAGCGTCGTAATCCTCGTTCGCTTCCAGTTCTTCGATATAACGCGCAAGCTCCTCGCCGAAAAGGGTGGTCACGTCCACCTCTTCCGCGGGATCCTCGCCCTCTTCGTCTTCTTCATCCTCGGTGCCTTCTTCGCCTTCGGCACCTTCCTCGCCTTCTTCGTCTTCTACGTCTTCATCTTCGCCGTCAGCGGCATCGGGATCCTCGTCCTCTTTGCCTTCTTCGGCGTCGGGGTCCTCACCCTCTTCGGACTGCTCCGGATTCTCGTCCGGATCCTCATCCCCGCCTTCGGCAGGATCGCCCGCATCGGGATCCTCGCCCTCTTCGCCGTCAATGGCGCCGGGGTCCTTGCCCTCTTCGGGCTCCGGATTCTCGTGTGGGTCCTCGTCCCCGCCCTCGGCAGGATCGCCCGCACCGGGGTTTTGCGGGGTTTCGCCCGGATTGTCCTCCCCGGGTTTGCCGATCACGTCAAGAGGAGGATCGTCCCCTTCGGGTTCGTCTTCGGGAATTTCAATTGTTTTGTCCGGCTGGGCATTGCCCCCCGGGTCCTGTTCGCCTCCGCCCGAAGGAGCGGCCACCGGTCCGGAGATCAGCTCCTCTTGATCCGTGGCGATCGCTCCAAGCGGCAACAGAGAGAAGACCAATGCCGCTGCGATGAACAGGCTGAAAATTCTCCTTAATTTCACTGGTGTATCCTCCCGGTTCGTGGCGTTCTTGTCCATCCTTTGATTGAATGGCTCTATCAAACCATGCAATGGTCACAGTTTGGTCACGAAAACCATTTTTTGGTGCACAATTTTTAGACCTGTGTTTTGGCATTCAAAGGCGCGGGCGGCGCAAGAGTTGTGGTATAATGGCTTCAACCAGGGCAACTCAAGCGTTGCTTGAGGGAACTTTGGGGCTTTTCAAGCGCCGCTTGCTGTGTTTTTTCGCCGCTGCGGGTTAAAGTGTTGGCATCCGGAGACCAGGAGGTTTCAATAGAGATGTTTGCATTTTTTCGCCGCAAAAAGAAAGGACGCGTGTATCATGTTCGACATGAAGAAAATTGGCGGGAATATCTCGCGCATGAGAAAGGCTGCGAACCTTACACAAATGGAGCTTGCGGACCGTATGGGAGTCAGTTTCCAGGCGGTCTCAAACTGGGAACGCGGCCAGACGATGCCGGATATTTCCAGATTATCTGAGCTCGCCCATGCGCTGGGCACAACCGTGGATGCCATCCTGGGCGACAGTCAGGCGGCAAACCTGTTAGAAAAGCTGGACCATCAAGGAGAACCGCCGGAGCTGACCGGGGAGGAGATCCAGGAAGTAGCCCCCCTGCTCCGCCCGGATCAGGCGGATGCCGTGGCGAAAAACGCCCGCCTGTCCCTGGGCGAGCTCGCGGCGCTTGCCCCCTTCGTCAGCCAGGAAGTCCTGGAAGAAATCGCCCTCAACCTGGCCGATTCCGGCGGCTCCCTGCACGAGCTTGCCGCCCTCGCCCCCTTCCTGGGCGAGAAAGTTTTGGGAAAGCTCACCAAACACGTGGTCGATGAAGGGGGAAGTGCCGCGGACCTTGTGGCCATTGCGCCTTTTTTGGATCAGGCCGACTTAGGAAGGATTGCGCAAAGGCTGATGGACCATGGCGAAAAGGCTTCGGAGCTTGCCGCCATCGCCCCCTTCTTAAGCGTGGATGTCGTCAGCCGCATCGCTCTGACCGTCATCCGCGAAGAGGGCATCGCTGCGGCCATGCCCCTCCTGCCCTTTGTGGATTCCGACAGACTGGACAATCACATAAAAGCCGCCTTCGGAAAAAGGAAACGATGGTGAACGCCGAACAGAAACTCAAAAACGACATTGAAGCAGCCTGCCCGGGCATTCCGGTGCGGGCCTTCGCCGTTGTGGATTCGACGGCAGCGGAAGCCCTCCGGGCGCTTTCTTTTGGGGAAAGCGGCCCGTTGATCGTTGCTGCCCTGGAGCAGACCGGCAACCCAGGGGCCGCAGGAAACGTTCATCCCGGGGTGATGGCCCACTTTTCCCTGCCGCTCGGACCGGAATGCGCGACCCTGCATCCCATTACCATAACGACCATGGCGGCTGCCGCATGCGCGATGGCCATCGAACGGCTTACGCCCCAAAGGCCGGCGATCGGCTGGCCGGGGGACATCCTGCTGCAGGGAATTCCGGTGGCGAGGATCATGGTGGATACCCCCATGGTTCAGGGGCAGAGCATCGCCGTTGCCAGTATTGCGGTCAACATCTGCAAAAGCGACGCCCAGGACGGCTTGTTGGACGATTCCGGCTCCCTAAACGCGCCGTATCTTTCCCCCGGAAGGCTCGCGGGGGAAATCGCCCGGGAGTTCATGGGCTTTGTCCGCCAATCCGGCAACCGGGATTATATGGAGTTTTACCGCGACCGCTCGACGGCGCTGGAACAGGAAATTTGCTATACCATCGATGGCGAGGCGCGATCCGGCAGGGTGATGGGGGTGGACGACGACGGCGCGTTGATCGTCCTGAGCAAAAATGGCACCCCCGACCGCCTGGACCACGCCGTCCGATTGGACTAACCCCGGGTATGCAGTTTCCCGGGGATTGACGACGAAATCCCGCCCATCACTGAAATCCCGCCCATCACTTGCGATTCAGCTGACTCGCTGTGTGCAGGTCTCCCCGGCATTGCGTTCGGGACACCTGCGCCACATGCTCCCCATGGGGCGAACACGCTTGAAGCACCTTGAGCAGGCAGGTCCTCGGGTCAGGGCCCGCCGCTCCGCGGCGATGCCAAGCATGCGGCGGGACGCCCATCAATTACCTTATTATTACAAAATAATGACTTTCGCGTTATAAATATTCCCGCCTGGATTACACGAATCCGCATCGAGGGCAGGATCTGTACTCTGTTGGAGTATTTTCGGGATTTTGGGAGGTTGTGAGCCGGAATCTTCCTTATTTAATTATTTTTAGGGGTTTCATGGTCCTTCTTTGGGAGTATCACGGCATAATCCAGTATCATTTTCCAGCCAAGTATGTTATGATTTAATATAGTGAAACGAATGCGTTTCCAATCATAGTAAAAGTTAAAGGGCAGGACTGATTATGATCAACGACAGGCAATCGGGCGATACTCAATATTCTGTGAACCCTTCGGACAGCATCACGCTCCACAGTCAGATTGACGAGATCTTCAGGAAAAAGATTTTGAGCGGCGAATGGAAGGAGAACCAGCGTATTCCGTCTGAGCGCGATTGCTGCGCGATGTTTAACGTCAGCCGGAGCACCATCCGTTCGGTCATTCTTCAGCTGATCGGCGAGGGTCTGCTTTACAGGGTTCAGGGAAAGGGCACTTTTGTTTCTCCGCCGCGCACCGCTATGGCTTTCCATACCCTTGGCATCCGCGACAAGCTGGACCTCATCCTCCCCACTGCGTACGCGGTGGTCACAAAGGCGAAATTCGAGCGCGCACCAGATTTTGTCGCCGGGCTTTTTGGGGTCAAGCCCGGGACCGTCATGTTTACCCTTGAACGCCAACGGTTCCGCAAGCGCTCCTCCACCGTGCCCAGCATCTACCAATACAACTATATGCCCGCAGAATACGGGCAGGGCATCGATCTTGTCGCCCTGCCCACAGGAAGGCTGACTTACCAGCTCCTTGAAAAATACGGCCTCTCTCCGGAACGTCGGGACGAGTGGCTGGAAGCCGGGGGGGCAAACGCCGTCGAATCCCAGGCGCTTCTCCTTCCCCCCTGCTCTCCGGTGCTGATCACGGACGAACTTTCCTTCGACGCCAACGACCAGCCTTACCTCTTTAACCGATTTGTCTTTCCTGCAAATCAGCTGCGGCTCTCCTTCGGTTCAAAGGATTAGTGCGCACCGCCTTCATCTTTATGTTGTAAGCTATCATACCCAAAACACAAAGCCGCCCGGCGATGGAATCGCCGGGCGGCTGTTCATTTTTTGTTGCTTAACCTTTGTATTCAGGGAGCATGCCGATTCTGCGCATGGTGTCCAGGGATTCGATGATCTCGGGAACCGCGCGGCTACCGATCAGTTCAGCACCCGCCAGCAGGAACGTATAGGCGTTTTGGGGACGGGGGAACTTGACGCCGGAAACCTTCACACGGCAGTTGGTGCCCTTCAGGGTATCCACCATGATCAGCACCTGCTCAAGGGTCGGTCCCTGGTACTGGCCGGAGGCAGACTTCGCCCAGTCGATGCCCGCTTCGGCGATCAGCTTGCAGGCGGTGGCGATCTCTTCGTCGGTCAGGAAGGCAGTGTCGAGGATCATCTTGGTCTCGACGCCCTGGGCAGCCTTCACATAGTCCTTGAAATCCTGCAGGACTTTGTCATACTTCTTGTCCTTCAGGTCGCCGACGTTCATGCAGTTGTCCA
>JBMNTV010000021.1:0-26835 GCA_050945915.1 Christensenellales bacterium
GGCCGCATCTATTACGTGACGGACAGGCGCAGCCAGTCCTTCTACATCGACCTGTTCAAGGAACAAGGGCAAAGCGCCATCATGATGGGCGGCCCTGTGGACGAGGTGTTTATCAACTTCCTTGAATTCACCCAGACGGGGCTGTCCTTCGCCCGCATCGACGCGGACATCGCCCAGTCCGTCAAAGGCCAGTACGAGGATATGCCCGAACTCGCCCCCCTGGAGGCGCTGATGCGCAAGGCCGCAGGGGACGAAAAGCTCATTGTGGCTGTGGAACCCCTCAAGAACCAGGATCTGCTTTCCATGCTGGTGATGGACGAGCAGAGCAGAAGGTTCTACGACATGGCGATGCAGTACGGCAGCGGCATACCCGCCATCCCTCCCTCTGCCAAGCTGGTGCTCAACGGCGCGAGCCCGGTGATCAAGGCTCTGGCGAAGGAGACGGACGAGGAAAAAGCCAATCTGGTCGCGGCCTATATTTACGATCTGGCCCTCATCGGCTCCGGTCGCATGAACGAGGAACAGTCCAAGGGCTTCTTCCAGCGGGCCTCCAAGGTGCTTTCCCTGCTGGTGCAGACAGAGGCCTGAGGCAGGCTAAATTCCCGGCCGGATAGCATTCGGAATCCATGCCCGCTTAAGGCGCGGCGGCGGAGGCTCCTTCGCCGCCTTTTGCATTTTTATTTCCCCATCGAAAACAAAAAACGCCCTTTCGGGTAACATTCCCGCCCCTCTGCTTGCTTTGTTCACCCGCAGGCATTAAAATAAACATGAAAGAGCATGTCGTTTTCAACCGGTTTATTCTATCGACGGAGGTCAATCATATGTCCATACTCTCCGGTTTTCGCACCAGAAGAATGAGTAAATGCGTTTTCTGCAGAAACCACGCCATCGGCCCCAGCGGGATTTGCATTTCCTGCCTTGACCGGCTGCCCAAAACCCCGGACAACACCCGAACCATCGAGGGGGTCGACAGGCTCGTCTCCGCATTTGAATACAGGGAACCCCTGCGCACCCTGATCCACGCCTTCAAGGACGACAAGCACAAGAGCGCCGCCCGCTTCCTTGCCCGGGCGATGGCAAGGCTGGACGATTTCCCCGTGGACTGTGTGCTGGTGGGCGTGCCGCTGCATGAGCAGCGCCTGAAGGAGCGGGGTTTTTGCCAGACGGATGAGCTTTGCGCCGAATTGAGCAAACTCACCGGCCGGCAGTGGATCAAAACCGCCCTGGAGCGCAACCGCTATACCCCGCCCCAGACCCGTCTGACCTTCCACGAACGGCTGCACAATCTGGACGACGCCTTCTTTGCCCACGGCGTCAAGGGGCTGCACATCATTTTGGTGGACGACGTGGTCTCCACCGGGGCAACGCTTCGGGAATGCGCCCTCACCCTGAAGGCCGCGGGCGCCGCCCAGGTTTACGCCCTGACGGCCTGCTCGGCAGTCAAAGAATGAGCGGTTTTCCCCTTTCTGCCTATGTGCAGCTTTGCATTTCGCTGCCCGCCCGGGTATCATCCGTCACTTGGCGCAGGTGGGGCCTGTTGTATCGCAACTCCTTCAATCCCACCTGTTATGACGCCAACCATGCCGTCATCCTGGACCTTTCCTGTGATCCCTCCGAAACCCTTTCGGAAATCGAGAGCCACTATGCCCGAAGAAGGATCACCCCGCGGATTTACTCCGGGTTTGTTTCGGGGGAGGAGGAACGGCTCCTCCCCTTTCTTCGCGAGAATGGCTGGATGATCGAGCATTTTAAGGCGGACTTGTTTCTGCAGGATCGCCCCTGCCCTCCGCTCCCTGCAAACTTCGCCTTCGAACGGCCGAAGGACCTGACATCCGAAGTCGCCGCCCTGCTGCTGACCGACGGGGGAGAATGGTCGCTGGGGAAGGCGGAATACTACCTTTGCCACCCGGAATGCGCCGCCTATGCCACCCGGGACAAGGACGGAACCCTGGCATCTTTTTTGTATATCCTGCGGGACAGCAATTGCGCCGTAATCCAGGGGGTGGTCACGCTTCCGGAGTACAGACGGCGGGGGCTTTGCACCGGCCTTCTTCGCGCGGCCATTGCGGACTTTCGAAAAAGCTGGCCAAACATGCCGCTGTTTCTGGAGGCGGAGGACGAAAACGCCATCCGCATTTATGAAAGGGCGGGATTTACCCGCATCCATGCACCCCGGGAGTGGATCGCTTCAAAGCCCCTTCCCTGAAGGCCCCAAGCGGCAACGGGGCATCATAACTAAGACGAGAAAGACGAAAAAACACTTGGAGGCTTTATGAAGGACGGTTTTTTGAGGGTCGCCTGCGCTACGCCCAACATCCGCGTCGCAGACTGCGCTTATAACGCGAAAAGCATCTGTGAACTGGCCAGACAAGGGGCCGAAACGGGGGCTTCTTTGATCGTGTTTCCAGAGCTTTGCGTCACGGGATACACTTGCGGGGATCTGTTCCTTCAAAAGACGCTTCAGCAGGGGGCAGAGGATGCCCTTTTCACCATCCTTCAGGAAACGGCGGGGCTGGACTGCGTCCTCGTCGTGGGCCTGCCCGTCCCCGCGGGGGGAAAGCTGTTCAACGCCGCCGCAATACTCCTGCGCGGCAACATCTTGGGCCTTGTTCCCAAGACCTTCATTCCCAATTATTCGGAATTTTACGAGCTGCGCCACTTTGCCCCGGCGGAAGGCCGCTTTGAACTGACTTTCTGCGGCCAAAAAACCGTGCTTTCGCCGCAGCTCTTGTTTTCCTGCGTCAATCTGCCCGGCTTTGCGTTGGGCGTCGAAATCTGCGAAGACCTTTGGGTCGCAGAGCCCCCTTCCGGAAAACTCGCCGCCGCAAATGCGACGGTGATCGCCAACCTCTCCGCCTCCGCCGAGGCGGTGGGCAAGGGGGATTACCGGCGTTCCCTCGTCACCAGTCAGTCCGCCCGGCTGTGCGCCGCGTATCTTTACGCGGACGCCGGACAGGGCGAATCCAGCACCGACCTCGTCTTTTCCGGTCACAATCTGATCGCGGAAAACGGCACGTTGCTCGCTGAATCCGAACGCTTCACCACCGGGCTTACATTCGCGGACATCGACCTTTTGAAACTTTCCCAGGAGCGGCTGCGGATGAACACCTTCCGCCATTTGGCCGGAATGGAGACCATTCCCTTTGAACTGCCCCTAAAGCCCCTGGAATTGGACCGGCACATTCCCCCCCTGCCCTTTGTTCCGAAAGCGGGGCCGGAGCGGGACGCCCGCTGTGCGGAGATCCTCGCCCTTCAGTCGGAAGGGCTTTGCCAAAGGTTGCGCCACATCAAAGGCACTCGCACGGTGCTCGGCCTTTCCGGCGGGCTGGATTCCACCCTTGCCTTGATCGTCGCCGTCCGCGCCTTTGACCGCCTTGGTCTGAACCGCACAGGCATCCAAGCGATCAGCATGCCCGGTTTCGGCACCACCGGCAGGACGAAAAAGAATGCCGCGGAGCTTGCCCGGGCCTATGGTGCCACTTTCCAGGAAATCCCCATCGGAGACACGGTGCTCTCCCATTTCAGGGATATCGGCCATGACCCGAATGACACCTCGGTCACCTACGAGAACGCCCAGGCCAGAGAGCGCACCCAGGTGCTGATGGACGTTGCCAACAAGATCGGCGGCATCGTCATCGGAACCGGGGACCTTTCGGAACTCGCCCTGGGTTGGGCCACCTATAACGGCGACCACATGTCCATGTACGGCGTGAATGCATCCGTACCAAAGACCCTCGTGCGGCATCTGGTGGCGTACGAGGCGTCGATTTCCCCCGGGCCTTTATCCGCCGTGCTGAAGGACGTCCTCGCCACCCCCGTCAGCCCCGAACTTTTGCCCCCGGCAGGCGAAACCATCTCCCAGCGGACGGAGGATCTCGTGGGTCCCTATGAGCTGCACGACTTTTTCCTGTATTACGCCGTTCGCTGGGGTTTTCCGCCCAAACGCATCTTCCGCCTTGCCCTTTGCGCTTTTTCCGGTGCTTATGACCCCAAAACCATCAAAAAATGGCTGGTGGTCTTTTATCGCCGCTTCTTTGCCCAACAGTTCAAGCGCTCCTGCTTGCCGGACGGGCCAAAGGTCGGCTCCGTTTCCCTTTCCCCCCGGGGGGACTGGCGCATGCCCAG
Organism: Christensenellales bacterium; assembly: GCA_050945915.1. Classification (GTDB taxonomy): domain Bacteria; phylum Bacillota; class Clostridia; order Christensenellales; family CALWSW01; genus CALNBC01. The sequence continues at coordinate 4,126 of JBMNTV010000021.1, forward strand.
CGACGCTGCCGCCAGGCTGTGGCTGGAAGAAGCCGAAGCGCTGTCAAGCTGCGATTGATTCTTTCCAAACAAAAAGACATCCCGTCGTTTTCGCGCGGGATGTCTTTTTTATCTGAAAACCAGCTTACATGAATGCAAAACGGGCTTTCCCTCTCGGAAGCCCGTTTGATGCTTTATGCCTTCATCTTCGCCAGCGCGTCCAGCATTTCGGTGGCGGTCAGATGGTCGGTAATCAGCGTTTTTAAGTATCCGTTCTTTGCGGCGTAAATGATGGGCTCGGCCTTGTCCAGCCCACCGGCGATGCAGATGACGTTTTTGATATCCTTCAGCCTGTTCAGCGGAAAGGCAACGATCTCCACATCCCGGCCCATCCAGCAGGTGTCGCCGTTGGAAAAATACAGCTGGGAGAGCATCTCGCCGCGCTCGCGCTGATCGTCCTCTCCCTCTGCGCCGAAGTGGGCCAGCTCGCTATGATAGGGGTTCTTGCCCTTCAGCGGCGCGCCCAGGCCCAACACGGCGGCGTCCATGCAGGTCCAGTAGTATTCCAGTTGCCGGATGTTCAAAATTTCCGATTCGGTGCGGTGCTCGTCCGGCCGCTTGACACCGGAAATATTCAGATAATAGGTTTGGGCGCCGAAACGCTCGCCGTAGCGGCTGACGATGGTGGATGTCTGCAAAAAACGGTTGCGCACAGAATAGTTGGATACCAGCGGGATGAACAGCCTGCTGTCGTCCGGCTCCACAAAAGGCATATAGCCCACGGTGGAATAAACCGTCCTGCCCCATCCCAGGCCGATCACCTTGCAGCCTTTGAGCAGCTCGGTCATATGGGTGGCCGCGATGCTGGCCAGATCCTGCACCACCGTTTCGTCCGTGGATTCGTTGCATTCGTTCACGGAAGCGGGAACGACAATCACCCGCGCAAGGCCCAGCGCCTCTTTAATGCTGGATTCCAGCTTGTCAATCAGGGGCGAAACCGGCATTCTGATGTCTATCGCCACCATTCCGCTTGCCCTGGCCTTATCCAGCATCCTGGAAACAGTGGAACGGGAAATCTGCTCGATCTGGGCAATTTCGCTCTGAGAGAGGTTGTCCACATAATAATATCTTGCGATGCGGTACGCCAGCGCGCTGTCGTTCTTCATACTCAAAGCGTTCGATTCCCTCCATTGCCCTTGTGTCTGTTCTATCAACCGCGGAATGCGGAATAAATGGCATTGACCGCGGCTTCAAATTCTTCGCTCTCGATCCCGATGATGATGTTGATCTCGCTGGAGCCCTGGTCGATCATGCGCACGTTGACGCCGTGGTCCGCCAGCGCGGTGAACACCTTCGCGGAAGTGCCCACCCGATTGATCATACCCCGGCCCACCACGGCGATGAGGGCCATGTCGTCATGAATCTCGACGGAATCGGGATCGCAGGCGGCGATGATGTCGTCGATCACCTCTCTGCGCCGGCCTTCCAGGTCCTTCTGGGAAATGATGACGGAAAGGGTGTCGATCCCCGTGGGCATATGCTCGATGGAGATTCCGTGGGCCACCAAGGCGGAAAGTACGCGATAGGCAAAGCCCACCTCGACGTTCATCTTGTCCTTCTCGATGTTGATGACCGCAAAGCCCTTCCTGCCGGCGATGCCGGTGATGGCACAATCGCTGTAATCCTCCGCTTCGGGGACGATCATGGTGCCCATCTCCTCCGGCGCGTTGGTGTTGCGCACGTTGATCGGGATGCAGGCCTGGCGCACGGGAAAAATGCTCTCCTCGTGCAGCACGGTGGCGCCCATATAGGCAAGCTCCCTGAGCTCCCCGTAGGTGACAACGCGGATCGGATCGGGGTTTTTGACGATCCTCGGGTCCGCCATCAAAAATCCGGAAACATCCGTCCAGTTTTCATAAACGTCCGCATACACGCTGCGGGCGACGATCGCCCCGGAAATGTCCGATCCCCCTCGGGAGAAGGTCTTGATCTCGCCATTGGGCGTCGAGCCGTAAAAACCCGGGATGACGGCGTTTTTCTTGTCTTTCAGGGCTTCGCCGCAAATCTCGTTGGTTTCCTCCGCAAGGAAGACGCCGTTTTCGTCAAACCGGATCAGGTCCTTGGCGTCCACGAATTCGTAGCCGAGGTATGCCGAAAGCAGGATGCCGTTTAAGTATTCGCCCCGGCTGGCAGCATAATCCGCGGTGGCGCCGTTCGCGATGTCCTTCCTGATCTTTTCCAGGTGATCCGAAATCCCGGTCTTAAGGCCAAGGCCGGACTCGATTTCGATAAAGCGCTCGGCAATGCGCGCAAACACGCCGTCAAACGACTCCCCTTTTTGGGCAAGGCTCTGGCAGGTGTAAAGCATGTCGGTCACTTTATCGTCACCGTCGTAACGCTTTCCGGGAGCGGAAGGCACGACGAACCGGCGGTCGGGGTCGGCCAGAATGATCTCTTTGACCTTTTTGAACTGTTGGGCGTCTGCCAGCGAGCTTCCGCCGAATTTGACGACTTTGATAGACATAAAATCCTCCGAAAACTTATCGAAGCGAGCGCGCTTCGAGATAGTACCGCTTTTCTTGGGCCTCTCCCATCGAGAAGGTCTTCTTGGGCAATGCACCCTCTAAAATGACCGTCGCAAAGAGATCCGCCTTTTCCATCGCAGGGAACAAGAATCCCAAAGCCCCATCCCGCGAGGCGAGTTTTTCCAGCGTTTCGTCACCGTGGATGTAATCCAGCTTGGCGCCCGTCCGTTTGACGTAAACCTCCAAGGCGTTCTGCAGGGTGGCCACGGCCAGGCGGCTGACCGGTGCGGGAACGGTGATCGCCCCTTGTTCCTCCTTTGAAACATAGGGCAGCACATGGGCGAATTCCGGCCCCTTTGCTCCCGCCGGACCGATGGAAACATCTCCGTTTTGCTCCGCCAGAATATAGGCGATCTCGTTGATGGCGCCGGGGTTGACGCCGGTCAGCAGGCGGTGGATGGGCTCAAAAAGAATCCCGTCGTCATGGACGTTCACAAGCTCGCACAGGGCAAACCTTAAGGGGTGGTCCTGCCTTTCTTCCTCCGTCAGCGACGGCTTGACCTCTTCCCAGACGGCTTTTGCCGCAGCCAGGGAATGGTTCCCATCTCCCATGGCATACAGCAGGAGCGGCTTTCCAAAGCGGCCGGACTGCTCCTTTGCCAGGGCGGAAAGGGCGAGCCGCGCCCCTTCGAGGTCTTCTTCGGAAAGGAACTCGCCGGTGATCCTGCCGCCGTGTTCCATCAGCTCAAAATCATATTCCAGGGTCTTGGCACGGCCCGCAAGGGGTTCGATAACGGTCTTTTTCGGATCGTCTATCAACATTAATATGTGCGGCAGCTCGATGAGTGCCCGCCTTCTTAGCGATAGACGCGCCTGCACCCTTTCTTCCACCGTGCCTTCGGTTGCGCGGATCAGGGATGCGCTCCCCTGTTTGTAATCGTACCGATCCAAGTCGAAGGCGAGCACCAGTCCGGTCCTCACCCCGCAAGGCAGATAGCGGCGAACGAGAATCGCCCCCTTGGGCAGGGTTCTGAAAACGCCACCCTTCAAATAGGCTTCCATCGCGCGGATGATGCCCGCTTCGCGGTCGGCATTTTCCTTTGAATCCTCCGAAAGCAGGGCTTCGGGCAGGATCAGCCGCAGGGTCGACGGGGCATCGCCCACGCGTTCGTCCACCCTTTTCCAGTACTCCGGTTCAGAGGTATACTGGTCGCAGGCGACCACCGCCCACTTGGTCATATCCGCACTGGTCTTCGGTAACAGCATCCGGGGCAGCTCGATGCCAAGCTCCCTCCAGGTCAAATCAGTCATCAATACGCTCCATTCAGGGTGATATTAAAGGCCGGCAACTTGGTGCCGCTTGGGCCCTTTGGCGACCGCAAAAAGCAGGCTGCGCACCCGGCCAAACAAACGGGATCCGTACAGCCAAGGGGATGAAATCCCCGTTCTTTCGGCATTTTCCCGGCACTTGCGCATTGCCGGGCGAGCACATCCCACCATAGCTCGAACATTACGATTATACACTCACCATTCATCAGGGTCAATGAGATTGAATATCCAGCAAAATTTTTCATCATTTGATTCTCTTGACAATTTGCACCGAATGGTTTACACTCATTTTTGTTCATATTGTGCGTAGAAGCGGAGTATTAGGGATTGATTGCAGGTCAAGAGAGCCGCCGTCACCGGTGAAAGGCGGACCGCAACATCGCCGAACTCGCCGCAGAGCATCCGTACAAGCGGCGGAGACCCACCGATAAAGGGGTGCAAAGCGGGCGCGGCCATCCGCGCTCAAAAGAGTGGTACCGCGGAAGCATGCCTTTCGCCTCTTTGGGGGGCGAAGGGCTTTTTTAATCAGGATATTACCAACATCGCATAAAGGAGATCGTCATGGAGTTCAACCGGATCGAGGAAAAATGGCAACACCGCTGGGAGGAAACGGGGCTTTATCGATACACTCCCGACAAGAATAAGGAAAAGTTCTATATGCTCGAGATGTTCTCCTATCCTTCGGGGGCGAACCTGCACGTCGGGCACTGGTATAACTACGGCCTTGCGGATACCTTCGCCCGCTTCAAGAGGATGCAAGGCTACAACGTGTTCCACCCCATGGGATTTGACGCTTTCGGCCTTCCCGCCGAGAATTACGCCATCAAAACCGGCATCCATCCCATGGATTCCACCATTCAAAATATCGAAACCATGGAGCGCCAGCTCAAGCGCATGGGCGCAACCTTCGATTGGTCCGCCGAGGTCAAGACCTGCATGCCCGATTACTACCGCTGGACCCAGTGGTGCTTCCTGCAGCTTTACAAAAATGGCCTGGCGTACAGGAAGGAGATGCCCGTCAACTGGTGCCCCTCCTGCAACACCACTTTGGCCAACGAGCAGGTGCTTGCGGACGGCGCCTGCGAGCGCTGCGGCGCTTCCGTCACCCGCCGTCAGATGACCCAGTGGTGCTTCCGCATCACGGAATACGCGGAAGAGCTGCTCACCGGCCTGGATCAACTGGATTGGCCGGAAAAGACCAAGCTGATGCAGAAAAACTGGATCGGCAAGTCCACCGGTGGCGAAATCACCTTTGCCACCGAGTCCGGCAAGTCCTTCACGGTGTTCACCACCCGGCCGGACACGCTGTTCGGCGTGACCTATATGGTCTTTTCGCCGGAACACCCCATGGTGGACGAACTGACCACCCCCGATCACAAGGACGAGATCGAGGCTTACAAAGCCTATGCCGCAAAAGCCAGCGAGATTGACCGCATGTCCTCCACCCGGGAAAAGACCGGCGCCTTCACCGGCAGCTTCGCCATCAATCCCCTGAGCGGCGAGCGCATCCCGATCTACATCGCGGATTATGTGCTGGCGACTTACGGCACGGGCATCATCATGGCTGTTCCCGGCCACGACGAGCGGGACTACGAGTTCGCCGTCAAGTACGACCTGCCCATTCGCCGCGTCATCAACCCTGCGGACGGTTCGGAGCGCGAACTGCCCTTTTCCGACGAGGGCGTACTGGTCAATTCCGGCAAGTTTGACGGGATGCCTTCCGAGGAGGGCAAGAACGCCATCCTGGCGGAATTGAAGGAGCGCGGACTGGGCTGCCCGAAGGTCAATTACCGCCTGCGGGACTGGATCATCTCCCGCCAGCGCTACTGGGGCTGCCCCATCCCGATGGTGCACTGCGAGGATTGCGGCGTCGTACCCGTACCCGAGCAGGACCTGCCCGTGGAGCTTCCCTATGATGTGGACTTTACGCCGGACGGAACCAGCCCCCTTCTGAAGAGCGAGGCGTTCATGAACACGACTTGCCCCGCCTGCGGCAAGCCCGCAAAGAGGGACCCGGACACCATGGACACCTTTGTCTGCTCCTCCTGGTACCAGTTCCGCTATTGCGACGCCAACAACGACCAGCAGGCCTGGAGCATCGAACGGGTGGATGACCTCTGTCCGGTGGACTGCTATGTGGGGGGCGCGGAACACGCCTGCATGCACCTGATTTACGCGCGCTTTTTCACCAAGGCCTTCAGGGACATGGGCTACCTCCACTTTGACGAGCCCTTTTTGCGCCTGGTCCACCAGGGCACCATTCTGGGACCGGACGGAAACAAGATGTCCAAATCCCGCGGAAACGTCATCTCGCCGGATGCCTACATCCAAAAATATGGCTCGGACGTGTTCCGCATGTATCTGCAGTTCGGTTTTTCCTATGTCGAGGGAGGAAAATGGTCGGACGACGGCATTAAGTCCATAGCCCGCTTCCTGGACCGCGTGGAACGGCTGGTGGAAAAGACCGTTGCCATCCGGTGCCAAAAGGCCAAAAAAGGCAGCGCCGAGGGCGAACTGAATTATGTGCGCGCCAACACCATCAAGGCCGTAGGCATCGACCTGGAGCGCTTCCAGTTCAACACCTGCATCGCCCGCATGATGGAGTACGTCAACGCGATTTACAAGTATATCGACGCAGGCGAAGTCAATGGCGAGTACCTCTTCGAAATCGTGCGGGACCTGATGCTGCTCATCGCCCCCTCTGCCCCCCACTTTGCGGAAGAGCTTTGGGAACAGATGGGCCTGCCCTTCTCCATCTTCAACCAGAGCTGGCCGGAATACGACGAAGCGGCCCTGACGCGTCAGGAAGTGGAGTACGGCATCCAGATCAACGGCAAGGTGCGCGCGCGCATCACCCTTGCCGCGGACCTGGACAAAAAGGCGGTTGAAGAAACGGCTTTGGCCCACGAAACCATTCAAAAGGCCATCGAGGGCAAGACCGTCAAAAAAGTCATCGTCGTCAGAAACATCGTCAACATCGTCGTCGGCTGATTCAGCCATCAAAAAAGCCCCTTCGGGAGTCCGAAGGGGCTTTTGCCGTTGGGTCTTGCGCGGATTAGTACTTGAGGGCGGCGTTGGTTTCGCCGAACAGCTCCATGTAGTACTTGAGCTTCGCCTTGTAGCCGTCCGCCAGCTTGTCGAAGGCGAGGTACGCGGAGCGGGGGTCTCCCTGCAGGTTCTTCTCGCCGGCGATGAACAGGTCCGCGGCGATGTTGATCTTGGTGATGCCGTTTGCGATGCACTTGACGAGGTTCTCGTCTCCGGAGCCGGAGCCGCCGTGCAGCACGAGGGGAATGTCCACAGCCTCGTTCAGCTCTGCCAGGCGCTGGAAGTCCAGCTTGGGGGTGCCCTTGTAAACGCCGTGGGCAGTGCCGATGGCGACGGCCAGCGCGTCGCAACCGGTGCGCTTGACGTATTCCGCAGCCTCTTCCACGTTGGTCAGGCCGGCGTCGCGGTCTTCTTCATAGGAATCGCCCATGCCGACGTGGCCCAGCTCGGCTTCGACGGAAACGCCCACAGAGTGCGCGATGCGCACCAGGTCGGCGACCTCGGCGGCGTTCTGGTCAAAGGGCAGGCTGGAACGGTCGACCATGATGGAGGTGAAGCCAGAACGGATGGCCAGAATCGCGTCAGAGAACTTGGCGCCGTGGTCCAACTGGACGGCTACGGGCACGGAGGCGCAGATGGCCATGTATTCGGCGATGCGGCCGAGCAGCACCATGTCCTGGGTGTGCCAGTCGCAAACGTCCAGGATGATGGGAGCCTTGAGATCCTCCGCAACCTGAATGGCGGCGCGGATGGTCGTTTCATTGCAAACGTTGGGCGCGACGACACCAAACTTGTTGGCTTTTGCGACGACGAGAATGTCCTTTGCAGTAACGAGCATGATTGTATCCTCCAAAAAGCAGAGATTGATGACGCGTCAAACGCCCGCGGGACCAAAATGGCCGGAACGAAAGCGCGTGGAATCCAACGTTAGGGGTTGCGGACGTTCAGCATTTCCTCGCCCTTAAGCCAACGCTCAATGTCCTGATAGCCGATCTCGACGGAGCAGGCCATGGTATCGGACGAGGTGCCGCCCATGTGGGAAACGAGGGTGACATTGTCCAGCGTGCGGAAGGGGGAATCCGCGGGCAGAGGCTCTTCGTCAAACACGTCCAGCGCTGCGCCGCCGATGCGCTCCTCCTGCAGCGCTCTTATCAGGGCGTCGGTGTCCACAATGCCGGCGCGAGCGGTATTGATGAAGTACGCGGTGGGCTTCATCTTGTTAAACTGCTCTTCTCCGAAGAAATGCACCGTCTTTTCGGAATAGCGGATGTGCAGCGAAACGAAATCGGAAACGGCCAGCAGCTCGTCCAAAGTGACTGCCGTTTCGCCAGCGTCGGTGATCACCTTCGGGTCCAGGAAGGGATCGTACACCACGATCTTGCAGCCAAAACCCTTCAGGCGGTCGATCACCCGGCGGCCGATATAACCAAAGCCGATGATGCCCACCGTGCAGCGATCCATATTCCGGATATAGGCCTGGTTCTTGAACTTTTTGCGCCAGCCGCCTTCCTGAATGGCCTTGTGGGCCCTGGCGATGTTTTTGTTTTCGGCGATCATCATGCCCACCGTGAAGTCCGCAACCGCAGGGGCGGAGCGCCAGGGGGAGTTGATCACCTTGATCCCGCGTTCGGTACAGGCGGGAACGTCCACGTTCTCGTATCCGCCGCGCAGGCAGGCAACAACTTTGAGGTTTTTGCCCTTTTCTATTATCTCGCGGTTGACGGAAGTCATATGCACACAAAGGACGTCATAATCCTGAACGACGTTCAAAAGGCCCTCATAGGTAACAGCGGCCTTGATGCCCTCGTATTCACAAGCGTGCATACGATCCATCGTCGCCGTGTACTCCTTGAGGGACTCGTCCACCATGATGGTAACTTCCGCACCGTACTTCTCAAGTTCGCGCATGGGCTCGTAAATGTTTGCGGTAATCCCGCCGTCGGCCATGCACAGGATTTTTACTTTTGACATGTGTTGCAGGCTCCTTATCAAGTATGCGGGGCTCCCCAAACGGCGAGCGAAGCGCCGTTTGGGAGCGCCGCTTTTTCGTCGCGATGCCGGGACCGATCGCATCGGCCCCGGGCATCACGATATTGCCGCATAGCCGGTTGAACAGGTTGGACTTACTTGCCAGCCTTCCAATCCCAGTAGGGGGTCATGACGTCGATCAGCCGCTTCCACTCTTCATAGCGCTTGTTCAGCTTCTCGACGTGGCCGGGGATGGGGTTGATGCGAGGACGCAGGCGTACGCACTTTTCGATGGCGTCGTCATAGTCCTTGTACAGCCCGGCGCCGATACCAGCGCACATCGCCAAGCCCAGAGCGCCGACTTCGTCGCAGGCGACGCATTCCACGGGGGTGTTCAGGGCATCGGCGAAGAGCTGAGCCCATTCGTCGGAGCGGGCGATACCGCCGGTCAGACGGGTGATCTTGGGCTCGAGGCCGCCGCTGCGCAGCTGATCGTAGTGGTAGCGGTGGATGAAGGTCACGCCTTCAGCCAGAGCATAGGCCAGGTCTGCGAAGGTGGTGGTGTCGTTGACGTTGAAGAAGTTTGCCATCGCGTAGGGATGGACGGAGGGCTGACCCACGAAGGGATGATACAGCACGGTGGTGCCGCCCACGGGCACGGACTTGATGATCTGGTTGACGATCACGATGTCCGGGGTTTCGGCGGTGTACTGGATGCCCAGCTGATCCGCAGCCTTCCTCGCAACGCTTCCCAGGGTGGTCATGAACCACTCGTAGTTGGAAGCGGATGCGCCGGTGTTGGCGGAAAGGAGATAGCCGCTCCTGTTGAGGTAGGGCATGTTGAAGATCGGGCAGCCGGGATAATAGATGATTTCGGGATGGAAGGTCTCGTTGATGGACCAGGTGCCGGCGATGGCGGTGAACACGCCGGGGTCGGTAGCGCCGGCGCCCACGAGGCAGGCAAGAATGTCCATCATGCCAGCTACGATGGGGGTGCCCTCGGCAAGTCCGGTCTCCTCGGCAGCCTGCTTGGTCACGCGGCCGATGACCTCGGCGGAGTCGGCAGCCAGATAGGGCAGCTTGTCGTACATCTCGGGGATGCCGTACAGCTCCATCAGCTCCTTGGAGAACTGGAGCTTTTCAAGGTCCACCATGGCGGAACCGCCGATGCAGTTCAGGTCCGCCGCGGCAACGCCGGTGAGCTTAAAGGCGATGTAATCCTTGAAGCAGAAGACGTGCTCGATCTTGGCATAGATGTCGGGACGGTGCATCTTGTACCAGCGGAGGATGGGGCCGGGTTCGCCGGAGTACACGGTGCACTTCACGATATCGCACAGCTTCTCGTAGTTGCCTTCTTCTTTTATCTTTTCAATCGCATCATGGGCGCGATAGTCGGTGGAATAGCAACCGTTGGCGATGACCTCGCCGTCCTTGCCCAGGAAGGTGCAGCCGTTTCCGAAAGAGGTGCAGCCGATGCCCAGCAGATCCTTGGCGTCGATGCCAACCTTGTTGAGAACCTTCTTCAAAACAGCCTTGGTGGCTTCCCAAGCCAGGGTCAGGTCAAACTCCTGATACTGGGGGCCTTCGGTGGAAACGCGCTTGAAAGTTTCGGTGACCGAACCGATCGTATTGCCATGTTCGTCAAAAACAACAGCCTTAATAGACGTGCCGCCGCAGTCCAAACCCATCAAATACTTTGCCATTTGAGTTCCTCCTTAACTTCTCTTTCTCTTTTAGGGAGTCTACATGTAGCTACGCGCAGTCCAGCGCATTTAAATGCCCGGGCACGGAAATGCCCCCCAGCATCCGAGTCAGCTGCCGTCCCCCGGAGGCTGCCCGTGTCCTGGCAAAAACGTTCTATTTTGGAACGGTGTTAGGGTACGAGCTTTTTCAGCTCCACCTTGCCGCGGTTGATCCAGGTCCTGGGGGCCACGCCATCAAACAGATTGGCCATATGGTTGGCAAGGCGCAGGGCGGAGCGGCTCATGGCATGGATGGTGGTGCCCGCCAGATGGCTGGTGACGGTGCAGTTGTCCAGGGTGATCATGCGGTAGTCGATGGTGGTGGGCTCCTGGTCGAACACGTCCAGAGCGGCGCCGCCGATTTTCCTGGCTTTCAGAACTTCATAGAGGGCCTCTTCATCAATGAGGCCGGAGCGGGCAGTGTTGACGATAATCGCCGTGGGCTTCATCAAAGACAGTTCCCGCGCGCCGATCATGTGATAGGTCTCGGGTACCAGGCGGGCGTTGACGGAGACGATGTCGCTCTCCTTCATCAGGGTGTCCAGGTCCACGAACTCGACATTCAGCTGCTTTGCGGCCTCGTGATCCGGGAATGCGTCGTAAGCGAGCAGGCGCTGGTCAAAGCCGGAAAGCTTCTTTGCCACGAGCTGGCCCACCATGCCGAAGCCGACGATACCGGTGGTCAGGCCCGCAAAGTCCGGCAGATAGGAGCTGTTGACGAACTCCTTGCGCCAATAGCCGGCCTTGACGGCAGCATGGCTCCTGGCGATGTTCCTGTATTCGGCGAGCATCATGCCGATGGTGAAATCCGCCACGGCTTCGGCGTTGCGGCCGGCGTTGTTGAACACCATGATGCCCTTCTCGGTCATGTAGTCCACCGCGATGTTCTCAAGGCCAGCCCGCAGGGTGCCGACGGCAACGCACTTTTTCGCGGCGTCCACAACTTTTTTGTTCAGGGGGCAAAACTGGGTGATGATGACGTCCGCGTCGCGGCAGAGGTCCACCAGTTCGTCAGAAATATCCACCGCTTCGGGACCGTTCTGTTCCAGCAGCAGGTTGATGTAGGACATGTCGTGGCCGTTCTGATCCCACTGGTAGTCCACCAGCTCGACGCCCCGGGCTTCCCAGTCTTCAAAGCCCTTGCGCATGTCCTTGCTGTTGATGTAGCTGTCGCCTATAATGAGAGTCTTCATGATTTGCTATCGCCTTTCGTGATTTTCTATCGTCCGCCGCGTACGGCGCAACATCCGTTTTGATTGATGCTCGTGCATTAACGGCAGAGCATGCCGCCGCTGACATCCACGCATGCGCCCAGCATATAGGAGTTCCTGGGCGAAACGAGGAAGGTAATGATGTCCGCCATTTCATCGGGGGTTCCGCAACGGCCCAGGGGGATGCGGGTTTCGTAATATTTGATTTGCTCTTCTGTAAGGAAACCGGGGGAAATGGTCATGCCGGGAGCGGCGGAATTGACGAGAATATTGTGCTTTGCCACTTCCTTCGCCAAAGAAACGGTAAAGGCAACTACGCCGGCCTTTGCCGCAGCGTAATGGGCGTGATAGGTGGTAGAGCCCTTGAAGGCGGCCTGGGACGAGAAGTTCAGAATCTTGCCGGGCTTGTCGTTGTCGATCCAGTAATTGCAGACCCAGCGGTTGGTCAGGAACACACCGGTAAGGTTGATCTCCAGCGTGCGGTTCCACTCATCAAGGGGCATATCAATCACCTTGTTGGTGGGCCACAGCATCGCGGAGTAAATCAAAATATCCACGGTGCCGAATTTTTCGATGGTAAACTTGAAAAGGGCATCGACGTCGTCTTCTTTACTTGCATCGCACTTGAAAGAGTAAGCGCATCCTTCCCCGCCGGCGGCGATCATATCCGCCAGGCTGGCTTTGGCCTTTTCGTCGTTACTGGAATAGGCGATGACGACGTTCGCCCCTTCCTCCACCAGCCTCAGGCTGCATGCGCGCCCGATGTTGCTGGAACCTCCAACCACAACAGCTACTTTTCCTTTCAGACCAAGATCCATCTTCTTCCTCTTTCTCGCACCCGCAATGGCGGGTGCATCATGTATTTTTATTAAATCGTTTGTTATTTATGCACAACCGCATTTAACAAATATGTTTGTTTTTCACGCAAGTTTGTGAGGTTCGCAGAATTAGATGACCGTTTGTCTTTTGATCGCAAATTTAGTATAGCGTTGCTGCTGCCACGTGTCAATACGTCATAATACAAAAATACCCCGGGCTTCTAAACTTTTGGATGGTAAAGTCCCTATGACATCAGCAGATGTCTGGAATGCAGGTTCCACGCAATTTGCCCTGTATTGTGATATTTTTCCCGAAGTTTCGCCGCCCGGGACGTTGCCCGTGCCGACGCTTTATGTTATTGTGGATAAAGCGGTCCATGAAAAGGAAAACTCCTTTCTTGCTGAACCACGAATAGATGTATCATTGTAATGAATATTTATTCATTACGGCCCCGGGGCCGCGCCAGTGCTGCAAACCGGGCTTTTGTACGTCGAAACGGACGCACAGGGGGCGCCACTTCCTTTTGAAACGGTATTGACATGAATAGTGTTGAATCTGGGAGGTATAAATGTACAGAATGATCGCCACGGATGTCGACGGAACCCTTGTCGACAGCAACAACAGGATCACGGAACGGACGTTGAGAGCCATCCAGGCGGCGGAGGAAGCCGGGGTGACCATCGTGATTGCCTCCGCGCGGCCCTACGGGTCCATCGAAGGGATGCTTTCGCGTTTGTCTTTGAAGGATCCGTATGTGATCGCCGGGTCCGGCGCATCTGTTTGGCAGGCCGCGAAAAACGAAGAAAGGATCCGCCTCACCCTCACCGCCCAACAGGTGCGCGAATGCGCCCGCTTTGCCTCCCGGTACGGCTACGATTGCCTTGCCGTGCGGCATGACGGGAGCTTTTATCAATCGCCGGGCAGCGAAAGCGCCGAGTTTTACAGGGGCATTTTCAAAACCCCCTCCTATCCCGTGGATTACGAACAGGAGGATTGCACCGAATGCTGCAAGATCATGCTCTTCACCGCGGTGGACCCGGAGGAAATGGCCCTTTGCCTGGAGCGCTTGTCCCGCGAAATGGACCATTACAGTTACGCCAAAACCTGGCAGAACATCGTAGAGCTCTACCCTGCCGGCGTGTGCAAGGAAAATGCGATGGCTCAAATCGCCAAGATGCTTTCCATCCCCCTTTCGGAGGTCATCGCCATCGGGGACGACCGGGTGGATCTGGGCATGATCCAAATGGCGGGGCTGGGCGTCGCCATGAACAATGGGGATGAAGACCTTAAAGCCGCCGCGGATTTCGTCACCTTCTCCAACGACGAGGACGGCGTCGCCCATGTGATCGAAACCTTCATCCTGAACGCATAACAGTTATTCCAAAGCAAAAAGCCCGGCAAGAATGGATTGCCGGGCTTTTGCGCGCCACGCTTTTTGCGACTTCCCTCATCAATCGCGGGGGAAGTTATCTCATCAACATGCCGCCGTTGACGTCCACACAGGCGCCAAGCATATAGCTGTTCCTGGGGGACACCAGGAACGCAACGATCTCCGCCATCTCCTCCGGTGTGCCGATGCGTCCCATGGGGATCCGGCTTTTGTAATACTCGGCGCTCTTTTCGTCGATCAGCCCTTCGCCCACGACGGCAGTCATCCCGGGGGCGACGCAGTTGGTGATGATGCCGTATTTGCCAAGCTCCCTGGCAATGGACTTGCTGAAGGCGACCACTGCGCCCTTGGAAGCGGCATAATGGGCGTGATGGGTGGTGGAGCCGTTATAGGCAGCCTGGGAGGCAAAGTTGAGGATCCAACCGGGCTTCTTATTCTCCGTCCAGTACCGCGCCAGCCACTTGTTGGTCAGGAACACGCCGTCGATGTTCACCGCCATGGTCCTGCGCCATTCGTCATAGGGAATGTCCACGACTTTGTTCGTGGGGTAATGCATCGCGGAAAAGATCAGAATGTCCACGGTTCCGAACTTTTCCACCGTAAACTTGAAGAGCGCATCCACAGCCTCTTCGTCCGCGATATCGCATTTGTAGGTGCAGAAATTCTCCGGATCCCCAACCGCGGCCATTCTCTCCAGGGTGATCTTCGCCTTCTCATCGTTACTGGAATAATTGACCACCACCTTCGCGCCCTCTTCCACCAGCTTGACAGCGCAGGCTCTTCCGATATTGGAAGAACCACCCACAACAACAGCGACTTTGTTTTTCAGTTCAAGATCCATTGTTCCCCTCCTACTTTTGCAGAAAGTGTTTGATTGCCACGATGGGATGGTGAAACAGCATTCTGGGTCCGGAATACCGCATCACCTGTTTGATGGTATCCCTCTTCTCGGGCTGATAGCAATGTATCGTGCATTTTGAACAAAAGGTCTTATCCTCTCCAAATTTGCAGGAATCCAGCCTTTTGTGTGCATATTCCATGAGTTCTTGGCATTCGCTGCACAGGGTTTTTCCGTGCTTATGCCCCGTGCAATAGATGGCGATCATCTTGTCGACCACGTTTTTTTCGAATTCGATCCTGTTTTTCGTCATGTAACGCTCCCGCTCTTTAGTATCGAATTCATTATAACACGCCCGCAGCACAAGGTACAGAACCCTTGATCCCGGCCCTTCACCGCGCGTAATCGGCGGGGCTGCGCCTGTGATCGCATCAGCCAGGGCAGATATGCGGCTTCCATACGCGCGTTTGGCCGTATTTCGCGGGATTTTTTGACGGCCCGGCACACCCTTTTTCGGGCGGGCCGGGCCGGCAGGTTTCAACCGTTATTCGGTCAATCGGGGTAAATGATAACCTTCAGGGCGTTGCCGCTCTGGGCCATGGCAAAGGCTTCCTTATACTGGGAAAGCGGATAACGATGGGTGATGAAGCGGCGGGGATCCAGCTGGCCGCTCTTGAACATGTCAAGCACCATGTCCATGTGGTGGTTGCTGGAGTCGCTGGTACCCTGAATGTAAATTTCCTTATAGTGCACAACGTTGCTGTCCACCGAAATAGGCGGAGAACCCTTGGGCAGGCCGCCAAACAGGTTCACGCGGCCGCGGCGGCCGGCAATTTCGATCGCCTGCTCCTGGGCTTTCCCAGAGGGGCTTGCAACGATGACGACATCGCAGCCGTAACCGTCGGTCTCGCGATCGACGATCGCCTTGAGATCCTCGGTGGCGCTGTTGACGGCAACGTCGATTTCAGGGAAGGACCTGGCCTGGTCCACGCGGTTCTGCATAATATCCACAGAGATGACCTTGCTGGCACCCAGCACCTTCGCCATCAGGCAGTGGATGATGCCCAGCGGGCCGGCGCCGATGACACAGACGACATCGCCAAGGCCGACCTTGGAAATCTCCTGGCCGTTCAGCGCGCAGGAGCAAGGCTCGGTGATGCAGACGTCTTGGGTGGTGAAGCCTTCCGGAACGCGGTGGACGCCGCCGTTGGCGACGTGGAGCGCCGGCAACATCACATATTCGGCGAAGGCGCCGGGGGTGATGTAGCTGATGGCGTTCTTGTCCACGCACAGGTTCTGAAGACCTCTCAGGCAGTAACGGCAGTGGCCGCAGGGAATGATGGCGGAGCTCACAACCTTCTCGCCGATTTCGTAATCCGTAACGCCTTCCCCGAGCTCGACGATGGTCCCTGCAAATTCATGGCCGAGAATCGCGGGCATCTTCATTTTGTGGGCAGAGCCGCCGGCCTTCACATTTCTCAGGTCGCTGCCGCAGATGGCACAGGCATCAACCTTCAGTACCATTCCTCCCCTCGGGGCGGTTGGCTTTTCAACCTCTTCCAGGCGCAGGTCGTCTGGCCCATAAAGACGCAATGCTTTCATGTTTGTTTCTCCTTGGCGATTTGAATTTCGCGCGTCAGCGGCGGGCAGGCAAAAGCCGGCCCGCCGCGTCGGCGTTCATATTTAGGATGTGCAGAGTCCGGCTTACATATTGGCCAGAGCGTGCATTTCACCCTTCGTGTTCTTGTAGAGGTTCACGTAGATGTTGAACAGCTGCTGGTACATGTCCTCCACGGAAGGATCGGGTTCGTTGGTGATGTCCAGGTTGACCCAGTTCTTGATCTCGTCGACGCTCTTGTAGAGGCCAACGGCGAGACCGGCGAGGAAGGCGTTCGCCACGGGCGCGCCGGCAACCTTGGAAGCGTAGTCGACCGGCACCCTGAGGACGTCCGCAAAGGCCTGACGTTCGATGGCGGAAGCTGCGCCGCCGTCCGTCACGGTGATGCGCTTGGGCATCATGCCCTTGTCGCGCAGCAGCACTGCGTGATGCTCAAGGGCATAGGCAATGCCTTCGATGATGGCGCGGAACATATGGGCGCGGGTATGGAACAGGGACAGGCCGAAGAACATGCCGCGGGCCTTGGGATCCCAGATGGGGGAACGCTCGCCCATGAAGTACGGGAGCAGGATGACGCCGTCGGAGCCCTTCGGAATCCTTTCGGCTTCGAGGTTGAGCAGTTCGTAGGCGGAGACGCCGCGCTTGCCCTGATACTCAAGTTCGGCACCGCCGAAGTTGTCGCGGAACCACTTCACGACGCCGCCGGAGCTGCCCAGGCCGGCCAGAGCAATCCAGGTGCCGTTGAGGTACGGGAAGTTGATGAAGCCGGGGTCGAACACGGGCTTGTCGAGAACGACCATCCAGCAGTGGGTGGTGCCGCACATGCAGGTGGACTCGCCAGGATGGATCATGCCGGTGCTCAGGCCGGAGCTGCTGGCGTCGCAGCCGTTGCCCGCGATGACGGGGATGCCGGGAGCGAGGCCGCAAAGCTCGGCGGCTTCGGGGGTGACGTAGCCGACGACGTCGGTGGCTTCGTAGATCTTCGGAAGCTTGTCAATGTCAAAGCCGCAGCAGCTGATCATCTCTTCGTCCCAACGGCGCTCGGCGATGTTGAAGAAGGGAGCGAACAGGCCGGCAACGCCAGCGTCCACAACGGCCTGGCCGGTGAGCTTCAGGACGACGTAAGCATGGGAGTTGAGGAACTTCCAGGTGTTGTTGTAGATGTCAGGCTCGTTGTTCCTGATCCACATGCACTTGTAGCCGGCATAGTAGGGGTCGGCGATGTTGCCCGCGACCTTGAAGAGCTCTTCCTTGCCGATTTCGTTTTCAACCCATTCGCACTCAGCGGTGGCCCTGCGGTCCATATATATGATGCAGTTTCTGAGGGCCTTCCCCTGCTTGTCAATGGGGATGGCGTCCGGGGTCAGACCGGAAACGCCGATGCCGGCGATTTCAGCGGGGTTGATTTTGGCCTTGGCGACGAGGTTCTTGACGTTGGTCTGGAACTCGCCCCAGTAAAGGAGATCCGCGTTCTGCTCTGCCCATGCGGGACGGGGGATTTCCACGTCGTGCTCGGTGGAAGAAGTAGCGAGGATGTTGCCAGCGAGGTCAATGATGACGCCCTTGCTGCCGGATGTGCCGATGTCGTATCCGAGGAGATACTTCTTTTCCATGTGACCCTCCCTAAGTGTGATGTGTTTTGGTGGTTCCGTTATGATATCTGCGCCTGGAAAGGCGCAAAATAAGTTCAAAATCGGAGGTTTCGATTCGGCAATAGTAATAAATGAATTTTTATACTTTTGGGGTAATTAATATGCAGTCAAGTTCTATTTTTAGTTTAGCATGAAAAATACACGCGGTCAATAGATATTAGATTCATGTCACAAAGATTACAAACTCCTGTTTCTTTGTGGAATTATTAACGGGACGACTTAAATCCTTATGTGGGTTTGATCAAAAAAGGGCCCGATATTCATCTTGCTTTGACCCGGATTGTTCTATATACTTTTATGTATAAAAATCATGGTTTCCCCCGCATATGAAATCAGGTTGATTGATTAGGAGGTCACACTATGAAGTTCGGCGAGATGTCCATACATCAGCTGATTGATCCCAAGGGTTTTCCCTGCGAATGCGGAAAAACCCACAAGATCGATCTCAAGTTCCTTCGCGTCGGCAGCGGCGTCATTCAAACCACGCCGGAAGCGATAGAGGCTCTGGGCTGTTCCTATCCGTTTATCGTCTGCGACGAGCATACCTTTGAAGCCGCGGGAAAACAGGTCGTCGAGATCCTGAAAAAGGCGAACATCAAGCACAAACTGTTCATACTGCCCACCAGGAAGGAGCGCCCAAAGCCGGAAGAGATCGAGCTTGGCAGCGTGGCCATGCATTTCGACCCGAACTGCGACCTTGTGCTGGGCGTCGGCAGCGGCGTCATCAACGACATCTGCAAGATTTTCGGCTATGTGATCAACAAGCCCAGCATGATCGTGGGCACCGCTCCCTCCATGGACGGCTATGCCTCCAACTCCTCCTCGATGGAGGTCAACAACGTCAAAACCACCATCTATACCCAGCTCCCCTCTGCCATCATTCTGGATATCGACATTCTCAAGAACGCCCCGATGCGCATGCTCTGGGCGGGCTTTGGCGATATCATGGCCAAGTTCCTCTCCATCTGCGAATGGAAGATCTCCAACATCATCACAGGCGAATACTTCTGCGACAATGTTTCGGACATCATGCGTTCCACGGCGCGGCGGGTCATCGAGTTTGCCCCCGGCATTCCCAAAAGGGATCCCGAGGCCATCCAGGCGATCTCCGAGGGTCTGGTCGCCGCGGGCATGGCGATGTCCTTTGCCGAAATGTCCCGCCCGGCATCCGGCTTGGAGCACCATTTCTCCCACATGTGGGAAATGATGGCATTGGAGCGCGGCAAGCCCTATGACCTGCACGGCATCCAGGTGGGTGTTGCCACGCTGCTGGTCTGCGAGATTTATGACAGGCTGCTTTCCTTCAAGCCGAACCGCGAAAAGGCGGAAAAGTTCCTGAAGGAGTTCAACCCCGCCGATTGGGAAGCCAACGTGCGCCGGGTATTCGGCGAAACCGCGCCGGAGATCTTCGCCATCGAGAAAAAAGCGGGCAAAAACGCCCCCGAAAACCACGAGCGCCGCATGAACAACATCATCAACCGCTGGGACGAGATCCACAAGACCATGGTGGAGGAACTTCCGGATTACAGGAAGCTGTATGACGCGATGAAGATCGTCGGCATGCCCATGACCCCAGAGGAACTGGACCTTTCCAGGCAGGATGTCCGGGACGCTTTCATCTGTTCCCGGGATATGCGCGACCGTTATCTGATGAGTTCCATGCTTTGGGATATCGGCGAGCTTTACGACTTTGCCGACGAATTCTTCCCGGTCTGACGGAGGTGACCTGATGAAACGAATCAACGACGTGACCCCCGCCGATTTCGCAAAAGTCAAATGCTTTTTGCTGGATATGGACGGCACCTTTTACCTGGACGACAACCTGATTGACGGCGCCCTCAGCTTCATCGACGCTGTCAACGAAACGGGACGGGATTTCCTGTTTTTGACCAACAACACGTCCCGAAACGGCGATTTTTACGTGAAAAAACTCGCCCGCCTGGGTCTTGAAGTGGACCGTTCCAAGGTCCTGACCGCCGGGGACGCCACGGCGACGAAGCTGAAAGAGCTTTATCCGGGCAAAAAGGCCTTTGTCCTGGGCAATGAGTATTTGGTGGAAGACTTGGAAGCGCGGAGGATCGTGGTGGACAACGAGAATCCGGACATCGTCGTCATCGGATTTGACACCACCTTGGATTACGCCAAGATGCACGCGGTGTGCGACTTCGTGCGGGCGGGGCTGCCCTACATCGCCACCCACCCGGACTTCAACTGCCCCACCGCCACCGGCTCCGGCTTCATGCCGGACATCGGCGCCATCATGGCCTTCATCGAAGCATCGACGGGCCGCCGACCGGAACTCATCGTGGGCAAGCCCTATACCGGCATCGTGGACGCTGTGCTGGAGCGCACCGGCCTTCGCACGGAAGAATGCGCCATGGTGGGGGATCGGCTGTATACCGACATCGAAACCGGCCTGCGGAGCGGGATGCTCTCCATCCTCGTTCTGAGCGGCGAAACCACGGAAGAAATGCTGGCCGAATACCCCAACAAACCCCACATGGTGTTCGACAAGCTGGCGGACATCAACCCGTTGCTGAAATAACCATATGAGCATTAGAAAAGGGGCCTTGCGCCCCTTTTCCCATGTGCCCGCAAAGGCGGACGCCTTTGCAGGATGATGGGCTGATCGTTTCAAGCGCTTTCGGCACAGCGGCCATCAGCGCGAATGAAACCACTCCCCCCTTCCGACTCACAATTCCTCGACGTTGGATATTCTGAAGATACCCAGGTGCTCTTCAGTCTCGAATTTGAACTCTCGCATCCTGCTTTCGGAAAGCATCCTCACTCCCGCGATCCCGAGGGAAAAGGGATGAAGCTCGGCGGTTTCGTATTCGCCGAAGAAACCGTGCAGTTCCTCTGCGCTCAGCCCCGAAAGGTCGCCGCAGAGCAGCTCCGCCATCTCGTTCCAAAGGCCGAGGCGCACTGCGTCCAAAAGGCCGAGAATCGCATCCTCCGCGCTTTCCGCCCTTCTTCCCGGAATGATCCTTTTTTCCTTTAACTCTCCCGTTTTTGCGTCGTAAACCGTTCTTTCCTCGTGCTCGAGTCGGGTGTTGAGGCTTCTTGTGCAGGAAATCTCCCCCCCTTTCAGCGCGCATGATCCGAAAAGCTCAAGATATGGAACAAGCTCCGCGGCGTTCAGGCAAAGGCAGCCCTCATCCGTCACGCAGACCAGGCTTTCGTCCAAAAATGAAAGCTCGCCCCAGCCGCGTTTCGCCACGGTTCTCGACCATACGGAAAGTCCCTCCCGTTCCAGGGCAAGGTGGATTCCCCCCTGCCGGAACAGGCAGGCGGTCAGGCCGCAGCCCTCCGCGGAAGCGATCAGCGCCGCCGGCTCGAAGGACTGGGGCAGCCTGGGTACCGCTATGCGCAGCACCGCGCAGTCCCGCCAGTAAACCGCGCCGCTGGTTTCCCCCTCTGCGCTGATCTCCACCCGCTTTGTCACCGGAATGCAGCCGGGAATGAGCGGCAGGGCGGTGATGTAATGCGCGCTCCCCATCGCGGTGGGCAGCACCAGCGGCCGATCCCTGTTTGCCTCGATCTGGGCCATACCGTCCACCAGCATAAAGGACGGTTCATCCGGGTACACCACCAGTACAGGCAACACGACGATCACCTCCTTTTCCGCCGACGCGCCTGTTAGGCCCGGCGCCCTTTTGCGGCCCTCTGCTAATCTGTATGGCCGGTTTGCGCCGCAGTTGCCCGACAAAACCAAAAATGCTAAAATGTGCGAAGAACTCCAATCACCTTCTGCATGTCTCATAGCGTGCGGGTCGTGCGGAAGTCCAAATTCATATCGGAGGACAGGCAAATGAATACCACAGCGAAGGAGCTTTACGGCAACCCAAGCTCTTTTTCCGGAAAAAGCGTGACTTTAAGCGGCTGGGTCCGCACGGTTCGCGAAAGCAAGGTCCTGGGCTTTATCGAACTCAACGACGGAACCAGGATGAAATCCGTCCAGGTCGTTTTTGAACGGGGCAAACTCAAGGACGGGGAATCCCTGCGCATTTCTACCGGCGCTGCCCTGACCGTCACCGGCACCGTCGTGCTGACACCGGAACTCAAGCAGCCCTTTGAGATCCACGCCTCCGAAATCCTCGTCGAAGGCGCATGCCCGCCGGAGTATCCCCTCCAGAAGAAGCGCCATTCCTTTGAGTTCCTGCGCACCCAACTGCACCTCCGGCCGAGGACCAACACCTTCAACGCCGTTTTTCGGGTGCGCTCTTTGGTGGCTCTGGCCATCCACCGCTTCTTTGAGGAGCGCGATTTCCTTTACGTTCACACCCCCATCATCACCGCCAGCGACTGCGAGGGCGCAGGCGAAATGTTCCGCGTGACCACGCTGGACATCGGCAATCCCCCCAGAACCGAGGAAGGTGAAGTGGACGATTCCCAGGACTTCTTCGAAAAAGCTGCAAACCTCACCGTTTCCGGCCAGCTTTACGGCGAATCCTACGCCCTGGCGTTCCGCAATATCTACACCTTTGGCCCGACGTTTCGGGCAGAGCAGTCCTATACCGCCCGCCACGCCGCGGAGTTCTGGATGATCGAGCCGGAGATGGCTTTCGCAGGCCTTGAGGAGGACATGGAG
>JBMNTV010000022.1:0-26611 GCA_050945915.1 Christensenellales bacterium
TGTTACACCTCTTTCCAGACCGTGATTGTAGGGATCGTCATTGTGGCTTGCGCCGCAGACGCATAGATCCGGACGTACCCAGCGCCGCAAACTGCCACCGGAGCAACCTCGCCTGCGGTAGCGATTTCGGGCGGGAAAACCACATCCGGAACCATGTTCGCGGTTACATCGGCGAGGGAGATGTCCGCCTTGTAACCATAGTCGGGATATGTTGTGTCCGCGGCCCAAAGATCCCCCGGAACAGATACATTGGTGAAACGCAGCGGCTTGTCGTACTTGGTGAGGTACAGGTTCCCGGCCACTTCCTCATCCAGTACGGTTTTTGCGCCTTCGAACCAAGTCAGAAATGCATCCTGAAACTGCTCGAACCAGCCGGTGGTGTCCGGCCGGATCAGGCTGGAGACGATGCCGCAAACCTCAGGGTCCAGCCGCGTATCCGTGATGTCCGCTTGGGTGAGTTCCGTCGTCCCTGCTACCACGCGGATTGTCGCCAAAGACAGGTCGTAGAAATCCGCGTCCCGGACGAGTTCCGGTGCCGCCGGCTCGGAAGACGGATTTCCTTTCACCACCGTGGCGTAAATTTTGCGTGCCGTGCGATCACTGCGAATGACGACCCGGTCGATCCTGTCCAGCACCCCGTCCGCCACAGGCACAGAAAGCATTTGGCTGCCACCGTACACCTGATAGCAGGCGCCGTTGATCCAGGCGGCTCCTTCGTTCACCCTGATCTCCATACCCGTGCCCGCCAAAACCTGCAGCTGCGTCCCGACGGGGAAAACACCGTTCGTGACCAGCATGGCGAAGTAGTTCCGGAAATCCTGATCAGTGTACTTTCTGTCACCGTTCACACTGGCGAACGGGAAAGACCTTTCAGCCATTGAGCCACCTCCAAAAGTTCACGCTCTTGCCGAATGTCAGCGAGAGCGTGAAGCCGTTCTTTTCATAGATTTCTTTGACTTCTGTGATTCGCGCTGATACAGCCAATCCCCAGCGCTCGTCCAGGCAGGTCGCCACGTCCCCCAGGTCATAATCCTGTCGATAGATCAGATTGCCCACCGGAGAGACGTCGCCCGAGAAGCTCCGGGCCAGCGCGTTGTCCGCCAGATCCGTTTCGCCGCGGCTGCGCATCAACGCTTCGGATTGCTGTTTGGTGAGGGCATTGCCGTTCTCATCTTTGTCCACGCCCGATGCGTTCACCGCCATCTCCCTGCGAATGTACCCTGCGGCATCGCCCACCGTAACGGCAAGCTCGTTGTTGTTTACCTGCGCCGTCACCAGCGCTACATTCTTCATCGTGCGAGCATCTTCTTCGTACTGCGGGCGGCTGATGTTCTCGTACCCCCGGGAAAAGATCGCCCAGGAGTTTTTTTCCTGCTCTTGGGTTCGGTCCAGGCCTTTCAGCACCTTGAACGTCATCGTCCCGTCTCCGTTCCACTGGATGTCCCACCCCAGTCCGCTCTGCTCGCTCAACATCCGAAGCTCATCGCAAAGGTTTCCGCGTTCAGACTGATACGCCATCTCCTCTCCGGAAAAGCCTGAAGCCGAATCAACTGTCAGCCCGGGAATCGACCGCTCCGGCCCCGCAGAAGGGCCGATGTTGCGCTCCGCCAGCTGGAGCATAATCTCCTCGGGCGTACCGGTGATGGTCAGCTTGTCCAAGATGATCCGCCGCTTCGCGTAACCCGCAAGGCTGTATCCCCGACACTCGATCTCGTCTGCCTTGTCTCCGGAGTAGTAGACCGCCTCAATCACCCCGGCTTCCGTCCCTTTGACGAGGATGCTCTCCCGCTTGAGCAGCCGGGCAGCTTCTTCCGTGTATGGTACATGGAGCTCGAACTCGCCCGGCTCGTGCCACCTGCGCAGCCACTGCAGGGAGTCGTAGGCTTCAATCATCCTAAGACTTCGAAGGTGTCCGGATTATAGACCAGAAGAACCATGCTCACACCCCCAGATAAGGCACATCATAGTAAATAGACACTTCAAGGGCGTCCGGGTCGGTGGAATCATAGCGCAGCAGGTTGTCTCCCCGGGCAAGGTTGAGCCACGTTCCCGATATCCGGTTGAACACGTTGGACTCTGCGCCGGAGCGAAGCAGGGTGGCGCGCTTCTCGCCGTACCCCGTGCTGATGGTGAGCACGTCTCCTGCCACCATGTCCAACCGAACGGAAAGCCGCTGCTGCGTGCGGACATTGATCAGCTCCGGGTTGCTGGTTGTGCCGTTGGCCCGGAACACCACCGTCATCCCCGTTGCCGCGTCCCCGGTGTTCTTGATGTTCGCGATCAGAGATTGGGTTCGATAGCACAGTTCAAGACCATCCGCGAGAATCTCTAAGGGGAACTCCGTGTTCCCAATCCATACCGCAATGTCGGCTACCTGCTTTGCTCCGCTTCCTTCCCGCCAGAAGGGGTTCGGCGCGAAGAACTCGATGTGAAACGCAGGGTAAATGCCCCTTCCCACCTCCGGCAGCTTTTTGACGCAGGCGGGAATATACCGGGTGACTGGGCCTTGCGCATAGACCAGTTTCCCCAGCGACCAGGGATCCATCAGGGAAAGGAGTTTCCGGCGATTCGCGTCCTGATTTTTGACGATGCGACCTTCGATGGTGATGGTCCGCGCCGCTAAACGTGCGGAAACGAAGCTCTCTCCGTCCTGCCCGCTGCCGGAAACGGTGGTGATGTCGTTATCCAGCCCCGTCAGGCCGTCCGCCTGTTCCCACCAGAATGGGGAAAGCGCGGAATCGGTGGCAAAGACCACTTTCGCTCCCGCGCTGGTGATGTAGGTCAGCGTTTCATCCCGTCTCATAGCGCCCAGCTCATCCTTCTCAACGCGTTCTTCGTTTCCCGTGCGATATCACTCGGGGAGAGGGGGTCGCGGGAATGGATGACCACCGTCTGATGGTGCGACACGGAATGATTGTTCACCACCTGCGAGCTGTTGATGATGCTGTTTTGGTACCCGACGGGGATCGCCTTTTGTGCAGCCCGCCGGGCGGTATCCGCCGCTTCCGCCGCTGCCCTTTCAAGACTTTTTTGCTCCCGCTCGATGCCGATGGTTAACCCTTGTACGGTGAAGCTGCCCAGGCGCATCATAACTTTGGACGGCGATTGAATGTCCATCGCCCTTTTGTAAGCCTGCTGCGCGATCTGCCCCAGCCGCTCGAACTGGGCGCGCAGTTCCCGCTCCTTTGCTTTCGCGCCATCGATATACCCCTGCACCGTTAGGGATCCCGCTTCCGCGGCTTCGGCGGTACGGTTCAAGTCCTTGACGGCTTGGTTCAGGCGGAGTGAGATTTCGTTCATCTTTTCGTCAAAGTCAGCTGCCATCTCCCCGAATTGGTTCGAGAACTCCTGCTTGCCCTCCTCGACCTTCTTCAGGTTCTGGATGATTTGGATGATCTCTTCGTCGCTCGCGTCTGCAAGGCCAGCCAAGGCGGCGGCGCTTTCTTTGGAGCCGTCGGAAAAGAGCATCGCGAACTCCTCGATTCCCTCGATGTTCCTGCCAAGCAGGCTGTTTAAATTGTTGCTGTAATCCTCCAGATATTTGATCTGGGACTCCAGCGCTTCGTTCAGAGTTTGGGCGCTGGTCTTGCCCGTCTCGCCCATGTTTTCCCACAGGCCCATCTGCTTGCTGATGCTTTCGTAGGCCGACTGGTACGCCTCCATGTACTTGCTTTCCAAGGCGGTCATTTCAGCCTGCAGCTCCTGAACCGCGAGTACGGAAGCCTGATAGGGAGCCAAGGCCGCCTCTTCCTGCGCGGCGGCTTCCGCCCTGGCGGCGGCATAGCTGTTCACGCTGGCGGTCAGCGCTTCCTGCTGGGCCTGATTTTCCGCGATGGCCGCGGTCATCCGCTCAATGTTCTCGGTGTAACCGTAGTCCTCCCATGCGCCCATGCTGAAGTAACGACCAGCACCGTGCTCAGCAAGCAGCTCCTGCTGTTCTGCCAGCTGCTCCTCAAGCTCCAGCTGCTCCCGCTCCAGTTCGATCAGTCGCTTGATTTTCTCCTCATATTCGGCGGCCTCCTGTTGCGCCTCGATGCGCTTACGCATAGCTTCCACGCTCATGTTAAGCGCGTCGGTCTCGGCGTCATAAGCAAGAGCCAGGTCAGGTACCGCCTCGTTCAGCTGGTTGACGAGTTCCGCCAGCTTCGCTTTTTTTACTGCGGACTTGTTCTCAACGGCGGCAGGCTGCTCAATCTGCGCCATGAGCGAAGACACAGAAGATTTCTCCTCCTGCATCTTGGCGTTCAGCTCGTCATAGGCGTCTGCCGTTTCCTCAACCTTTTGCAGGAGCTTATCTGTCTCGGACGTGGCATCCGGCAAAAGCAGCACTAAAGCGGAAATGCCGGCGATTAGAGCAGATAGAGCCAGAGCCAATCCGCCCGGAAGAGCCGGTTGTCCTGCTCGGCCTGCATCGCGTTCACCCAGGCGGCAAAGGTGTCAATGAGTTGCTTTGCGAGCTGTTGGGATTTGGGAGACATTTGGTTACCTCCTATGCGATTTCATCTTTTTTGCCAGCAAATAGGTCGTTTATTGTGCAGCCAAGCGCTTTGGCGATTTCTGGTAGTTTAGCCGTTAGCGGAGCAGCGGCTCCTGTTTCCCATTTTGTAACCGTTGAGCGGTCGATTCCCAGTTTTTCGGCTAATTCTTGCTGGGTGAGGCCTGCGCGCTTCCGGTGTTCTGCGATCCTCAAATTTTCACCTCCGTGAATAATCTTCTCAATTGGCAGCATTATAGGGAATATTATTCTCTTTGTCAAGTGTGTTGATGTCAAATAAAGAAAAATATTCTCTATCTTTACATGAGAATAAAATTCACATATTATAGAATCAGAAAGGAGGGGGTGCTATGTTCAGCGAAAGATTGCGTGCTCTTCGCGAAGAAGCTGGGTTAAGCCAGCAGTATCTAGCGGAAAAATTGGGAGTAGAACGCACAAGATACGGAAAGTGGGAAAAAGGTGTTGAACCTTCTTACGAAGTGTTGAATAAAATCGCAGACTTTTTCCAGGTTTCGACCGACTACTTGCTTGGCCGCACTGAGAACAGACATGCATACATAGCAAAAATGCCCCCCGATATGGAGGGCGTAAAAGTGGTGAAGTATGGATCTGACCAGCTCACTCCGGAGGAGGTAGCGGCTTTACGTCGTTTTCTGGCGGAGCAAAAGCTTGATTGATGAATATAATGCCATCTACTTCGATTTGCATTATATTGGGCAGCTCCATAAGAAAAACTTCCCGAATAATCATGCTCAAACCTCGCCTTCTAGCTTATATTGTAAGCGAACATTTGTTTGCTATATTATGACATAGTCTGCATTTTGTCAATAGCCAAAAGAGCAATAAAATGTACAGTACACTCTTGAACCCGAACAGACAATAGTTTAGCATATTTCGTATATGCCTAACAGCACTCCAAAGCTCAGGAAAACGGAGATCGTTCGCCGATGATGACGAAGATTGCGTTGATGATATCAAGGAGAATATGCTCTCAATTCTATTAGACTAAAACGAAACCCCGCCCCCTGTTGCAGCAGGAAAGCGGGGCCGGCATAAAACCGAAATGCAAAACAGGGCTGTGGGGCCTTGGTTTTGCTTACTCATTATACCATATCAGACTTATCTGGAGGAAGCCGAACATGAAAAAACAAGCAGATGGACGGTATCGAGTCCGGGTAAACGTCGGAAGGGATGCAGAAGGAAAGATCATCTACAAGTACGCCAGCGGACGCACCAAAAAGGAAGTGGAGCAGAAAAAGGAAGAACTGCTCAAACACTATGTTGGCGGGCGAAAAATCGAACGCGATGTGTTGTTTGAGGTGTACGCCGAGCGGTGGGTCACCACCTACAAGCTCGGAAAAAAGTCCGCAGGAACCGATCAGAACTATAAGACGGCACTGTACCACCACTTGATTCCCGCGTTCAAGAACAGGCAGCTGCGCGCCATCACGTCCTTTGATTTGCAGGAGTTTATGAACAGCATGGCCGGCAAAGGCCGCAGCACCATCGGCTACATACACTCCGTGATCCGCAACGTGTTTGAGAAGGCCTTCGCTGAAGGTGTCATCGACCGCAATCCCGTGTTGGGGCTGGAAAAACCCCGGAGTGAGTACAAGAAGCGCCGCGCGCTGACGGACAACGAGATCGCCGCCACGCTAAAGGTGGGCGAAACGCACCGGGACGGCCTCTTCCTTCTCATGCTGTACTACACCGGGCTGCGCCGCGGGGAAGCGGTCGGCCTGCAGTGGCAGGACATTGACTTCAGAAGGCAAACCCTCAGCGTGCGCCGGGACTATGATTTCAAGACCGGCACCATAGGCAAACTCAAATCCCAGGCCTCTGAGCGCACTATCCCCCTCCCCGTGGAACTGTGCGAAATGTTGCATGCAGTGCGGGGCATCGGGGAAGCCTTCGTGTTCGATAGAATCATGAACGCCCCGATGACAAAGCTCGAAGCCTATAAGGACACCTGGGAGTCTTTGCGCAAAGCGCTCTACGCTGCCGACAACACCATCGAGGCCATCGGCAAAGGCGCAAACCGGCGCTCCATCCTGACAGCCCACTACTACCGGCACAACTACGCCAGCATTCTGTATAACGCGGGCATCGATGTGCTGACCGCGCAGAAGTGGATGGGCCATGCGGACGCGAAGACGACGCTGTCGATATATTCGCACCTGTCCGAAGATTATGAACTAAGAAATGCCGGGAAGCTAAACGATGCCTTTAAAAAAATTGTTGCCAAACGGTTGCCAGAAGAGGGAAAATGAACACAAGGAAAAGCCCCGAAAACGCCTGACAATCGGCATTTTTGGGGCTTTTTTTGTGGAGGCGCCACCCGGAATTGAACCGGGGGTAAAGGATTTGCAGTCCTCTGCCTTACCGCTTGGCTATGGCGCCGAGGAATGGAGCGGAAGACGGGGTTCGAACCCGCTACCTCCGCCTTGGCAAGGCGGCGCTCTACCAAATGAGCTACTCCCGCAGATGGTGCCTCAGAGTGGAATCGAACCACCGACACAGGGATTTTCAGTCCCTTGCTCTACCGACTGAGCTACCGAGGCATAATGAAGTGGCGACCCGGAAGGGACTCGAACCCTCGGCCTCTAGCGTGACAGGCTAGCGCTCTAACCATCTGAGCTACCGGGCCACTATTGGTGGGAACAACAGGGTTTGAACCTGTGACCCCCTGCTTGTAAGGCAGGTGCTCTCCCAGCTGAGCTATGCTCCCGAGCGCTGCCATTCCCGCGGCACGATTATTATTATAGGGATTATGGCGGGTGTTGTCAAGCACATACTTGCAGCCTTTGGCAAAAACGAACGAAAATTTGCGGCGGTGGACCTTCGCCCATCCGCCGCACAAAAAACGCTGATTACTTCGGCGCCTCGATATCGTCCCTCTTTGCCACAAAGCCGACGCCCAAAACGCCCGGTCCGGCGTGGGAGCCAATCACAGGGCCCACGGCCTGAACGTGGATCTTTTGGGGGTTGACGGCGTCCTGCAGCATCGCGGAGAATAGCTCGCTGTCCTTCTCGCAATCCGCCTGGGCAACAACGATATACTCGTTCCTTTCGGAGTCGTAATGCTCTTTGACAAGTTCGACGATGCGCCGTATCGCCTTCTTGCGGCCCTTTGCCTTTTCGAAAAGCTCCAGCTTTCCGCGGGGGCTGATGTAGAGGATGGGCTTAATGTCCAGCATCGATCCGAAAAATGCCGCGGAGGAGGAAACGCGGCCGCCGCGCTTCAAGTAATTCAGATCGTCCACCACAAAGAAGGCGGTGAAATAATTCTTGTTTTCCTCGACCCACTGGGCGACCTCTTCGATGGTGTGGCCGGCAAGGCGGCGCTTTGCCGCTTCGCGCACGATCATCGCCTCGGGCACGGAAATCGAGAGGGTATCCACCAGGATAATCTTGCGCTCAGGAAAGGTTTCCAGCAATTCCGCCCGGGCCATCGTCGCAGAGTTGAATGTTCCGGAAAGTTCTGAGGAAAGGCCGACATACAGCACGTCTTTCCCCTGCTCCAGGAAAGGAGTCCAAAACTCCTTAAAATCCTCGGGGTTGCGCTGGGCTGTCGTAACCTTTTCGCCGGCGCGCAGCCTGTCATAAAAGTCGCCAAAGGGCATTTCCCGGAAGAAATTAAAGAAATACTCCTTGCCGCTCATGGTATAGGGCATCAAAATCGCCTTGATATCGAACTCTTCTAGCCACTCATAGGGCATTTCGGCGTCTGAATCGGTGGTCAGGACGTAATCGAATTCCAAATTCGCATCCTCCTTAATATGGGATGATAAAGCCAACAAAAACTCACTGTGATTATATAACACAGTGAGTATCAATTCAACACAATGGAGGCATCTTAAGAAATCCTTCAGAAACTTCCAAGCAGTGTCCTGAAGAAGGCAATCCCTTCGCCGAGGGACGCGATGCTGACGCGCTCGTTCACACCGTGCGTGGATCCCAGCACCTCCTTGGCGCAGGAAAAGGGGGAAGCCCGGTAAATGGCGTCGCAGATGCCGGCAAAAAAGCGGGAATCCGTCGCCCCCGTCATAATCCCGGGGACCGGAACAAGCGCCGGCATGGCCGCCCGCAAAGCGCGCAGGATCCTTTCGTACTCCTCCCCTTCCGCAGGAGCGACCGGCATGGCCGGATTCGCCTTGACCAGGCGCAATCTGACGCCCAGACCCTTCGTGACCCGTTCGCAATGGGCAAGAAGGGCTTTTGGCGAATCCCCCGGCAGCAGGCGGGCGTTCAAGTTGGCCCTGACGGTGCTTGGGAGTACGTTTGGCGCACAGGAGGCCTGAATCATCGTCGGCGCAATGGTGGAGCGCACCAGGGCGTTTGTGCCGGGCCGCTTCGCCATGCTGCGCAGCAATCCAAACCTTTTATGGATCGGGAGGCAGCGGGAGATGGACCGAATCAGCGCATCGGTGGCCGCGTTTTTTGAAGGTTTGGGCGGATTCCCCTCGATGGCGGCAATCGCCCGGCAGACCCTTGCCAGTGCCGCGTTCTTCTTGGGGGTGGAGGCGTGCCCTCCTTCGTCCTCTGCCGTGATTTCAATGTCCGCATAGCCCTTTTCGCACAGGGCGACAAAAATGCCGTCCTGCCCCATGCCGTAATCCGCGCCGCAAAAGGCATAGCCCCCCTCGTCAATGGCGACGGAAAACCGGATGCCGCGCTCCGCCAGCAGTTTGGCCGCGGCTTTGGCGCCGGTTTCGTCCGCCGCCTCCTCGTTGTGGGTAAAGCAGAAGTAAACGTCCCTGTTGGGCGTAAAACCCTGGGCGAGAAGCTCCTCCGCGGCCTGCAGGATGGCCACGAGCTGGCACTTCATGTCAAAAGCGCCCCTGCCCCAGACATATCCATCCGCAAGTTCCCCGGAAAACGGCGGATACAGCCAGCCTTCTTCATCGGCGGGCACAACGTCCTGGTGCGCCAGCAGCAGGGCAGGCTTTCCCTTTCCGCCTTTCCAGCGATAAAGAAGCGTGAATCCGTCGATTCGCTCCCGCTCCAGCCTGCCGTGAACCAGGGGAAAAAGCGCCTCCAGCGCCTGGGCGAGCTTGTCGAACTCCTCCTGCGGAAAAGGCCCTTTTCCGCAGGACACGGTTTTGCAGCGAATCAGCTCGGAAAGCTTGTGTTCCGGCCGGATCATTTCTTCACTTTTCCGGCTTTATACAGGATTCTGGCATAGGCGATGGCGATCACCGAGGCGATTGGAACCATTAACCCCACCATGCTGCTCGGAGCGCCCAGCAGGAACACAGCGGTCATGATGATGAGCGGAACCACGGCGATATACCACCGCTTGGCGACCAGCATAATCCCCAGCGCGCCAAAGAGCGCGGGAAGCACATTGTCAAACGCGGGGGCGAGGTCGGGGCTGGTGATGATCGGGGTGAGAGGCACCAACAGCAACACGCCGAGGATGATGATGACGGTGGTGATGATGGTGGACACGGCCACGGCGATGGTGCTGATCAGTTCCCCTTCCTTGGTGCCGGGCTGCACGTCCACCGCCTTCATGGCGGTAGCGGCCGCGGGCACTTTCATGTTTGCAAGATTCCCGGAAATAAAGGCAAGGTACGACCCGCCGGCGCCCAGCATCGGCGAATAGTTCAGCACCTCGATGATGCCGATGGGCAGATACACCGAGGATACGGCGACGATGCCGTTTAACAGGCCGCTCATCTCCGGCCAGGCGTTGAAATACAGGCAAATCACAGCGGGGACCGCCAAAAACAGCAGCACTGCCGCGATTCCTGTGATCCTTCCCAGCCTGTGCAGCGACTGCTCGTAAGGAGGAAGGACGGGTTTTTCCTTTTTGATTTTGACGCCGTTTTCACGCATGACTCTCACCCTCCTATCCGAGCCAGTTGGTATAAAGGATCGCCATGCCCATGGAACCAACCATGGCGAGGGACATGGCAAAGCTCTCCATCCACTTCATCCCCGGGAGCCTGGAAAGGGCCAAAAGCCCCGCCATCAACGCCATGCTGGTGACGAGGGTCAAAAGCGTCACTCCGCCCGTCGCGATCATCTGGCCGCCGAAGGCCGCGGCAAGACCGACAAACAGGCAGTCCACCATGATGACAGCCCAGGTGGTGTCCTTGTCCCGGATGTTCGAGATCGTGGTTTGCAGCTTTTTCTGGTAAAAGGTGGAGAAGATCAGACCCCAGATGATGCCCACCGTCATGACGATGGCGATGGCGGCAAACCCCCTCGCATCGCCGGTCGCCGCTTCGGCAAGGGTGGAATACCCCAGGCCCTTTGCCGCGCTTTCCGCGGCCACCAGTTCATAGGACGCGGAACCGATCACCGAAAGCCTGATCCAGGGCAGCGGAATTCCCAAAATGGGCATCATCGCAAAGAGCGAGATGATGATGGGCAGGGAGGGAACAACGGAAAAAATCGCGCTGCTGGCAACTGCTTGTTTCAGCTTTTTGGTATCGATCCCGATCCGCTTTGCTTCTTTCCAGGCCTTGATCAAAAAGGCCAGGGACTGAAACAGGACGAATGCAATCACGGCGATTGCGATGGCGTATAACAGGCCGCTGTTGGCCACCTCCATGAATGGCATGATGCGTTTCCTTTCCGATGAAATTTGGCTAAAACGAAAGAGCCGCTGGTTTGAAACGGCTCTTTTCGGCCTTGTGTGTTATTATAGCACCTTTGACAAGAAAGCAACAGTATGTTCGTTTAAAGGTTTGGAAAAAACCCGCGTTTTCGTCCGGCTGTCCGTTGCATCCCTTCCGCCCCTGCGGTTCACGTCCTGCCGGATTTCCTCAAAACAAGCCTCGTCAATGCTTCCATCTTCACCGCGTTTGCCATCACCTTGTAATCTAGCTTCAACCCTCACTGCCGGCGAGAAAGACAACCGCCCTGTCCGGTTCAATCCCGGAGTGCTTCGTCATGCTCATCCATATAGCTTTCAACCGAGGCAAGCAGGTTTCGGCTGACTGCGCAGGAAGCGCTGTCAAACACCACGAGGGTTACGTCCATGTCGTGATCGTTCAGAAACGCCTGAATCGCAGAGGTTGCCACTTGAAGGGCTTCGTCTTTCGGATAGCCGTAAATGCCGCTGGAAATCAGCGGAAACGCGATGCTTTCGCACCCGTTCTCGACCGCCAGTTTCAACGAGTTCATGTAAGCCGAACGGAGCTGCCGCTCGCATTCCGCTTTGCACCCTTCCTTATAAACAGGGCCCGCCGCGTGAATGACGTACTTCGCAGGCAAAGCGAACCCTGGCGTAATGACGGCCTGCCCCGTTTCAATGGGGGCGAGTCTGTCACACGCGGCCTGCAGCTGTTCCGCCCCCGCCGCGCGGAATATCGCGCCGCAAACTCCGCCGCCCATTTGAAGCGCGGTGTTCGCCACGTTGACGATGGCGTCCACTCGCATTTTGGTGATGTCCTGCCGGACGATGGTGAAGGGCATGGAAAAACCTCTTTTCTGTGAGCTTTTCAGTCATGTGCCGGATTTGCTTCAGTGTATAACGAAACGCGCGGGATGACAAGGGCGCTTCCCATGCAAACCGGAAAGAAAAAGAGCCGGCAAAAACGGCTCTTTCGGTTGGCTTTTCGCTATAGCACTTTGGAAAGGAAAGCAACGGTACGTTCATTCACCGGATTGGCAAAAACTTCC
This sequence comes from Christensenellales bacterium, assembly GCA_050945915.1. Taxonomy (GTDB): domain Bacteria; phylum Bacillota; class Clostridia; order Christensenellales; family CALWSW01; genus CALNBC01. The sequence goes on from JBMNTV010000022.1 coordinate 12,131, forward strand.
ACCGGTTTGCCTTCCTCCACGATCTTTCCCTCGTCCATGAAGATCAGCCTGGATCCGACTTCTTTGGCGAAGCCCATCTCGTGGGTCACCACCACCATGGTCATGCCGGAATTCGCCAGGTCCTTCATGACGTCCAGCACCTCCCCCACCATTTCCGGGTCCAGGGCAGAGGTCGGCTCGTCAAAAAGCATGACTTCAGGGTGCATCGCAAGGGCGCGGACGATGGCAATACGCTGCTGCTGCCCGCCGGAAAGCTGACGGGGATAGGAGTTCGCCCTGTCCGCAAGGCCCACGCGCTCCAGCAGTTCCATCGCCTCTTCCCTGGCCTTCGCTTCGCTGAGACCGCGCAGCTTCATGGGCGCAAGGGTGATGTTCTGCATCACCGAAAGGTGCGGAAACAGGTTGAACTGCTGGAACACCATGCCCATCTTCTGGCGGTGGATGTTGATATCCACCGATTTGTCGGTGATGTCCGTCCCTTCGAAGATGATGTGGCCGGAGGTCGGAATCTCCAAAAGATTCAGGCAGCGCAAAAACGTGGATTTGCCGGAACCGGAAGGCCCGATCACGACGACGATCTCCCCCTTTTTGATGCTGGTGGTCACGTCGTCCACAGCGGCAAGCTCGCCGAACTTCTTCGTGAGATTGATGACTTCGATCAGTTTATCGTTCACTTTTGGCCAGTCTCCTTTCGAGCTTGCGCATGCCATACGTCATCAGCATGACGATTCCGAGATAAACCAGGGCGGTCACAAAAAGCGGCACGGGGCTATAGGTCCGCGAGCGGATCCACGCAGCCATATAGGTGATGTCGCCCACGGCGATATAGCCGAGAATTGCCGTTTCCTTCAGCAGGGTGATCGCCTCGTTTGCCAAAGCCGGCAAGATGTTTTTGACCGCCTGAGGCAGAATGATGAGGCGCATGGTCATGTTCTTGGTCAGCCCCAGGCTTCTGCCCGCTTCCGTCTGCCCCGGATTCACCGCCTGAATCCCGGCCCGGACGATTTCGGCAACATAGGCGCCCGAGTTGATGCCAAAGGCGAGTATGCCGACGAAGGTCAGCTTGTCGATGGGCACCGAGGCAAAAATCACCCAGGAGAAGATCAAAAGCTGGACCATCACAGGCGTGCCGCGAAACACCGTCAGATAGAGGTCGCACAGCTTTTCAAGCGGCCAGAGCTTTTTATTGTCCTTGGCATACACCTTGCAGATCGCCACCAGGCTGCCGATTATGATGCCCAAAATCGCGGCGCCCAGCGTCACGATGATCGTGGTGCCCAGCCCCTCAAGATAGAGCTTCCACCTTTCGTTCAGTATGATATTGTCGTATAATTGTTGGCCGAAGTTACTCCACATGGCCTTCCTTTCCGCGCTCGATCACGATCGTTGTTGTTGTTATTACATAAACCTGAGGGATGAATTCTCATCCCTCAGCATTCACGGTTCGAACTCATGCATTCAAGGCGATGTTAGTTTCCGCAACGCCGCGAAAAAACCATTTCATTCGACGGGATTGCCCCAATCGCGCCTGATCAGGAGCCGCTGGCGGCCTTATGCTCCTCGATCCACTGCGCGATCTGGCCGGACTCGAGAAGCTCGCCGATCACCTTGTCGATCACTTCCTTGAGGTCTTCGCTGTTCTTCGCGATGGCGATGGCGTACTGCTCCTCGGTCAGGGGAGTGTCGATGATCTTGAGCCCGGCGTAGGTCGCCACGATCTGCTTCGCGGGCATTTCGTCCACCACGACAGCGTCCAGCTTGCCGTTGGAAAGCTCCATGGCTGCGTCCGCGGCGGTCTTGAAGCGGTAAGTCACGGCTTCGGTCTCATCGGTCAGATACATATCGCCGGTGGTGCCGCTCTGAACGCCAACGCTCTTGCCGGCGAGATCATCGGGACCGTTGATGTCCGCATTGTCCTCTTTGACGATGATGTACTGGGCGGCGTCCACATAGTTGATGGAGAAATCCACGGATTTCCTGCGCTCGTCGTTGGCTGTGATGCCGGAAGCGCCGATATCGCCCTTGCCGGACTGGATCGAGGTGATGATGCCGTCAAAATCCATGTCCACAATCTTCAGGGAAACGCCGATTTCATCTGCGATCGCCCTGGCGATCTCAACGTCCACGCCGGCGACCTCATTGTCGCTTCCCAAATACTCAAAAGGCGGGAAGGCCGCGTTGGTGAGCATCACCAGTTCGCCGGATTCCTTGATCCGCTCAAGGGCGGACTGCTTTTGGCCGCAGCCGGTAAAGACCATCGCCGCCAGAATGACGCACAGCGCCAGGGAAATCATCCTTGTCTTCTTCATCATAAACCTCCAAATGAATCAAAACAGTAGTCAAATCAGTTGCTGTGCATCATTATACGAGGTTTATGCATTAATATCAAGTACTTTTGCAAAAAAATACAGCGAATAATGCATGACACGCATACATATTCGCTGCAGTTCCAATTAAGCCTTTTTGATTCCCTTGACAGGGATGTTCGCGACCAGGGCGGAAGCCGAGATGCGCGCTTCGTCTTCCAGCCTGGTGAGCTCGACGTCCATCTTTTCCCGGTCAATTTCAAGGTATTTGTCTAATACTGCGATGATCTCGTCCTTGATGACATCCACCAGGGCGGGGGGAATTTCCGACCTGTCATGGAAGAGCACCAGCTTCAGCCTTTCCTTGGCAACGTCCTTGGTCTGATTTTTTCCCGTTAGTTTCTGAAAGAAGTTCGCCCAAGATCCCATGCACCGCCACCTACTTTCTGCCAAAAATCCTTTTTAGTGTGGAGAAGATTCCCGCCGGCTCCTTTTTAAGCTCCATGAGCGGAACGTCTTCCCCCAGAATCCTGGCAGCGATGTTCCGATAGGCGATTCCCGCCGGCGATTCCGCCTTGATGACCACCGGCTCACCGATGTTAGAAGAGCGGATGATATCCGAATCCTCGGGAACGATCCCCAAAAGGTCCACGGAGAGAATCTCGAGGGTGTCGTCGATATCCAGCATATTGCCGGCGTCAATCATATCCTTGCGCAGGCGGTTGATGATGAGCTTGACATAGCTGACCTCGTTCGCGAGGAGCAGCCCGATGATCCGGTCCGCGTCCCGCACCGCAGAAACTTCCGGAACGGTGACGACGATCGCCCGGTCTGCCGCCGCGATGGCGTTTTTGAAGCCGTGCTCGATGCCCGCCGGGCAGTCGATGAGCACGAACTCAAACTCTTCTTTGAGATCGGCGACGAGCTTGGTCATCTGCTCGCTGTTGACGGCGGTCTTATCCCTGGTCTGAGCAGCGGGAAGAAGATAGAGGCCTTCCGTCCGCTTGTCCTTGATCAGGGCGTTTTTCAGCTTGCAGTTCCCCTCGACGACATCCACAATGTCGTAAACGATGCGGTTTTCCAGGCCGATCACCACGTCAAGGTTGCGAAGGCCGATGTCCGCATCCACCAGGACGACCTTATGGCCCCGCATGGCGAGGCCGGTGCCGAGATTGGCGGTGGTGGTGGTTTTGCCAACGCCGCCCTTTCCCGACGTTATTACGATAGCTTCACCCATAGAGTCTCTCCTTATCCTGTGAATATGTCATTTATTTGATAACGCGGCTCGCCGGGGCGATGACGATGGTGTCCCCGACCACGCGTGCGATTTCGGGATAGTTGACCTGCTGGGCGTTCTGTGGCGCGATGGCGATGATCCCGCCGATGCGCAGCTGCTGGGGCGAGAGCCGGTAAGCCGTCACGACGGCGGTTTCGTCCCCCGCGGAGCCGGCGTGCGCCTTGCCCCTAAGGGCGCCCATGACGGCAATGTTCCCCGTCGCGACGAGTTCGGCCCCGTAATTGACGTCGCCGCAGACGACGATATCCCCGTCAAAGTCGATGCGCTGACCGTTTCTGACCGTTTCGCGGACAAAGACCGCGGCCCCGATTTTTTGGGACAGTACTTCGCTCTTCAATTCGGAAACCGGCTCGGCTTCCTTCTTCTGAAAACGAGGAGGGTGAAACAACCTGTTTCTTTGCTTTTTTCCGCCTTCGAAATCGACGCTCAGCATGCCAAAGTCCTTCTTCAGCATGTGTTCCAGCTCTTTTTTCTGCTCTTCATCCAAAGATCTACCCACCACATTCACGCAGGCGGATCCGACAAAAAAGCTGCGCTTTGCTTCCAGGCGTTGGGCGATGGCCCTGAGCGCGTCCGAAAAATCCGCGTCGTTTGCAATCTCGATCTCAAGACTGCTCTGTTTGCCCTTAAAGGCGACGATGTCCCTCATATTCCCCTCCGATGGTATCTTATGGCAGCAACTCGTTGGTGCCGGTCAGGTTCTCGCTGGCGGATGCGGTATTTCTGTCCAGATAGAACTGGATGACCTCCTGGATGGTGATGTACGCCCTTGCGCCCGCCCAGCCGTTGGGTATGCTGACCACCACGACGATCTCCGGGTCGTCATACGGCGCAAAAGCGACGAACCACGCGGTGTTTTCAAGGTCGATGTTCTTGTCGCTGGTGGAAATCTGGGCAGAACCCGTCTTTCCGCCAATCTGGTCCCTGTATTTATAATCGGCAAAATACTTCGCGGCAGTACCGCCGTCCTCCAGGGAAATAACCTCCCGCATGCCTTCCTTGATGGCGGCAAGGTTTTCTTCCTTGGCGTTCAGGTTCCAGAGCAGGCTGGGTTCGAACTCCTTCACCGTTGCGCCGCTTGCGTCGATGACGCTCTTGATGGCGGAGATTTCCAGGACATTTCCGCCGTTCACCAAAGCGGCGACATAGCGGGCAATCTCGATGGGGGTGACGGAGACCACCGCCTGGCCCATGCCGGTACGGACGGTCTGCATCGGGTTCCAGCGCAGCTCGGAAAGGGCGCTGGAAATCTCGCTGCTCCAGCCGTTGCTTGAGGAAACCGCCTCGGCGATCCCCAGTTCTTCTCGCATGATCCTGCGGATGTCCGAGCCGATCTGGGTGTTTTCGTTCACCAGTCGCACCAGCTTTTCCGCGCAGGATTCGATGGTCGCCTTGTCCACCGTCCTGTCGAGCTTGTCCAGATACCCGCTGAGCATGGAAACGATGTTTTTATAAACCAGGTAGGCGACGCCGCTGATGGAGCCTTCGTTGTCAAACAGCACCTTCTGGCCGCCGATCTGGCCGGTGGCTTCGCCGTTGACCTCCACGCCGGTCTTCCTGTCCAGTCCCAGCTTGCTGCACCATTCGTTGATCTTCTCGATCCCCAGTCTGTTGGCGCACTCAAAGAAGTAATAGTTGCAGGAGTCCTTCAGCGCCTTGATCACATTCTGGTTCTGGTGCCTGCTGATATTCGGATACACCCAGCACCGGGGAGCGCCAACCTTGCTTCCGCCCTCGGCGGTGGTGGTGTAATACCCTTCGTCGTTGATGATCTCGTCCAGCTGAACCACGCCCTCTTCCAGCGCAGCCAGAGCGATGGCCATTTTGAAGACGGAGCCCGGCGCCATCTTGGACGCGACCGCCTTGTTGAACAGCGGGTTGCGCTGGTCGTTCAACAGGGTCTGATAGTCCGCATGGGAGATCCCGCCGGTGAACAGGTTCAGATCATAGGACGGGCTGTTGACACAGGCGAGCAGTTCGCCGGTATTGCAGTCGATGACCACGGCAGAGCCGGAATCGCAAAGGTCGATATTGTTCACGTCCCCGCCGGGCGCGACTCTCTGATAGGTTTCCAGGTTCGCCGCGAGATACTCTTCCTGGTCGCGGCGAATTTCGGCAATATTCTTCTCCAGGGCGGCCTCGCAAACCTGCTGAAGCTCCAGATCGAGGGTGAGCACGACGTCATCCCCGTCACTGGGGGCGGTGGTCTCCAGCACGCGGATGATTTTTCCGCTGCTGTCCACCTCGACGCGCTGGCTGCCCTGGTGCTCCGTCGTGTTTCCGGTGAGGTATTCCTCCATGGTGGCTTCCACGCCGGAGACCCCCACCAGATCCGTCGTGCTGTATCCCAGGGCGGTCAGAGCTTCGATCTGAGCTTCGGACTGCATTTTTCCCATATATCCGATGGTGTGGGCGGCGGTGGTGCTTTTGGGATACATGCGCACCACGCTTTCGGAAGCGGACATGCCCACCAGCTCGTCCGACCTGGTTTCGATCTTTGCGACGGTTTGTGCGGATACGTTATAGGCGATGATGACGGGAATATAGGAACGCCAGGTGAGAAGCTGGATCTCCTGCCAGACGGAAAGGAGCTTTCTGGCGTCCTCATAGGGCATTTCTTCGGGGATCTGGTAAACCCGGCGAAGATAATTGTAAATCTCCTCCGGGGAACGCTTGGTTCCGACGTTCATATTGGTTCGCCAGTTCTGTTCCCGCTTGGCCTCGGCTTCCGCGGAAAGGCCGCTTCCCCAATAGAAATAAAACTCCGGCAGGGGGTTGCCGTTTTCGTCAACCTGACCCGGCTCCCTGCGGTAGATGTTGAAGGTATCGATGGTGGTGCCGCCGAACTCCTCGATGATCTTGATGGTCTCCCAGATGATTTGGGTGTCCAAGGCGCGGCCGGTTTCCGTTCTGTTTTCGGTGTTGCGGAGGAACTGGATGTTATAGCTCTTTTTGTTATAGGCGAGTAGCTGGCCGTTTCTGTCCAGGATTTTTCCCCTTTCGCCCTTGAGCACAATCCTCCGCAGGGAGCGCCCGCCTGTTGCGGTCTCCGACTCATCGGGACTCAGGGTCAGGCTGCCCAGCTGAACGATCAGCAGCAGGAACAGCATGGCGACGGCAACGCCGAAAGCGACAAGCCTTTTGTTGATTTTTTCCATGAAAGCTCCTACATTAAGCCAAGCATGTCATTCGTAGCGCGCCCGGCGCATCTTCGCGTTCGACGAACGCCTCTTCAGGAAATAGACCGGCGCGCAAATCAGCGCGGTTAGCGCAGCGGAAACGAGCATGGGGGTGATCGCCGACAACAAGGCGGTCTTGACCCCGAAGGGAATCACGATCAAAACCAGCAGGATCTCCTTGACGATGCGCGCGCCAAAGGCGGCAGCCGCGCAAAAAAGCCAGTTTTTCGCGTAATATTTTCCGGAAAAAAAGCCGATGATCTGCGCTGTCAAAAAATACGCCAAAGCCTGGGCGCCCACGGCCGGGGAGAGCACCACATCCAGCAACAGACCAGCGGCGGCACCGTAAAATCCGGCAGAAGGGCCGGGATATAAAAGGGCAATGACCGTGATCGCGGCGATGATGGTGTCCGGGCGGAAGGCGACAGGCAGATACCGCGCGATGATCACCGTTTCCAGCACGATGCTTGCCAACAGCAATAAGGTCCAGCTTGCAGCGCGCTTCATCAGTCAACCTCGACAGCGTCAATGGTGTTCAAAAGCACCATGACCTCTTCGATCTGGGAAAAGTCAACTTCGGACTGGATCAGGGCGATGCGCTCCGTTCCCGCGGAGGAACGGCTGACCTCCACCACCTTCCCGATGACGATTCCCTTCGGGAAAATGCCCCCCAGCCCGCTGGTGAGCACCGTGTCCCCCGGGACAAGGTCGTTGTCATAGGGCAGGTGATACATGCCGCAGCGGGGGCCTTCCGTCTCCACGTCGGAAGTGCCGCGGACGACGCCCACGTCCCTGGTGCGCTCGATCATGGCGCTGACCGCGCTGTTGGAATCGATGATGGACAGGACCTTGGACCAGTTGCTGCCAACATCGATGACGCGGCCCACCAGCCCCTGGGGGGAAAGCACCACCATGTCCTTTTGAATGCCCTGGCTTCTTCCCGCGTTGATCAGGAACGTGTCGAACCAAAAACTGGAGCTCCTTGCGATCACCCGGGCGGTGAGCAGCTCGTACTCCGGGTGGTCGCCGTAATAATTCACGATCTCGCGCAGGCGCTTGTTCTCGTTCTCCAGATCGCCGTTTAAGGCGAGCTGCCCTTCAAGCTGGGCGATTCTTTCCTTTAATTCTGCATTCTCCTGCTGAAGTTTGGATCTTCCGATCAGGCTCAAAAACCAGTCGCCAATGCCTCCTGTGACGGCAGAGGCCCCGCCCTCCACGGTGGCGGTCACCGTTCCCACGGCATCTTCCACTGCGGTGGTTCCGCCGCTTAGGGATGTTATGATCAGGATCAATAGCAGTGTGACAGCTACGACAACAGCGGTCAGCACCGGGTGATTTTTTATAAAATGCACGGGATCATTCCCCCCGTTACCTGGATTTCAACAACATGTACACACTGTTGTCGATTATACCATATTTCCCTAAACATCGCAAAACCTGCATGGGTCCGTTTGCACAGAAACTCTTTCCATCTTTTCCCTTTCTCATCCCTGTGCAAACAAAGCCGGGCTGCCAGCTTGTTGGATCAACCCGGCAGCCCGAATGATGTGTTCCTGCTTTTTGTCAGAAGTCCGCCGAAGCCCGCACCGGCAGCGCGGGGAGCTCGGGAAAGTTGATGCGGACGTCCGTCATCCGCTCGACCGCCCTGCCCGCGCCGACCACGGCACACAGCTCCGGATCGTCCGCAACGGTGACGTTGAGGCCGGTCATCTCAGAGACGATGGACGCCAACCCCTTCATCCGCGCGACGCCTCCGGTCAAGGTGATCCCGCTGTCCAGCAGGTCCCCCGCCAGCTCGGGCGGCGTGTCCGAAAGGGTTTCGCCGATGGCCATCAGGATGTTCTGAATCATCGGCCGCACGGCAAGGCATACTTCCTTTGAGCTGACCTCGCAGGAGGTGGGCAGCCCTGTGGACATGCTCCTCCCCCGCACTATCACCGAGTTTTCGGTCGGTTCATCCGCGCAGGCCAGTTCGCACTTCAGCCTTTCGGCGGTCCTTTCGCCGATGACGATGCCCCGGGTTTCCCGCAGCAGCCGGATCAGGCTTTGATCCATCTCCCTGCCCGCCGTATTGACCGAGCGGGAGGTGACTACGCCCCCGCAGGAAAGGATCGCCACATCCGCGGTGCCTGCGCCGATGTCGCAGATCATGGACCCCCTGCATTGGTTCACAGGCAAGCCCGCGCCGATCGCCGATGCGAGGGGTTTTTCGATCAGCTTGACCCGAAATGCCCCGGCGTTCCGGACGGCCTCCTCCATGGCGGAGGATTCCAGTTCCGTGGCGTTTACCGGAACGCAGACCACCGCCTGCATCCTCCGGATAAAACTCTTGCCCATCGCCCGGTCGATAAAATCCGCGAGCATATCGGCTGTGAGCTTGACTTCAGAAATCACCCCGTTTGTGATGGGAGTAAAGGCGGCCATCTTGCCCGGCGCTCTGCCCAGAAGCTCCAGAGCCGCAGTCCCAAAGAAGACCTCGCCGGCTTCTCCCAGCGAAACCGCGCAGACAGACGGCTCGGAGAGCACAAGCCCCTTGCCAGCCCTGTAGATCCTCGTGTATTCTGTACCGGGATCGATTGCGACGCTAGTTGTAATGAGAGCCATTTATTTCCTCCTTCGCAGTCATGAGTGAATTATGCTCACCAGACGCGAAACTATACGCCTCAGTGGAATATATTCTGTTTTTTAAGGCATTTAAGCCTGTATTCCATCCTTAATTGAATGCTTTTGCGCTGCGCCCTTTGGAATATATGCCAGTTATGATATTCTATGTATGAGGAGTTGCCAATAGAATGATAGAACTCATCTTTCCCCTTGTTCTTGCTTCTGCATCCCCGCGGCGGCGCGAGCTTTTGTCCATGCTGGGGCTGCCCTTTACCTGCGTCGTCAGCGGGGCGGACGAGGATGCCCCGCCCTGCGCGCCGGAAGAACTGGTGCAGGAGCTTGCCCGGGCAAAGGCTTTCGCTGCCCTGCCCCTTATCAAAGAGCCCTCCATCATCGTCGGGGCGGACACCATCGTCCTGCTGGACGGCGAAATCCTGGGAAAACCCAAGGACGAGGAGGACGCCCGTGCCATGCTCCGCCGCCTTCAGGGGCGCACCCACATTGTTTTGACGGGGCTCTGTGTTTTGAACAGCGAAAATGGCAAGTATCATCTCGATTACGAGCGCACAGAAGTCACCTTCGCCGCGATGACGGAGGAGGAGATTTCGGATTACGTTTCCACCGGCGAACCGATGGACAAGGCGGGGGCGTACGGCATCCAGGGGCGTTGCGCGGTGCATATTTCCGGTAGTTTGGGCTGTTATTTCAACGTCGTCGGCCTTCCCCTTCACAAACTCGCGACCATGCTGAAAAGTTTCGCCAAACCTGCGCAAAGAAAGGAGTCGAAATGAGCATTCTTATCACCTGGCTGGGCCACGCCTGCTTCAAGGTTGAATCGGCGGGCTACTCCATCGTGCTGGATCCGTACGCGGACGATTACATCCCCGGACTTTCGCCGCTTCGCGTCACCGCAAACAAGGTGCTTTGCTCCCACCAGCACGATGACCATTGCTATGAGGCGGCGGTGCAGCTCGTCGGCAGCGATGTCCCCTGCCCCTTTTCGATTCACGCGGTCTCCTGCGCCCACGACGATGCCGGCGGCGCGAAACGCGGCATGAACCTGATCCACGTGCTGGAATCCGGCGGCCTTCGCGTTGCGCATTTCGGGGACATCGGCTGCCCTCTTGGCAACGACCAGCTCGCGGAAATCGGAAAGGTGGACGCCGCGATGATTCCCGTGGGCGGCTATTACACCATTGGCGCAAAGGAAGCAAAGCTCCTCGCGGATCAACTTGGCGCCAGGGTGGTCATCCCGATACATTACCGCTCCGCCACTTTCGGGTTTCCAAACATCGGGGAGCTTTCGGAGTTCACCCGGCTCTGCGATGACGTCGTCCAACACGACGGGAACTCGATCCGGATTGACGAACACACAAAGAAACAGACCGCAGTTTTGAAGTACATTCCGTAAATCATCATAAAAGAGCGCCTCCTTTTTTAGGGGGCGTTCTTTGGGATTCATCATCCCAATACTCCTATATTAGCAATCCGGGCAGCAGCATCTTTTCTTTTTGGTAAAAAGGATCGCATGGCCCCAGATGATGTTGAGATGCATTCTGATGACCAAGAACACCTTTTGATTGTTGTCAACTCCATAGGCGGATCCTTTGGGGTTTCCGGTACTATAGGGTATCGTAATATCATTTCTTTCCGTGGCGCGTCTTGCCAGTTTCACCATATAATAGTTCCTGCTGTTTTTATCCCATTTGGGGAAATATTCGTCCGCAGGGTACTGGCGGTCATTGGTAAACACGGTTCCCGCAACGCCGTTCCAGTGCTCATCGCCATACAAGCTCACGTTGATAAAGGTCGCGAATCCCGTTTGAATGTTGTTGACGCCATATACGATCAAAAAATCATCATCGGTGGCCAATTGGAAGTTTTCCGTTTTGACATACACGGTATCTCTGTTATCCACTCAGACGTTCACATCCTGCAAGATGCCCTCGTAGTTATCCAGTATTGCGAGGTTAAGGTCCAAATCGATGGCGTCGTATTCGGACTTTTGTATTTGCAAAGAATTTGATTTCTCAAATAATCCTGCGTACTCCTTGCAGCGGGAATGGCCTGGAATTCAGTGGTGCAAATCTCCTTTGCCTTAAGCGCCTGGATGGGCCAGGGGTGTGAAGGAGTATATGGCCTTTTGGGGGTGATGTGCAATACTGTATAGTAGTTTTCGATGTTATAAATATAATCCCAGCCTACATCCGGATCTTGAAAAACGTTTGCCCTCATGACAAACGAAAAGTGATCTTTGCCCCTTTCCAGTCCCATATTCACCAGGTCCATCGGAATATAGTCATTGTTCATCATACCGGGGCAAAAGCCGGAAGCTTTCAAAGCATCCTGCATATACTGATGGGTTCTTTTGTCAGCAGAGGTAATGATGATTGTTGAAGCGTCAAAAGGTTTCCCGGGGGCTCCATAGGGCGTCTAATCAGTCCAGATGCCGTAATTGTTGATCTGGTCGCCTAAACTGGCTCCAATGAAGTGGTAACAGCCTGTGCAGCGATTGCCCGCCGTAACTGTATCCCGGTAGTCCTTTTCGGGTTTATTTTCAACCAACGTCAGATAGCTTCTGAAACTAAAGTAAACGGCCGGCGGAGGCGTTTCTCCAATCAGAACGATGGCCTCGTCCGGACGCAGCTTATAGTTCAACCCCGGCATAATAAAATCCACATTGGGCGAGTAATTATTGGGGTTGTCGGGATCAAAGCCTTTTGGCGGCCTCTGCCCGCATGACGGTATTTGATTGGGTGCCGGAGGGAGGATATAGGTCGGGCGCTCCAACGATATTCCCCAAAGCTGTGCTGGATTTCCCTTCGCTCACCAGCTGTAGGAGATCGATATACTGCAACCTCCCTTCTTGCACAATAAAGCCCCTCTTCTCGAGTAAATTCTTAAAGCATTGTATTCTGCCGTCTTTTTCACACATGGGTTTATGGACGTCGTTTGCATTTGAGTATCTATTGTCAATATCATTCATTTTCATCACTCCTTACTGCATTATATGTTGTCACTTCAGCGCGGGCGATGCAAAACACAATGCAAGTGGAAAACACCATAATAAAGAAAAGGCCGGCTGATCCAAGCTCTGCATGCTTGATAACAGCCGGCCTTTCATACTTCCCCTCAAAGAGAGTCGGTCAAAGATTCACCTGTTTTCGCAAATCCCTTGCTTCATCATTTCTTGTATTTCTTCATCTTGACTGCGATGAAAGCACCCAGGGCGAACACGCATACAGCCACAATCAAACCGAGGATGACGAAGATCTTCAGGGGCGAGGTAAAGGAACCGCCCCCGCCAAACGGTAATCCGGTGAAGACATCGCCCCCGTATTGCGGGAAATCGCCAAACATGCTGTTGGTGGCAAACCAGAAAAAAAGCACCATGACGCCCATCAACGCGCCGATGCCCATATAGGCATAACCGGCGAGATAGCCCTTGCGTTTTGCCAGCCGGAAAAACGGCGCAAAGGGACCGGTTTCAAACCCGTCCGCGTCCGAATGCGGGTGCCATTTCTCGTGATTGGTATCTCGCTGTTCTTCGTCGCCGAAAACGGCCTGACCTTTGGGGGCGGTTTCGCGCAGGATCTCGTCCGTGGTCACGCCGAACACTTCTGCCATCAGGATGATTTTATCGAGTTCCGGCAGGGATTCCCCGGTTTCCCATTTGGATACCGCCTGGCGGGAAACGCCCAGCATTTCGCCGAGCTGCTCCTGGGACAGTCCCGCGTCCTTCCTGAGCCTTTGGATGCGTTCGCCTATATGCAATGAATCGGTCCTCCTGTTTTTTGTGAGCCTATTGAAGCATGTTCGCCGGTTGCGCACAACAAATCAGCGGTTGCAACTTGTCAACCCGTCGTTGCTCCCGCCTTCACCAACCGGTCGTATCAATCCAAAAGCTTTCCGGCTGGGGTTCTTCCCATTCGTCCGTCCAGTTATAATCCTCGAGATAGGGGGAATAGGCCTCCATCCTGATCCCGTCGTCAAAAACCTTCAAAATCCGAAGATACCCCTGGCCGCCGTTGCCGATGGCCTGGTAGTTGCCCATGATCTGATAGACCTTTCGATCCGCTTTGCCGTCCCCGTCGTCGTCGAACTCGTCGAGTATTGCCCGGGAAGCGTACCTGTGCCCGCAGAGCACCAGTTTGACGTTGGGATACTTCGCCACAACTTCATCCCGGATCCGTTTCCCTGCGGGCAGCAGCGTCCCGTCCGTCGCGATGTATTCATGAAACATCAGGATGGCGCTGCGGTTTGGGTATTCCTTCAGCACGGATTTCATCCAGCGAAGGCCATCGTCGTCCGCAGCCTTAAACCCAAGGCCCAGGAACAGATAGTCCCTGCCGCCGTAGGAAAACAGGTCGTATCTGCCCACTCCCTTTTTGTAAAACGTCGAATCGGTGCTCAGATCTTTGAAGTGGTTCTCGCCGAAATAGCGGATATAGTCGCCATAATCCGGGGAACTGGTGCCCACGTCGTGATTGCCGGCGATGCAGAACCAGGGGACGGACTCGTCCAGAACCTTCATCGCCAAAGCCGCCCGCCGCCACTGTTCCTCTTTCCGCTCGTCCACCAAATCCCCCGTCATGAAGACGTATTGAATGTTCAACGAGCTGACGCTGTTGGCGATCCAGCGGGTCATCTCGAAGCAGATGTGGGGATAGTCGGATATGTAGTACTGGGTGTCCGTCAGCCAGACGAAGGAGTAAAACTCCGGCTGCGGCGCTTCGTCCGCCGGCGCCGGAAGGGGAATGGTATCGTCGCCGAAACTGCCACCCCCGCCCTGTTCAAAGACCACCTCGTCCGCCGGAAAGGACGCTTTTTGCGGAACCTTGACGGAAGGCTTCAACAGAGCAAAAACCGCAATCACAATGCCAAAGAAGGCACAGACCATGGAAGCGATCAGCGCCAAGGACGGTAATTCAGAAAATGAGAAGCTGCGTTCTTCGTTATTCATGTTCTAATTATACTGCAAAAATGGCCAGTCTGCCATCAAATGGCAGCGCTTCATTCCAAAGATTTGGGATTCCAGGCCGCATCACCGCAATCTTGCCGGCTTCCCAAAAACACAAAGCGCCCAACAGGTTGA
>JBMNTV010000023.1:0-25644 GCA_050945915.1 Christensenellales bacterium
GCCCAGGCGAACAGCGCACCCCAGAACGTGCTCTCGCTGCTTCGTTAACGAACCAAATAACGGCTTGAACCCTTCAAGCCGCCTGCACAACCAAACGCCCCGCATTACCGCGGGGCGTTTCTTATGGCGCAGTCGGCCCTTTCTTCCTTCGACCGATGGGTCGGCGATTGGAGCCCGCATCGCCTTCAGTCCGCTCCTTCGCATGCAGGTTCACAGACATCTCTTAACCCTCCCCATCTGTATGGATGCACTCTGCCGTCACAATAGAATATTTTCCGCTGCGCCATTGAATATTTTCGGCTGCGCCATTAAAGTAATCGCCGGTTCTGCCGATATTATTGTTAGAGTTGAACCCGGTGCGAAGGCGCCAAAGCATCCGGTTCTTCTCGAAATTGCATGGATGCAAAGCAACAACACGCAAATGTAATCACGGAGGATTTAAAATGCGTATCAACAACAACATCATGGCCTTGAACACCCATCGCCAGTACGCCATCAACAACGAAAACATGGCCAAGGCCACTTCCCGTCTCTCTTCCGGTTACCGGATCAACAACGCGGCGGACGACGCTGCGGGTCTTGCCATCTCTGAAAAGATGCGCGCCCAGATCCGCGGCTTGAACATGGCCGCCAAGAACAGCCAGGACGCGATTTCCCTCGTTCAGACCGCTGAAGGCGCTCTCGAAGAAACCGAAGCCATCCTCCAGCGCATGCGCGAGCTGGCGGTGCAGGCCGCTTCCGACACCAACCAGGAAATCGACCGCAACGCCCTGGACGCTGAGTTCCAGCAGCTGATCAAGGAAATCGACGACATCGCCAACAAGGCCGACTTCAACGGCACCAAGCTGTTGGACGGCTCTTTGCGGGCCGGTTTGACCGCCGAGGCGAGCGGCACCGTGGACGCTTCTGCCGCTACGGATCCCTCTGCGGTTGAGAACTTCCTCAACGTTCTTTCCGGTCTTACCGATTTGGAAGCCGGCACGTACACAGTCGAGATTCAGGATGGCGCAGATAATTCTGACCCCGATCCTGACGACCCTGCCGTAATCACCTTCAAGGTTGGTGGTACGGAGAAGTATCGGATCCAGTCTGGTGCTTCGTTCGAATTCGCAGCCGGTCAGAATTACGACCTGGAAGTACACAACGGAACGGATTGGACTACGCACTCTACCATCCAGTTCGACGCTGCTACTGTAGCCGAACTGAAGAAAAGCGAGTTCGACAGTGCCGGTGCAATCACTCTCACTATCGCTAACAAAGCGGACCAGGACGCCATCATCAACGGCATCTCGTTTAAAGCCGGCGAAAACGGCCCGGTTGCGGGCGATTACACGGTTTCCTACGATTCCGGCAGCAATGAACTCACCTTCACTGACAACGTCAATACCTACACCGCAGTGGTGGACGAAGCCGGCACCTTTGAACTGATGGACGGCACGACCGTCGTCGGCAACCTCACGGTGAACGACGACGCCCTGGCCGCCCTGGGAAGGGCAGGCGCCACCGACTTCCTGACTTTCACCTTTGCCGACGATAACTCCGTCGTCATCCAGACCGGCTCCAACGCGGGCGATACCCTGGCCATCAGCATCGGCGACATGAGCTCCGAAGGCCTGGATGTCAAGACCGCCTCCATCGCCACCCGAGAAAACGCCAGTTCTGCCATCTCCACCGTGGACGGCGCGATCAACGCCGTTTCCACCCAGCGCGCAAGCCTCGGCGCCATGCAGAACAGGCTGGAGCACAAGATCAACAACCTGGAGACTTCGGCCGAAAACCTCCAGTCTGCCGAAAGCCGCATCCGCGACATCGACATGGCCAAGGAGATGACCAAGTACACCCAGACCAGCATCCTGGTGCAGGCCGCGACCTCCATGCTCGCCCAGGCGAACAGCGCACCCCAGAACGTGCTCTCGCTGCTTCGTTAACGAACCAAATAACGGCTTGAACCCTTCAAGCCGCCTGCACAACCAAACGCCCCGCATTACCGCGGGGCGTTTCTTATGGTTTCATTCCAGTCGGTCGTTTCCATCATGCATGCACAGGGATTCTTCATCGCCTGAGGCTCTCGGCCGCACCCACCGGCTTCATCCCACCGGGCATGCCGGCGGAAGTCCTGATGCCAGCAGTCATGAACCCACCGGCTGAAACGGAGGGCTTCGTCGATTCAGCGCGCCCAGCGGCAATCTGCAGCGTTCGCGCCTGATCGGAAACTGACATACGGAATAAAAAATGGCGCAGTATCGCGCCATTCCATCGCATCTTAATCCAGTTCCGAAAGGCTGATGATCGGTGCTTTTGCCGCTTCCCGGTTTGCCTGGACCGTTTCTTCCAGGAGTTCGTTACGAAAAATGCGCATGTCCATCGGCGCATTGATGCCGATTCGCACCCGGTCCCCCTCAATCGAAAGGATCTTGATGGTGATGTTCTGATCCAGCGTGATCCCTTCACCCGTTTTCCGAGAGAGAACCAGCATCCTTTTCTCCTCCTTTTAAGCTGTTCCGTATGGCTTCAAAAACCGGGTACCGGAGCGGAAGCTCGGCGGCATCGATGATGATCTGTTTGCCGATTCCCCGCTTCGCATTGATGACCACCGGGGCCGCCAGGTTGACGGTCATTTCCCTGATGTCTGTGGGGATCACGACGACGTTCAGGATCAAAAGGTCGTCCTGACTTTCCAGTTCGAGATCCTCGAGCTCGCGTTCCCGGATATTGATATTGTAATCGTTGATGATCGCCAGGGACACGATGACAGGCAGGGCGATGTGCTTGTTCTCAATCGACTGAAGCCAATAGATGGGCTTGGTATTGTCCACCTCGACGATGATGAATTGCCGTAAATCTTCGAATCCGGGAAGACCGCGCGGAAAGGTAATAATCTTGTTGTCGCTCGTTTCAGCTGTTCCAAACCGGGTTTCGATCGTCATTTCCAACCCCTCCCTTAATGCAAACGCATGCGGCAAAGCGCTACCTGAGATAATCCAAAATGGAAGCCTGAATGATCTGCGTACCCACCTTCAGCGCGGCGTTATACACCGTCATCGCCATCACATAGTTGGTATACGCCTCTGCAAGATCCACGTCCTCGACATTGGATTTCAGCTCCGTGTAGGTCAGATCTTCCGCTTCGTAGCGGTTTTTCAGCAGCGTCAGCCTGTTGATCATGCCACCGACCTTCGCGTCTGTGCTCAAAACATTGCTCTGGCAGTTCTGAATGCTGGTGATATAGCTGTTAAGCTCCGACGCGGGGGCGTCTCGCATCAGGGCATCATAGATATTGTTCAAGACGTTGTAAATATTGTCTTCGCCCTTGCCCATCAGCTCAACGCCTGTGACGGAAATGTCCATCACGATCCCGGCGCCAAGCTCGTAGGCAACGGACTCCCCTTCCGCCGCAACCAGGCCCGGATTGGTCTCGTCCGTCAAGTCATAGCCATTGTAAAGGAGTTTGCCGTCACCGTCCACGACAAAGGGCTTTTGATTGACATTGTAGCCGCCGAAAAGGTACTTGTTCCCGCTCTGACCGTTGGCGATGGTCACCGCCTGGTCCCGAAGCTGGGCGATGTATTCGGCGGAGGCTGCTTTATCCTCCGGCGCCATGCTGTCATTCGCAGCCTTAACCAGCGTTTCGTAGGCGGATTGGAGCACCTCGTTCATCTGATAGACCGATGTGTCCGTCTGGTTCAGCCAGGCAATGGCAGACTCCACCGTATCCCGGTATTCGGCGTTCTTTTGCAACTTGGCGTTGCTGTTCATGATGGAAATGAGCGCTATGGGATCGTCCGATAGCGCGTTGATGTTCTTACCCGAAGCCACCTTGTACTGATAATCCGTCAGCGTCGTCAGATTACTGTTCAGATTGCTGAGGTAATTCTTCATCATCATATTGTTGGTGATGCGCATTTCTGCCTCCTCTAGGGCTAACGGCCGACCCTGCCCGTGCCGTGAATCAGCGTTTCCAACGCCTCGTCCAGCGCGGTCAGCACCCTGGACGCCGCAGCATAAGCGTACTGGTATTGGACCAGGCCGATCATCTCCTCGTCAATCGAGACGCCGGAGATGGAATCCTTTCTCGTTTCGAGATTGCTCACGATAATGGTCTGGCTCTTGGCCATCTCCTGCGCGCCGGCGCTGGAAATGCCCACCTGCACCACAAAGCTCTTCAAAAAATCCTGAAAATTTCCGACGGTTTCAATGCTATTGCTGCTGGTCAGCGCGTAAAGGTCGAGGGCATTTTCGTTGTTGCCCTTCTGGGTGTCCGCCGCGCTGAGGTCCACGGGCTTGCTGGACGCCGCGATGTTCAGCACGCTCTCAAGGACTTCGCTGGACAAAGAGATGTTCCCCGCCGTCACCTTGGCATAGTCCTCATCCGGCACATGGAACAGCTTGACGCCGGTCTTTGAGGGGTCCGTGCCGTAGAGGATGGTGTATCCCTTTTCGTGAACCTCGTTGAACGCCTTGGCAAGGCTTCTCGCCAGAATGTTCAACTGGTCCATCAGATAGGGGACTCCTACATTGTCCACCGTGTTGCCGTCGCGGAGTTCCTGGTAAGCCTTCAAGGATCCGCCGGTGGCGATGATCTCCAACAGATCCCCCGTGTCCGGGTCTTCGACGCAGACCGAATAATAGTCCGGTGTGCCGGAAATCGCTCCGGTCTTGTTTGCAACGGCCTTCAGGTGGATCGCATCCGTGTGATTCACCAGCTCATGGCCCTCCACAAAAACCGAAAGTCTGCCCTCTGCATCCTCGGAATAGGTGATGTTCGTCGCCTTGGACAGCTTGTCCAGCAAAAGGTTTCGCCTGTCCCTCAGCTCGCCGGCCGTTTGACCGTTTAGCTCGTAGGCCCAGATCTCCTTGTTGTAGCTGGCAATGCCGGTGAGCATGTCGTTAATCTCGTCCACCGCGGTCTTGATAGTGTCATTGTAGAGATTTTGAACGTCGATCAGCTTGTCGTAATAGTAATTGAGCTTTTCGCACAGCTTGATGCCGTTTTGCTGCATATTCGTGCGGACTTCGGCGCTGTCCGGATCCGTGGTGAGTTTGCCGATGCTATGATAAAAATCCGCAAGGGTTGCGGAAAGGCTTCCCGTTTGGGACGTTTCGTTCAGAATCGACTCGATGAACTGCAACTCCTCGGCCCGCGTGCCCCATTCGCCCAGGGCAGAGTATTCGCCGCGAAGCTGCCTGTCGATATATGCGCTGCGCATCTGCTCGATGCTTTTTGCTTCTGCGCCGCCGCCAATGGCAAAAGTCCCCGCCAGGCGGCTGCCTGTCTGGGGGTAGAGGGATTCGATCACCAGCCGCTGCCGCGTGTACCCCTCGGTATCCGCGTTGGCGACGTTATGACCCGTCAGCGAGATGGCGCGCTGGCTGACGGTCAATCCCCTTCTCGCTATTTCAAGGCCGTAAAAGATTCCTGCCATGTGATTTCCTCATATCGTTTGATCGATGATGGAAGGCTGCACGCCTTCTTCCTTGATCGTGCCGGAAACGGAATACGTCCCCGGGACGCTGCCCTGCCCGGTGATCAGGTTGATGCAATAGGACGTGTACTGCAACTGGGTGTCTATCAGCTTCCTGTTGAGGGCGGTTGCCGTGCGAAGCTTTTCTGCCGCGCTTTCCCGCTGTGCAAACAGGCGCCTCAGTTCGTCGCCAAGCGCGCCCTGAACGGAATCGACGAGTTCCTTCAGCTGCTGCGGCTGATCGTCCTTCCCATGGGCGGAGAGCCGCCTCTCCCTTTCGGACTTGATTGTTTTGAGGGCGTTCAGGAGTGACTGCTGTTTTTCAACGATGGATGAAATGGACTGAACGTCGTTTTGGATGATGGCTTCCTTCTCCTGTTCGGAAAGAAGCAAAAGATCATGAAAAGCGGCGATCTCGCCATTCAGCGAGTCCTTCAGAAAAAGCCAAATCTCCAAGGACGGGCTCCTTTCTTCGCGCAAGCTCACCTGCCCAGCATCTTCCGGGCGACGTCTTCGCCGGAAACGCGATACGTTCCGTCCGCGATTTTCTTCGTGATCTCCTCAACCCGGTTCTGGTTTTTCACCGGTTCCATCTCGATCGCTTCCTTCGCAGCCCTGAGGGCGGCTGTGAAGGTCTTTGCTTCGCTGGTCAACTCTGCTCTTTCCGCAAGAGTCGCGGGTTTGTCCACGATGAGCCTTTCCCGCACGCGCATGGAGCTGTTGATCAGATCCTTTGGCGGAATAGAATTGATCCTCATTTACTTATCACCTCTTATCAGCCCTCTTTTTCCATAATCCATATGCATCTTTCCTGTTCTCGCTGCCGAGTTTCTCTCCGCGCTCCTGCGCGCCTTGATCTTGCTTGCCGCGTTGAGCAGGCTTTCCACGACCAGCTGGCAGCGGTTGCAGTACCTTCCCGAACTGATGGGGGTGCCGCATTCCTCGCACCGCTGGATGCCGGCATTGCTGTCCACAGACAGGCGGCCTTCCCGCAGAAAGCCCAGGATCGTCCTTTCTTCGATTCCGGTGTCCCGGGCGATATCCATGATATTGGCATCCGGATGGTCGTATAGATAGTGTTTGACTTGGATAAATTCCCTGTCCAGCTTTTCTGCGCAAATGGGGCAGATATTGGCGCCGAAGGACTGAAACAACGCATTGCACTGCTTGCATTGCCGAATGTTCGCACTCATGCGCCCATCTCCTTACAGTTACAGAATGTTGTTCGTTTCGGTCTCCATTTCATTCCAGGTGGAGAGCACCCTCGCCGCGATGGAATAGGCCCGCTGGGTGCGGATGAGCCTGGTCATTTCCAGTGCAATATCCACATTCGAGGTCTCCAGGCGGCCCTGGATCACCCGAGCGGCGCTTTCTTGCGGTTCGCCCGAAGCGTCCGTCGCCAAATAACAGCTCCCGCCATTGTGAAAAAGACCGTCCTTGTTGACGAAGGTCACGATGTTGAGCTTTGCGCTCCTGCCTTCACCAAGGTTCAAAACGCCGTCTTCGGTGACGGTCAAATTGGAATCCTCCGGGGGCAGCACGATGCGTTCTCCCCGGGTATTTAGCACATAGTATCCGTCCGCGGTGACGAGGTACCGCTGATTGTTCTGTACCGAAACGGAGAACGCCCCGTTTCGCGTATACATCGTTTCTTCGCCATTCGAAACGGCAAAGAAGCCGTCCCCTTCCAGGTAAAAATCCAGCTTCTGCGAAGTCAGGCTGGGCGCGCCCACCGAGAAATCGCGATGGGTACCGGCGAGTATGAGCCCGCTGCCCTGCAAAAGGTTGGCGTCGCTCTCGATGTTTGCGGGGTCGATCATGCGGGTATACAGCGCGTCCTTGAAGCCGGCGCTCTGGCTCTTGTACCCCGTGGTGTTGACGTTCGCGATATTGGACGAAATGGCGTTCATCCTTTGCTGTTGGGCAATAAGACCGTGTTTCGCGGTGTATACGGACTGCATGGCGTCACACCCTTCCCACTTCGTTGACGGTTTTTTCCAACGAGGCGTCCACCATCCCAAATACCCGCTGGTTGGTCTGGTACGCCCTTGACACCGTGAGCAGACGGGTCATTTCCGCAGCGATGTTGACGTTGGACCCTTCCAGCGAACCTTGGATCACTCTGGTCTGCTCAGGCCGCCGCTCCTGGCCGGCGGATACGTTGGAAAAAAGGTTGTTCCCTTCCTTGCGAAGGCCGGTAAGATCGTTAAAGGACACGATGCGCAGCCTTGCGAGGGGCTCCTCCGCGGCGTTCGCAATGTTGCCCGATACGTCCACGGTAAAATCATCGCCGCCCACTTGGATCCTGCCGTTTTCACCCTGCACATAATGGCCTTCGCTGGTGACGAGATACCCCGCGGCGTTTACGGCAAAGCTGCCGTCCCTCGTGTAGCGCAGCCCCTGGGGCGTGGCAACAACAAAGAACCCTTCCCCGTCCAGCGCGAGGTCCAGGCTGCGGCCGGTCTGATCCGGGCTGCCTTGGGCAAAGGAGGTATGCACCCGCTCGATATGCGTTCCGGTGGACAACGGCCCGACGGCCCTGCCGAAAGCTCTGCTTTGCGGATCGTTGGTCCGCCGAATCAGGAGATCCTGGAAGCGGTTGGAAACCAGGGTATCGGCCTTATAGGCAGTGGTGTCCACGTTGATCAGGTTGTTGCACAGCACATCCATGCGGTCCCGCTGAACCAGCATGCCGGTTCCCGCCGTATAAAAACAACGAATCATCTTTCATCCTCATACAATCGAGCTATTCTCTCAATAGTTATATCGGCATTCAGGCGGGTTTCTTTAGCTTTAGTTCTGGGGCGCGGCTATTTTTTTTAGTTCCAGGATCAGGGCGACCTCCCGCGAGGAGATTCCCAGGACCCTTGCGATTTCCTTTTGGTCCATCCCCTTTTCGGCATACTCCAAAACCATCTCCTTCGCCGGTCGGGCGCCTATTGAGGCGGGCGCCTTGTTCCCTCGCCGTTTTGTCGATCGAACAGCGGCTCTTCCGGTTTTTTGCGGCGGTTCTTCCCCCTTGCGCGCTTCGGGGCCGACATGGATGGGAAAAACCTCCCAGCTTTCGGGCGCCACCGGTTGCACCGGCTGGGCAATTGGGGGTTCGACGGGTTTTTCCTGCACAGTTGCGGCGGCGAGTAGCTTTTTTTCGGGTTCTTCCGGCAAGGCGGGTTCTTCCCAGTCCTCCCCGGGGCTTTGACTCATCGCCTGTTTCACCACGTCGGCCCAGGGGTCCGGCGACTGGTTCAGGCGCGCTTCGATTTCTGCCTTGGCTTCTTCGACATACTGCTCAAAAGCCTTCAGCATATCCTCGATTTCCTGATAAAGGGTGAACAGCCTCTGCTCTTTTTCGTATCCCTTTTTATCCTTGGACTTGGCCCTGCCCACGGTGCGCGCATAAAACCAGATCACTCCGCAAACCAGCAGGAAGACATATAGTGCGAAAATATAATGCATTGCGTTCATCGTTTGTCCTCTGAATCTTCTATTGGGAATAAACCGAATCCAGCCTCGACCTTAACAGCATGACGGCCTTCGAATGGATCTGAGAGGTCCTGGATTCCGAAACGCCCAGGATTTTTGCGATTTCCTTGAGCGTCAGCTCTTCGTAATAATACAGGGTGATCACCAGTTTTTCCTTTTCGGGAAGCTTTTCGATGAGATCGCCCAGGATTTTGACCATTTCATCGTCTTCCAGCTTCTCCTCCATGGGCGCGCTGGAGTCTGCACATTCCCAGATGTGGTTTTCGTGGGTCAGCTCTTCGAAATACAGGACGTTGAACATATGGGACTTTTCCATCGCCTTCTGCACTTCTTCTTCCCTCATCCCAAGGGTTTCGGCGACCTCGGCGTCCGTCGGGGCGCGGCTCAGGCTGCCTTCCAGCTCTGTATAGGCGTTGCTGATCGCCTTGATCTTGCGCCGCAGGCTGGATGGCGCCCAGTCCTGCCTGCGGATATTGTCTATGATTTCGCCCCGGATGCGCATGGCGGCGTAATATTCGAATTTGACCTTTTTTGAAATGTCATATTTATCGACGGCGTCCATGAGGCCCAGAATGCCGCAGGAAAGCATATCGTCATAGGAGCTGTAGCCCTTATAGGCGGGCAGCATTCGCAGCACGATACTCTTGACCAGGTCGATGTAATGCATGACCAGCTCGTTTTTTAGTTCCGGCGTCCGCTCTTTCTGGTATTTTTCCCAAAGCTTTTTCACTTCGGTTTCTTTCAGCATAGGGTCAACCTCCGTTTTCCGGATTGGGTCAGGCCGCTATTTTCTTCTCTTGAGCATCAGAGCCTGCTGTTGGAGAATAAACCGCCTTAAATTCTTCCTCTCCCTTTCGCTCATATCGTCGAAAATCAGCACGACGCAATAGGGTTCGCTCCGATCCGCTCTGCTGCACCGCAGCACCTCTGCGTTGACAAGGATGGCATCAGATTCGGTGAGTTTGATCGCCGCCACCACTTTTTCTTCCTCTTCAAACGCCCGAAAACAGGTGAACTCCACGCTGTTTTCCGAAATGTTGACCGTCTTTCCCTTGCAGAACCTGGGTCCTTTGGCTGCCTTCTTGCCTTGTGCTTCCTTACCTTCTGTTTCCTTGCCTTCCGCTTCGTTGTTTTCCGCTTCGTTGTTTTCCGCTTCGTTGTTTTCCGCTTCGTTGTTTTCCGCTTCGTTGTTTTCCGCTTCCTTGTCCTCTGGTTCCTCGCCCGTGTCGACCACGATGTCCAGGACGATGGGCAGGCGGTAATACTGCCTCCTTTGGGATCGTTCCATTTCGGAAATCCGCTCCACGCGGCTCAGCCAAATATTGCCCTGCCTGTAGGAATCCAGGATCTTTGCCTTGAAGCTGTAGCAACCGTTGGAGCGGTTGAACCGGAAGGTGAACTCGTCATCCTCCGATCGGATGGGGATTCCTTGCAGCGTCGGCCGGAGCACGACGAACTCGGTGTCCGAAATGATTTCCTGAAGTTTGGTCCGGACCACCTCATCCCCGACAGTGATTTCGAATATTTCACCCAGAACAAATTTCTCGTTGATACTCACAGCAACATCTCCAATCTGTAATGGATAAGTAGTTGAATTTCGTCAGACCGCGCAACGGAAAAGGACCTCCATTCCCCTTTTTTTACCTTTTCAATCGGGCATTCGCCTTTTTGGCAAACGCGCCGAATCAAAAAGGCGCCAGCTCTCCCGTGATGCTGTCGGCAAGAAGCTGTGTATCGGCTATGCGGATGTCTTCCGGAACGTTTTGCCCGACGGTGACAAAGGCCAGCCTCTTTTTTGAAAAGTCGATGATGTTCAGCACGTTGCCAGGGTGCTCCACCTCGTCCAACTTGGTGACGATGAGCTTGTAATCCTGAATGAACGAGTAGTTTCGGATCAAATCCCTGCACACCTTGCTGCCGGTGGAGACGCTCAGCACCAAAAAGACCTCGTCCGCCCCCGTTCGTTGGATCAGCCTGCCCAGCTCGTTCTGGTACTCCTCGTCCCTTGCGCTTTTTCCTGCCGTGTCGATCAACACCACATCGCAGTCTTCCAGGGTCCTGATTGCCCGCGCCACATCCTCTGCGCCGTATGCCATGATCAGCGGAACGTCCATAATCTCGGCGAAGATCCGGATGTGCTCCATCGCCCCCACCCGATAGGTGTCGGCGTTGATCAGCCCCACCTTCAGGTCCCACTTGTACTTCAGCATGCCGGCCAGCTTTGCCACCGTCGTGGTCTTGCCCGCGCCGGTGGGACCGGCAAAAAGCAGCACATTCTGCTCGAACTTCTTGAGTTTTAAGGGATACGGTTCGCCCAGCCGGTCCAGGACCAGTTGCCTGGCCACCGCCTTTGCCTCCATGCCGGTTTCCTCGATGACTTCCTGAGTCTTGTCGGCGATCTCTTTGGATAGCTCCTCGTTGACATCCCGTTCGACAAGGGTGTCATAAATGCGCTGCACCTCTTTTTCGTAAGGCGGCTCCGCCTTCGCTTCCGCGGCGAGGGCCTTTTCCGAAAGCTCCCTGACGAGCTCCTTGATCTCCAAAAGGTGCTTGGCCTGCTCCGCCGCGCCGTCCTGGGGCGGGGGAATCTCCTTTGGCTTTTCCTCCGCCTTTTGCTTGGTCTCTTTCGGGCGGAAGGGGTCAGCGGCGGCGACCACCTGAGCCATCTTTTTCTTAAACAGGCCGGCGATCCCCTTGGCGCGCACGAACTTCTGCTCGAGAATCACAGCGTCCGGCCCCATTACCTGGTTGATTTTTTTAAACGCCTCCTGCATATCGCGGGCGATAAACTTTCTAACAATCATACGCTCACCACCCAGTCAGAGGTAATCTTGACGTCCTGCTCCAGCTCGTTATAGGAAAGCACGACAAGGTCTGGGCACACCTGCATCGAAAGGTCCTTCATCTGCCTCCGTATCTGGGGGGAGGTGATCATGATGGGGGTTATTCCAAGGTGCATCGCGCTCTCCGCCGCCTTTTTGATCCCGCCAAGCAGCTTGTGGATCTGGGCGGGTTCCAGGGCGGCAAAAGCGCCCTGATCCGCCTGCCTGAGACTGGTTAAAATCGCCTTCTCTGTGTCCGGGCTGATGGTGATGACCCGGGCCTCCCCGGTGGGGATGAATTGCTTGGTGATGGCTCGCTTGAGCTTTTGGCGCACCTGTTCCGTCAGAATATCCGCGTCCTTGGTGATGGCGCCGTAATCGGCCATGATCTCGAGGATGGAGCCGATGTCCCGGATGGAGATGCCCTCCCGCAGGAGGTTTGCCAGCACCTTTTGCACCTCGCCGATGGAGAACATCTTGGGAACGACCTCTTCCACCAGGGCGGGCTGATGGTTTTTGAGGTTGTTGATGATGGTCTGCACCTGCTGCCTGCCCAGAAGCTCGTCCGCGTGGCGCTTGATGACCTCCATCAAATGGGTGGAGATCACCGAAGGCACGTCGATGGTGGTGTAACCCAGAAGTTCCGCCTTTTCGCGGTTCGCGGCAGAAATCCACAGCGCGGGCAGGCCGAAGGCGGGTTCCACCGTCTCGATTCCGTCCACGGGTTCCACGAGGTCATCCGGCTTCAAGGCGAGGAAGTGGTCGGGCATGACTTCGCCCCGGGCGACCTCCAGCCCCTTGATCTTGATGACGTATTGCCGGATGCCCAGCTGGACATTGTCCCGCAACCGGACGATGGGAACGATGATGCCCAAATCCAGCGCGCACTGCCGGCGCACCATGATGATGCGGTCCAAAAGGTCTCCCCCCTGGGAAGCGTCCACCAGCGAGAGAAGGCCGTAACCGAACTCCATCTCGATGAGCTCCACATTCAGCAGCGCGGTGACGCTTTCCGGCTTGCGCTTCTCGGCGGCGACGATTTCGGCGGTGTCCTTTACCTCTTCTTCCTGTTTTTTCTTCTCGTTCTGTGTTCTATAAAAACCGATAAATGCGATTCCTGCAGCAATGAGTAGAATAACGATCGTGGGCAGCCCGGGAACCAGACTCACCAAGGCCAGCATCCCGGCCAGAATGTAGAACACCGTTGTCTGGCTGAACAGCTGGCGGGTCACGTCTTGGCCGAAGCTGTCCTTCGTGGCCGCCCGGGTGACGATGATGCCCGTAGCTGTGGAAATCAACAGCGCCGAAATCTGGCTGCAAAGGCCGTTGCCCACGGTGGCCAGGGCGTACACGCTGATCACCTCGTCAAAGGTCATCACCTTGCCGCCCGCGCCCAAAAGTCCGATCAGGATGCCGCCGATGATGTTGACAAAGGTGATGACGATACCGATGATGGCGTCGCCCTTGACGAACTTCGACGCGCCGTCCATCGAGCCGTAAAAATCCGCTTCCTGCTGGACTTCCAGCCTTCGCTCCCTGGCCTGGCTTTCGGTGATCAGGCCGGAACTCAAATCCGCGTCGATCGCCATCTGCTTGCCGGGCATGGCGTCCAGCGTAAAGCGGGCCGCAACCTCTGCCACGCGTTCCGCGCCCTTGGCGATGACGACGAACTGCATGATGACGATGATGAAGAAGATGACCAGGCCGACGATGAGGTTTTCCCCCACGACAAAGGTGCCGAAAGCATGGATCACCCGGCCGGCGTCGCCGTTGTTGCCCAGGATGAGGCGGGCGGAGGCGATGTTCAGCGCCACCCGGAACAGGGTAAGGATCAAAAGCACCGTTGGATAAGTGGAAAAGTCCAGCGTTTTTTTTGTATACAGCGTGATCAGGACAATCAGCAAGGACAGCGCAAGATTCAGGATCAGGAAAAAATCCATGAATATGACAGGCAGCGGCATTATGATCAACAGCACGATGCCCAGCACCACCACCGCAACAGTCAGATCGGAAATCTTCAAGGTCCCACTCCTTGCTTGTTCTTGAGTTTGTAGACGTAGGCCAGAATTTCGGCCACCGCCTTGTAAAGATCCTCCGGCACTTCGTCCCCCACTTCGCAGAAGAAGTACAGCGCCTGGGCGACGGAACGGTTCTCCACCACCTCGACGTTCCATTCCTTTGCCTTTTCCCGAATGGTTTGCGCCAGGTAATCCTTGCCCTTTGCCACGACGATGGGTGCGTTGTGCTCCTGTTCCTTATAGGAAAGGGCGACGGCGTAATGGGTGGGGTTGGTGATGACGACGTCCGCGTCCTTCACGGCCTGGATCATCCGCATGCGGCTCATCTGCCGCTGCTTTTGCGAGATCCGGCTCTTTGTCTGGGGATTGCCCTCGGTGAGTTTGAATTCCTCCTTCAACTCTTCCTTGGTCATCATCAGATCCTTGTTGTGCCGCCACCACTGGTAAAAATAGTCAACAGGCGCGGAAATCGCGTAGGCCAGGCCCAGCTTCAGCCCTGTCGAAAGCAGAATGTCCATGGCGGCGGGGATGGAAAACCGAAGGTCCTGCCCCATCAGCACGGGGAAGGAATGCATGCGGCTGGTATATTCCCCGTAGGCCACCCAGGCCAGCACCGCAATCTTGACGATGGACTTGATCAGTTCGAAAACCGTCCGCCTGGAAAAAATCCGCTTGAATCCCGCCATGGGGCTGATCTTTTCGAATTTGGGAGCAAGGGGCTTTGTGGTGAAGTTCCAGCCGGACTGGGCAACGTTGAAGATCACACCGCAGGCGAGGGCGGCGGCGAGTATCGGGGCGATGATCCGCAAATAGTCCAGGATCGACTCTCCCAAGGTTTTCACCATGACGGATTTGTCCGCCACACCGGGAAGATCCATGGTGAAGAAGGACTTCATCATGCCCATGATGCCGGTCGCCAGGGTGTTCCCGAAAATCAGCAGCACGCCGAACATCGTCAGCAACGAGAAGGCGGAGACCACCTCGGTGCTCTTGAGCACCTGGCCCCTTTCCCGAGCCTCGCGCTTTCGTTTTGGTGTTGCCTTTTCTGTTTTTTCGCCGGTGGGTTTGGCGCTCATGGCATCAACCCCAAAATCATCCGGTCTATGGATTCAAACGTTCTGTCAAAGATCACATCCGTAAAATGCACATAAATGGGCATCACAATCAGCAAAACGGCGATGCCGACGAGGATTTTTATGGGGATGCCCACCACAAAAATGTTGATCTGGGGCACCGCGCGGATGATGAAGCCCATCACAACCTCCACCAGCAGGCCAGACGCGACCAGCGGCAGCGCCACATGAACCGAAAGCAGGAACGAAAGGATGAATACATCCAGGGCCATCATCCCGATTTGGGGATCCAGGGTCACATTGCCCGGCGGAATGACGGAAAACGTGTTTCCGATGATGTGGACCAGCCGCAGATGTCCGTTCACGCCAAAAAAGGCAATCAGCAGCACAAGGTTCAGCAGATTCCCCGTGATGGGAACGCTGACATTGTTCTGCATGTCCAACACGTTGACCATGCCAAAGCCCATCTGCATGTCGATGTAATGCCCGGACAGCTGCACCAGGGAAAAGAACAAGGTGGTGACAAATCCCAGCACCAGCCCGAAAATAAGCTCCAGCACAACGAGCATCCCGAACTCAATAAATCCGGAATACCGCGGTACGGCTGCGTCCAGATTTGCGGCGAACAGCACGTATGAAACCGCGAGGCAAAAGCAGATCTTCAGGATGTTTGGCATGCCCCTTCTACCAAAAATCGGCGAAGACACAATCAACGCCGACACCCGGACGAACATGAGCATGAAAAGATCCAGCCTCAGGCTGACGCTGTCGAGTATCGCCTTCATGTCACTTGATCAGAGTTCCAACGTAGGAAAACATCCTCGTCGTGAACTCGGACATCGTGGTGAAAATGAAGCCCGCGGTAAGCAGCAGAACCAGCAGTATGGCCACGAGCTTGGGCACAAAGGCCAATGTCTGCTCGTTGATCTGGGTGGTCGCCTGAAAGATCGAAACGATCAACCCCACGACCATCGCCACGACGAGCATCGGCCCTGCCACGGTCAAAATGGTGGTGATGGCGTCCTGCAAAACGATGATGACTTCCGATTGCTCCATGCTCTTCTCTCTTTCGTTCCTCGATCCCTGACAGCTAAGCAAAGCTGCCGATCAGGGTTTGCACCGTCAGCATCCAGCCGTCCACCATGACGAACAGCAGCAGCTTAAAGGGCAGCGAAATGACCGTCGGCGGGAGCATCATCATGCCCATGGACATCAAAACGCTGGCCACGATCATGTCGATCACGACGAAAGGAATATACAGGAAAAATCCGATCATAAATCCGCGCTTGATCTCGCTGGTCATATAGGCGGGAATCAGCACCGCGTTCGGAATGTCGTCCACGCTTTGGATCTCGTCCGTCAAATTGGCGGCGGAAGTAAAATAGCCCAAATCGTCCTCATAGGTTTGCTTGAGCATATAGTTGCGGACCGGCTGCATCGCAAGCTCAAGGGCCTGGTCTTCGTCGATCCGGTTCTCGATATACGGTTGATACGCCACTTCGTTGATCTCGCCAATCACCGGGCTCATGACGAACAGGGTAAGAAACAGCGCCAGCCCGATCAACACCTGGTTGGGGGGCATGCTCTGCAGTCCCAGTCCGTTTCGCACCAGGGAAAGCACGATGATGATCCTGGGAAAGCAGGTCAGCATGATCAGAATCGACGGCAGTACCGCCAAAACGGTGATCAGCAGCAGGATCTTCACCGATTCAGACCTGTCGCTCCCCAGGGCATCCAACAATCCGCCGTCCTCTTCGGAAACGGTGCCCGCCCCGCCGTCGGGCATCGCGCCCGCATTGCCGATGGGCGCGCAGCCCACCAGCAACACAATCAGAGCTGCGGCTATAAGAACAAGGAGGGCTTTTTTCATTCGTCCCTCCCGCTTTGGCCAAACTCGCGGTCTTTCCTTCTCTTGATCGCCTCGTCCATCTTGCTCAAAAAATCCTCGTCATCCACAGGCCTTTGCCGGCGGGCCTGCTTCCTCTCTGCCCGCGCCCGGGCAGGATCCGCGGGCGCGCTCTTCATCCGGTCAAAGAATGTGGCGGTCCTTTTTGCAAATCCCCCTGCGACCGGTTCAGAACTTTCCGGCGCAGTTTCCTCAAGGGCGCCCGGATCAATGTCCGCAAGCACGTCAATCGACTGGTTGGTGATGCCGATCAACAGGGTTTTGTCCCCCGCTTCGACGATGGCGAGATACTTGTCCCGCCCGACCATGATGCTGTCCTTCAGTCGGATGTGCCGACTGCTGAGGCGACGGCCCCTTTGCGCCAAAAACTTCGTTGCGAAATAAGCGGCCACCAAAACAGCCGCCATGACGACAATATAAAAAAATGTAGTCCACAATTTTTCCATGATTTCTCTACCTGGCCTACATTGAGTATATAACGGATTCAATTTTTTGGGAACGACAAAATACATTTTTTGTCGAAAATGGGGGTGGAAGTTATTTCCAAAGCCAATTTCTGTCGGAAAACGAATAAAAATGCAGGGATTATACCTGCATGTTCATGATGTTATTGTAAGCCTCCAGGATCCTGTTTCTGATTTCCACGGTATAGCTGATGGCGATTTCCGCTTTTTGCGCGGCAATGAGGGCGGTATGCAGGTCCGTGGACTCGCCGGTCAGCAACGCCGCTGCCGCCTCCGCCGCTTCGGCCTCGGTCTGCTTGATGGCATCGATGGCTTCGCTGAGAATATTCGAAAAACTGCCCTGGCTGTTTTGCTGAACGCCCTGCGTCCGCTGCGAAAACCCTTGGGCGCTTGCCAGTACGCCTTTGATCGATTCAACGCTCATGGTGATGGTCCTTTCGAGTCATTAACCCCTGATTTCCAAAGCTTTTAAGGCCATGCTCTTGGTGGCATTCAATGCGGTGACGTTCGCCTCATAGGAACGGGTGGCGGAAATCAGGTCGATGAGTTCCTCGACCTCGTCCACATTGGGCATGCGAACATAGCCGTTCGCATCCGCAAAGGGGCTGTCCGGGTCGAAAACCAGCTCAAAATCCGAAGCGTCCTCCACGATGCGGCGCACCTTCACGCCGGAGCTCATCGCCTGATTCAGCTCGGCGGAAAAGGACCTGCGCTCGCTGAGTTCGCACACCCGCCTGCGATAGGGTTCGCCGGTGACGGGATCGACGGTCTCCGCGTTGGCGATGTTGGCGCTGATCACGTCCATCCGCAGGCGCTGGGCGGTGAGTGCGGAGCCGCTGATGTCAATCGAGGATAAAAACGCCATGGTTTGCTCCTTCCGTTATCCGCTGATCACTGTTTTGAGTTTTGCGAACTCGCTGGAAATCTGCTCGATCATGGAATAGTACCAGAATGTGTTCCTGGCGAGCTCGACGCTCTCATAATCGATGTCGACATTATTGCCATCTAAACGATAGGTTGTATTGTGATTCGACACGATGGTGGGTTTTACCTTCCCGGTGGAACCGGAAAAATCAAAATGCTCTGGACGGGTCCGCTTGGTGGAAAACCCGCCGGATTCCGCTTCCATCGCGCGCTTCAGCGCGGTTTCAAACTCCACGCGGGAGCTCTTGAAACCCGGGGTATCCACGTTTGCGATGTTGTTGGTGATGACGCTGTTTCTCGTCCAGGCTGCGTCCAGTCCTTTTTGCAGCAGGTGAATGCCGCCGAATGCATCGTTTAGCATGATTGACTCCGTTAATACCTGGCTTCTTTGTAATCTTCCCAATACCCCAGCACCCTGTCCACATACGCCCGGACACTGGGGGAAATCCTCTCGTATTGCTGTGGGTCGTTTGCATCATCAATCCCGAGGGAGGAGATTCTGCCCTGCCCGGTGTTGTATGCCGCAAGGGCGAGACGTATGTCCCCGAACCGGTTGATCAGTTTTTTGAGATACCCCGCGCCGCCCAGGACGCTCTGCCGGGCATCGAAGGGGTCGCTGACTCCCATCTCTTTCGCCGTTTGGGGCATCAGCTGCATCAGCCCCATCGCCCCGCGGGAAGAAACCGCGTCCGTCCGGAAGGAGGATTCCGCCCGAATCACCGCGCGGATGAGGTCTTCGTCCAGTCCGGTGCCCCTTGCCGCGCTGTGAATGGCGGATTCGATTTCCGTCCTCGATGCTCTGTAAGTCCAGTCAAAGGGTCCGTACGACCTGGCAGAAATCGCGGCGGACAGGTGCTCGGCGGGCTTCGCAACCTGATTTGGCTCCAGCCTTTCGCCGATGGCGTTCAGCAGGTCGGCAAAAACTCCCGGCGAGGACCCGAGCTTTGCGGCGCTTTCTTGGGCCGCGGTCTGGAACTTTTCCAGCTTGGACAGATAGATGCTCTCCACATTGAACATATTTATGGTATCGGTTAAAATCGCGAGGACTTTAACCCTTTAGCCAAAAACATCCCGAGAAGGGCTTGATGGATCAAAGCCCGTCCCTCCATTCATAGATTTTTGCAGCCATGTCCTGAATGGGAAGCTGCACATCCACGGCGCCGATTCTCTCCGCCACAGCGGGCATGCCGTACACCACGCAGGTCTGCTGGTCCTGGCCGAAGGTTCTCGCTCCGGCGTTCTTCATCTCCAGCAGGCCCTTTGCGCCGTCGCTCCCCATGCCGGTGAGGATGATCCCCAGACTATTGATGCCTTTGAGCTTCGCCACCGAGGAAAACAGCGCGTCCACCGACGGGCAGTGGCCGCTGATTTTTTCGCCCTCTTTGCACTCGACAAACAACCCCGAGGCCCGGCGGATGACGGTCATATGCTGCCCGCCCCTGGCGACCAGCGCCCTGCCCGGAAGGACGGCGTCGCCGTCTTCCGCTTCTTTGACCTCCATGGCGCAGACGCTGTTCAGCCGCTCGGCATACAGCTTCGTGAACACCGGCGGCATGTGCTGCACGATGACGATCCCCGGCAAATCCCTGCCCAGATCCTTGAGGATGGTCTGGATCGCCTCGGTTCCGCCTGTGGATGCGCCGATGGCGATGATCGCATTGTCCACCGCATGCCCCAGGCACCCGTCCTTTAACGTGCATCTTGCCGCAGCGTTTTTGCTCTGGCCAATTTTCGCAATGGAGGCAATCTTGATTTTTGTGGCCAGTTCCATGATAAAGCGGCGCTGTTCCTGATCGTCCTTCAGGCTGGATTTCGTGACGAAATCCACCGCCCCGGCGTTGAGGGCGTCAAAGACGCGGCTGCTGACCGAGCTGACCACCACCACGGGCAGAGGGTCCTGGGGCATCAACTGCCGCAGGAACTCGATCCCGTCCATCTGGGGCATGTTTATGTCCAGCGTCATGACGTCCGGGCGAAGGCTGGCAGTCTTGTCTTTCGCGTCGAAGGCGCTGACCGCCTTGCCGACCACCTCGATTCCATCATCCTCGGACAATTTGGATGCGATGAACTCCCGCACAAATATGGAGTCATCCACCACCAGGACGCGAATTTTCCTTCTTCTCATGATTACACCTTTTTACTTTATCGGCATTACCCGCCGAGAATCCGCATGGGGTTGGGCGGTTTTGCCCCTTTGCAGGCCGCAGAAGCGCTCTCTCTTTTCGTCGTCGGCCTTTTTCTGCCTGCCGGAACTCGCCCTTAGCGTCAGGAATCAGGGGCAAAAACAGCCCCTGATCCTCCCGTGGGGCAATCCCCGTTTGATTGCCCGATATGCACCTTGCCTGACATTCCTTTCGTCAACCGGTTCAAAACCCCGACCAGGCAAACGGCCGGCAACAGGCCAAATGGTCGGGGCTTTTTGATTGCACGGGCGTTATGAACCGCCTCAATCCTGCGCGATTGAACTGACTTCTTCCGTCTCGTCGGCATCCAGCAGCGTCTTGCAGTCCAAGAGCAGCTTGACGTCGCCGTCCACCTTGCCGATGCCCTTGATGTAGCGATTCCGGATGCCGGTCCTCTGATCCGGCGGGGGAACGACGTCTTCATCGTCGATCGTTATGACTTCGGAAACCTTGTCCACGATCAGGCCGATGATCAGTTCCTCGGTATCGATCACGATGATACAGGTCCTATCGTTGTATTCGATGGGTTCCTTGCCGAATTTGAGCCGCATGTCGATCACGGGTATGATTTTGCCCCTCAGGTTGATGACGCCCTTGATATACGGGGCGACTTCGGGAATCTTCGTGATCGGCTGCAGGCCGATGATCTCCGTGATGTATCGTATCTCAAGTCCGAAGACCTCCTCTCCGAGGTTGAACGTGAGATACCTGCCGTGCTGGGTATCTTCCTGCTGCTCCAGAAGTTCCTCTTTGACCTCCATTTGATGCTCTCCTCTCGTTGATGATTCATTTTATCATTAAAGCAATATATCCAGCAACAAGCCGCGGATCTCGTCCACCATTTCGAGCAGACGGAGATTCTCCTTCTGTTCCTGCAGGATTTGCTGGGCCAACTCGTCCAGCCGAACGTTGATCTTCTTGATCAGAATGAACACGTTTCGCCTTCCCCTGCTGTCCAGGGCGGTGGTTCTGGCGCAGGCGTAGGCATTCCCTGCGACGACCTCCAGCAGCTCGGCGATCAGCTTGCGATACTGGATGAATTCCCCCAGGTCTGCCTTGCGCTTGATGGTTTCACCCTGACGAAAGATCCGGTCCTTCAGGTCCTCGATGTATTTCTGGTGCTGGGCCTGGCTGAAATCCATCAAGTGCCGAGAAAACAAAAACCCCTGGCCGCCGCCCGCCTGCCCGGCGCCGACCACAGAAACGTTTTGCGCCCCTTTGGGCACTTTTCCGACATCTGTAACCTTCATGGATTTCGCTCCGAAATAAGGCGTATTGCCCGCTATTTTTTGGCGTCAACAAAGACAGCTTCCCGGTTCAAGCGCTGCCCCGCATAGCCCTCGATGCCTTTTTGGGTGCTGCGAACGGATTTGATCTGCCGCCCGAAGTGCAAAAGCTGCGCTTGCGCCGCCTCCTTGCACTCCTTGTGGGCCTGCTCGATCTGGCCGAGGACATAAGCGATGTTTTTTTCAAGCTCCGCAATTCTCTCGTTGCGCCCGGATAGGACCAGGCCGCTCCTTAACCCCGCTTCCGCTGCGGTGAGTTCGTCCACAGCCGCGGGGATTTCGCCGATCTTGTCCATTTCGCTGTGAAACGCGTCTGTATCACCGCTGTTCAGGAGTTCCGCAGACCGCCGTAACGAAAGGAGCATTTCGGTCAACAGGTCTCGTTTGAGCTCCAGCAACCGGACAAGATCCGCTTCGATCTTCGGGGTCATGAATCCGTTCCTTCGTCTTCTTCGTAGATACTCCCGCAGGTCTTGCCGACCTGAACCCAGGCATCCCGAAGGTCAGAGAGCATTTCCACCAACGGTTCGATTCCGTCTCCATCCTTTGCGATGTTGATCCGGACAATCTCCCGGAGCATGAAGTCGTAAAGCGCCATCAAGTCCTTGGAGATCTGGTAGTTGAAGTCCAGGCTGTTCACCAGTTCGGCAATGATGTCCTGCGCCCTTTTTAAATGGGTGTTGGTTTCGGCAAAATCCTTCCTGTCCAGTGCCAGCTGCGCCTGCTTCAAGCGCTTGATGCAGCCGTTGTACAGCATCACCACCAGTCCCACGGGATTGGTTGTGCTGACGGCCTGTTCCTTGTACTTCCGATATGCGATTGCCGTATTCACGATTCAATCTCCTCATTACTTTATTCGCCGCAAAGGGCACGTTTCAGCGCAGGTCCACTGACGCGCCGAAAGAACTGTTCCCGATCAAGAAGTTCCACCCGATTCCGGTGGTGCGGGCACACCCGCAGCCGATCAGGCGGTAAACAGGGTGGAAAGCCAGTTGTAAAGGCCGTTCAGCCTGGAGAGCGCCGCCTCCATCGCCGAATATTTCTTCCAAAGGTCTTTTTCCTTTTCTTCCATCCTCTGGGTGAGGGTTTTGACCGCGTTTTTCGATTGGGAGATCCGGTCCTCCAAACTGTCCAGCGCGATATCCGTGCTGCTTTTGGTGTAGGCCAGCAGGGAGTCGGAGATGCGGATCATCAGCCCTGCCTCGCCCTCCTGCCCGGTTTGCACAAACAATTGCTTGACGGTTTCCGGGTCTTCCTTCAGGGCGGCGACCAGCTTCTCCCTGTTCACCTTGATCTTCCCGCCTTCCTGCCACGTTCCCGTGGTCAGGCCGATGTCGTACGGGCCTTTTGAGAGTCCCTCAGGCTTGCTGGAAAAGGCGCTCCGCAGCTCCGAAAGCAGGGATCTGATGTAGGGGGCATTGTGGAGCATGCCGCTTTTGGCGCGTTCCTCCCACTTGGCGATTTCGTCCTCCTTCATCTCCTTCCGTTGGGCATCGGTCAGGGGGGCGAAATTCCGGTAAACCTTTTCGGAAACCTTGCCCTGGAGCTTGTCGATCAGCTCGTTGTAGGCATCGATGAACTTGATGATGTTGTCCGCGGTGGTTTCGTAATCCTGCTCCACCCGGAACTTGATGGGGGTGTCCGTTTTTGCGGTGAGGTTGTAGGTGATGCCATCAAACGAGAAGGAGTTGGTGGACTGGGTCACCACAATGCCCTCGATGGTGCAGATGGCGTCCTGCCCCTTGTAGATCCCTTCGGCAATCCCGAGGGCGCTGTCCTCCGTCGAAAAGGCGTTGCCCTTCAGGTTGACGATGTGGATCTCGCTCTGGCTGCCGGTCTTGTCCGCGGTCAGCGAAAAGCCGCTTTTCAGGCTGCTGAAACGCATGATGACGCCGACACCCGCGTTGTTGACCTTCCTCATCATCTCGGAGATGGTGGTGTCCTCGTCAAAGGTGAAGGTTTCGCCGTTGATGGAAAAGGAAATCTCGCCGTTTTCGTCAAATTCCAGCGCGGTTGCCAGCTGCAACTCGGAAAGCTTGGAATCGCTGTCGTATTTTTCGCCGATGAACACCGCCTTGCTCTCCACACTTGCCGCGGTGGCGATCTGCTGGATGCTGTTGATGGTGTACTCCCCGGCGACCGCGGAAGACGAAACGGTGACGGATGCGGCGCCATTTGGGGTGAGCATGTTCACCGAAAAATTGCTGTACGCCGCTCCGGTCATCATGTTCGTGTCCGAAAGCACGCTCAGATATTGCGAGCGAAAGTTTTTGATCTGGGCGTTGATCTCCCGGTAAGCTTCCGCGGTCCATTCGAGCTTGGTGGTTTTTTGGGATTGCTTGTCCACCTTGGCCTGGTACTGCTTCAAAAGGCCCTGGATGATGGCATCCGTTTCAAGACCCGAGGCCAGGCCGGGGATTTTATTGCTGTTGTTGATGGTCAGCGACATTGCAGCACTTCCTTTGCCGTATAGTGGTCACATATGGGCGAAATAGGAAACTTTCGACAGGCTGGAGCTTCCTAAAATATCGGTAATATGGGAATAGCGCGTCAGATTGCTGCCCGCCTGGGCCACGGTCACGCCTTTTTGGGGGTTGAAGGTTCCGTCCTTCGACGGGCAGACGATTTGCACATGTCCGTGGGCGCCGGGCCGCTTCAGGGCGGTCACCACCGGGTGGCCGGCGTTGGCGAGATGCTGGGCCTCCTCTGCGGTCACTTCCCTCCAGCCGTATTCTTCGCCGAACTCCTTCAGCCAGTCGAACATGGCGTTGGCGTTCATGGCGCGGGCGTCCTGCTCTCCCCGCTTCATGGGGGCGCCGGTTTCCGCGTTGTAATAATGGGGGATCTCCGCGTTCATCGCGCTGGTGACGTCCCACACGAAAATATTGCAATAAGTGTCCCCCCTGCCTTTTTGGTTGACGGCATAGCGGGGGTTGGTCTCCACGCGGAACTGGTTGATGACGTCGGCATACGCTTGTGCAGATCTTTGGGATGCGTCGCTGGTAATCGCCGGGCAGACCGGGATGTGGGGCGGCGCGGTCAATGTGCGGGGCAGAGCGTTCGCGGCGGAAAATCCGCTCATTTCCGCCTGAACATCCCCGCCAAGGAGGGCGCTCCATGCGCCAAACAGGGCAAACTGGGAAAAATCACTAAAACCCGCGCTGATGAGCGCGGCCATGACGGCGCCCGGGGAATCGGTCTTTTGCACCAAGGCCCCGATATACTGGTATGGGCTGCCAAAGGATGCGCTGCCCGCAACGCTTTCCGGTGAAAGGGCGTCAAAAAGCAGGCTGCTGAAATTGACCCCCGAACTGGCCCCGGCATGATCGGAAGCGGCCTTCAGGCTGTTCGCGGCGATGGTCACGCGATCCAAATGTACCCCGTCAAGCGCCATGCTGTCCCTCTTTCTCGGTCGGATTATTCCTTGTCGGGCAGATCTTGCCCGGGCAGCGTTCGGCCGTCCATCCTGTAAACAAACGCCAGGATCTCCGCCACCACGCAATAAAGCTCTTCGGGGATCGCGTCCCCGACGCTGAGACTGTGCAGCATATGGGAAAGCCCCTCGTCCTTCACGACCTGGATTTGGTTGCTTTCCGCCTCTTTGACCATGCGTTCCGCAAGATACCCGCGCCCCAGCGCGGTGATGCGCGGCGCCAGGTCCTTGCCTTCTTCATACTTCAGGGCTGCGGCTTCTTTGGTTTCCTCGCCTTGATAAGGCTGATAACGCTTCATATTCTGATATCGACTCCGCGGACGTTCTCTTTCACGGCGGGACCGGCGGTTTCTGCCGCATTGAGCAGCGTCGTCCGCATTTCCAGGCCGGAAAACCGGATGCCGGTTAAGCTGAACCCCGCGGCTTCCACCGCCTGTTCAAGTACCGCGCTATTTCGTTTGAAATCCTCCGCCCGTTCCGTCTGTTCCAGTCTGAACTCCAGTGAAATCTTGTCCTTTTGTGCCACCAGCAGCGTTTCCACCCTGCCGGTCTTTTGAGTGTCCAGGGCGATCAGGATGGTGGTGCCTTCT
>JBMNTV010000024.1:0-25610 GCA_050945915.1 Christensenellales bacterium
AGGCGGAAAACACATCCAAACAGGGGGATGAAACCCTCTATTTCATCTCGGCTTCGGCGGCGCGGGACTTTGCCTTCTGCGTCACCAAGCACGAAAGATTCGCGGAAAAAGCTACCGAAAGCGGCGTGAACATCCTTGCCCGGGCGCAGTACAACGACCGTTCCCGGGACCTTGCCAGCGCCGCCGTCGAACTCATCGAATTTTACGAGGACTACCTCGGACCCTTCCCGGGGGAGGAGCTGGAGCTGGTCCAGACCACGCTGACGGGGGACATTTCCGTCCACGACGGGCTGATCATGGTGGACACCGCCCTCTTTTCCGGCAAAAAGGCAGTGATGGACACGAAGCTCGCCTTTGCCGTCGCCCGGCAGTGGCTGGGCTGCTCCGTGGGCGCGGGATTTGCGGACGATCGGGACCTTCTGACGCCTTTGGCGCAGTTCATGGCGTATCTTTATCTGGACCAGACCAACAGCGCCTCGGCGGATACCGCCCTTGAGCTTCCCGGAGCCAAGGCGATGAAGGACCTTCGCACTTCTGTGGGCACCTCCCGCTTTGACCCGGCGCTCCAAGCCCTTTGTTCGGAGTTTGCGGGCAAGAAATGCACGGCGGAGGACTTTGCCGCCCTCTGCGGGGACAGCGAGGACGAGGTCCTGAACGCCCTGGGAAGATAGCGAACTTAACGCACAGGCGGGTTTAGGAGAAGGACGACAGGATATTTATGGACCAGCACACCCTTCAGGCCGCCCGAAGGGCGGAAGCGGAACGAATCGAAAAGGAAAAGGCCAAACGGCGGCAGAAGCGCAAAAAAGGACTGGGTTTTCTCGCCGGCGCGCTGCTGTTTGTTTCCTGTTGCCTCATCGCCTTTACTTTGATCGAAAACGGGCTGTTTGCCGACGCCGCGGAAATGGACCATCCTGTGAGCGAGGTCGCCAGCGAAAGGACCCACCATGTGCTGTCCATCGATCTGGTGAACGGCGAATACAGGACCGTCACGTTAAGCGACGGTTCCGTCGCCACGCTGGAGGATTACGAGTCCGAATACGTCCAGTTCGGCTTGGGGGACGCGCTGATCCTGCCCGCCGGCGTCATCGACGAGACCGGGGAGGACGTGTCCGCCGTTTTGGACACGCCGAACTACGATCCCCTGCTGGACATTCCCCCCACCCCCACCCCCCTTCCGCTGCCGGAGGAATACGAGGCGCAGACCGCCGACTATTCCCCCGCAACCATGGGCGAAGGGGAGTACGCCGCCGTTTCGGTGGACGATGTGATCGTCTGTTTTTTGGCTTCCCGGGCGGACTACGAATGGGTCATGGAGAAATTGCTCAACGGCTGCGGAAGCAAAGAGGACGCCAAGGTCACCAATAAGGGCACGGTGGAGAATATCTGCGCCTATTTCCAGCAGGACGAGCCCGCGGACGTTTATACCAGGGAGGAGGCGTATCTCCTTCTGGCGGACAGCGTGACCCTGCGCTGGACGGAAACCGCCACCGCCACGGAACGGGTGGAGCCCTCCACCCTGTATCAGGAGGACCCCACCCTGGAAAAGGGCAAAACCAAGGTCAAGGATTCCGGCAGGAACGGCAAGGTCAAAAAAACCTACGAGGTGACCTACGAGGGCGGCAAGATCGTGGACAAAAAGCTGGTCGCCCAAAAAGTGGTGGAGGAAGCGGAGCCGAAGATCGTCCTCAAGGGCACCAAGGCGGTCTCCTCTTCGTCCTCCTCGTCCGGAAAGACCACCACCACCCCCGCCTCCGGAACGGGGGGATACTGGCCGGGCACCACCATCGGAAAGGGCGTCGATTACCCGAATATCGACACCACCAAGACCCGACCAGACAGGCCGGATTACGGCATCATGGGACCGTCCACCGGTTCGTTATCCTTTGTCTGGCCGACGGAGAAACAGCGCGTCAGCTCTTATTTCGGCTGGCGGTACGGCCGCATGCACTACGGCGTGGATATTTTTGACAAGCGGGGCTCGTCGATTGTCGCGTCGGAAAGCGGCACGGTGACAAGCTACACAGGCACCCGCAGCGGGTACGGTCTGATCGTGGAAATATCCCACGGCAACGGCTATACCACCCGCTACGCCCATCTGGAGTCCATCCTCGTTTCCGTGGGGGACCGGGTGGTCAGGGGCCAGCTGATCGGCACCATGGGCGATTCGGGAACCACGGATTCAGAACCCCACTGCCATTTCGAAATCCGGTGCGACGGCGTACCCTATAACCCGATGTTCTATTTGCCCTGACCTGTAAAACCAAAAAAGCAGCCAGTCTGGCTGCTTTTTTGTTGCTCCTCTTTGTTTGAATGCCTGTAACCGCGCTAAATAAGCCTTAAGAGGCGCGATGGTCCCCGCGGGCGTGAAAGATATGCGGGATGGCACAGGGGCGCGGGCAAGGCAAATTTGCCGGATTGCGGGGCGCTTCCGGCACGAAAAAAGACAAGGGCAAGTACAGTTACCGGATCCGCTGCCTGCGCATGATCTGGCAGTCCCAGTAGTCGTAATGGCCGTTGTACGCCTCCACCACGGCGATGAGGCGGTCCGTCCAGCTGTCCAGAGAGCGCTTGTCGATGGAGCCGATGTGCCGCACGCAGACGCCGTGGGGGTAATCCCCGTCCGGATTGTAGTACGGGTCTCCCAGGGCAAAGCCGGCCTTTCTGGCGCTTTCCTGAAAGCCGATGCGGGCCAGCTCGTCCTTGAAGGAGCAGTAGTGGTTGATGCGCCGGGGAGCGTGGATATTGTCTCCGTAGCGCACCATCAGCTCGATCTGTTCGCCGTTTTTGACGGTCTGCAGATTCGCGGCCGTGGGGTAAGCGTCCCTCCGGAACGCCTGCCATTTGTCATCCGCCCGGGTTTCGTAGTCCGTGATCAGGGAGCGCTTTTTTTCGCACAGGGTGGAAAGCGTCAAAAGCGCAGGCTCGTCC
The DNA here is from genome assembly GCA_050945915.1 of Christensenellales bacterium. Classification (GTDB taxonomy): domain Bacteria; phylum Bacillota; class Clostridia; order Christensenellales; family CALWSW01; genus CALNBC01. The sequence continues at coordinate 2,932 of JBMNTV010000024.1, forward strand.
GGTCCGTAACAGAAGAACTCCATGGCGCTGCCCCAGTTGCGCACTGCCATCACCCGCGCCCCCGCCTTCTGGGCGGCGCGCACCAGCTTTTTGAACAACCGCTCCATCGTCCTGGCCTGCAAAGGGGTCATCAGTCCCAGGGCATAGTTCTTCCTGGGCTGGACGCGCAACAGCATCAGAACTGGCAACGCCGCGCGCTCACGGGCGGTAATCTGCCGCATATCCACCCGCATGACTGCGGGTTTGCCCTCATAGGTCGTGTCATAGGCGAGCCAGGGCTTGTTGGCCTTTTCCATTTGTTCTCCTCGTGCACTGTGATGGCATTATTATAGCACGCATTTTTGTTTGTGTCAGGAAGGGGACGCGAGGCAACCCCCCAATACGCTCCTTTCCTTTTCCGGGATTCTGACAGGGCTGAACCGGCGCCGCAAAACCCCAAAAAACCGCAGCCGCCTGCAACCTCCTTTGCGGCGAAGAAAGAAGCGCTTTTGTTTTTTTGAAAAATGGTGTATAATACTCATAAGTAGAAACCCCGCAATCATGCGGGTTTTTTGGGTGAAAGGACCGCGTTTTTCATCGGCTGGTCGCCCCGGTTTCGGGCAGGAGGATCGCCGTTTTCGCGGGCTTTTCCGCCCCATCAAGTTTCCCGAAAGGACCCGCTCATGCACGAAAAGTTTGAAAATCAACACAACAGCAGCAATGCCGATTTTGCTGAGGGCAAAACGGAACCTATCGCCACGTCCAGCGTTGCGCCGGACGCTTCCTTCACAGCCATGGCCGATTCGCATTACGACGCGTCGGATATTCAGGTGCTGGAGGGGCTGGAACCCGTCCGCGTGCGGCCGGGGATGTATATCGGCTCCACCGATGCCAGGGGGCTGCACCACCTCGTCACCGAAGTTGTGGACAATTCCATCGACGAGGCCCTGGCCGGCTTTTGCGACGATATCCGCGTCCGCATCCACGCGAACGGCGCCCTTTCCGTGCGGGACAATGGCCGCGGCATCCCGGTGGATATTCACCCTGCGATGGGCAAATCCGCGCTGGAAATCGCGCTGACGGTGCTGCACGCCGGCGGAAAGTTCGGCGGAGAGGGCTATAAGGTCTCCGGCGGTTTGCACGGCGTGGGCGTGTCCGTGGTCAACGCCCTTTCCAGCTACCTTAAGGCCGAAGTCAAAAGGGACGGCAAGATTTATTGCATGGAATTCTCCCGGGGGGAGGTTACCACGCCTTTGTCGGTGATCGGTGAAACCGAAATCGAGGACACCGGAACCACCATCACCTTTATTCCAGATCCCGAGATCTTCGAAACCGTGGATTTTTCGGCGGATCTCATCTGCACCCGCATGCGAGAGATGGCGTTTTTGAACCGCGGCATCTCCATTTCGGTGGATGATGAGAGAACCGGCTCCCACAACGCCTATTGCTATTCCGGGGGCATCATTTCCTTTGTGCAATACCTGAACAAAAACAAGGAAGTGCTCAACGAGGAGCCGATCTATTTCTGTGCAGAGAAGGACGGCGCCGTGGTGGAAGTCGCCATGCAGTATAACGACGGGTATCAGGAGAACATCCTCTCCTATGCCAACAACATCAATACCCACGAGGGCGGAACCCACCTTTCCGGCTTCAAGGACGCGCTGACCAGGGCCATGAACAGCTACGGCCTGAAATACAAGCTGCTCAAGGAGGGGGACACTAAGCTCTCCGGCGAGGATGTCCGCGAGGGCCTAGCGGCCATCATTTCCGTCAAGCTGCAAAACCCCCAGTTCGAAGGGCAGACGAAAACCAAACTCGGCAACTCGGAGATGCGTTCCTTTACGGCTTCGGTCGTTTCCTCCGGGCTGGAGGCTTTTTTGGAGGAAAACCCCGCCATCGCCAGGAGCATCCTGGACAAGTGCATGCAGGCCAACCACGCCAGGGAAGCCGCAAGGAAGGCCCGGGAGCTGACGAGGAGAAAGACCGTGCTGGAGTCTGCCGCCCTTCCCGGAAAACTGGCGGACTGCTCGGAAAAGGACCCCGCTTTGTGCGAGATTTATCTGGTGGAGGGGGACTCCGCGGGGGGCAGCGCCAAGATGGGCAGGGATAAGCGGTATCAGGCGATCCTCCCCTTGCGCGGCAAGATCCTGAACGTCGAAAAGACCCGCATCGACCGCATCCTCGCCAACAACGAGATCAAGAACATGATCACCGCCTTTGGCGCAGGCATCGGCGAGGAGTTCAACCCCGAAAAGCTCCGTTATCACAAGATCATCTGCATGACGGACGCGGACGTCGACGGTTCCCACATCCGCATCCTGCTTTTGACCTTCTTTTTCCGCTATATGCGCCCCCTCATCGAGCAGGGGTACGTATACATCGCCCAGCCCCCGCTTTATAAGATTAAGCGGGGAAACCAGGAAGTCTACGTCTATTCCGACGAGGAACTGCAGCGCCAGCTGGACGTTTTCGGCCGCGACAGCAAGACCGAGATCCAGCGCTACAAGGGCCTGGGCGAGATGAACCCGGAGCAGCTCTGGGATACCACCATGGACCCCGCGAAACGCACGATGTATCGCGTCAGCGTGGAGGATGCCATGGCCGCTGACGAGATCATGACCGTCCTGATGGGGGACCGCGTGGAGCCCAGACGGGAGTTCATCGAGAAAAACGCCAAGCTGGTGGCGAATCTGGATATTTAAGGCGGCCTGCCTGCGGAAGATCGCCGCTGCGCCTTGCCGCATCACGATAAACGGAGGAAGTTATGTCAGAAAATTCCGGAACGAGGCTGCTCACCGTTGACCTCGAGTCTGAAATGAAAAAATCCTTCATCGCCTATTCCATGGCGGTGATCATCAACCGCGCCCTGCCGGATGTGCGGGACGGCTTAAAGCCCGTGCACAGGCGCATCCTTTACGATATGGCGGAGCTGGGCATGTGGCCGGATAAGCCCTTCCGCAAATCCGCCCGCATCGTCGGCGACTGTTTGGGCAAATACCACCCCCACGGCGACTCATCGGTGTACGACGCCATGGTCCGCCTGGCCCAGGATTTCTCCACCCGCTACCCGCTGGTGGAGGGGCATGGCAACTTCGGCTCTGTGGACGGGGACGGCGCCGCCGCCATGCGTTACACCGAGGCGCGGCTGTCCAAACTCGCGGCGGAAATGCTGCGGGATCTGGACAAGGACACCGTGGACTTCGGCCCCAACTTCGACGAATCCCTCACCCAGCCGTTGGTGCTGCCTTCCCGCTTCCCCAACCTTTTGGTGAACGGCAGCAACGGCATCGCCGTAGGCATGGCGACGAACATTCCCCCCCATAACCTCGGGGAAGTGATCGACGCCTGCGTCGCCATGATCGAAGACCCGGAAATCACCACCGAGGAGCTGATCACCCTCATCCCTGGCCCGGATTTCCCCACCGGCGGCATCATCATGGGCATGTCCGGCATCCGGGAGGCGTACCGGACCGGCCGCGGCAGGATCGTCGTCCGCGCAAAGACGGAGATCGAGGAAATGTCCGCCAACCGTTCCCGCATCGTCGTGACGGAGATCCCCTATCAGGTCAACAAGGCGAACCTCGTCTCCAAAATCGCCGAACTGGTGCACGACAAGCGCGTGGAAGGCATTTCCGACCTGCGGGACGAGTCCGGCAGGGAGGGCATGCGCATCGTGATCGAGCTGAAGGCGGGGGTGAACCCCTCCATCGTGCTGAACACGCTGTTCAAGCACACCCAAATGCAGTACACATTTGGCGTGATCTCCATCGCCCTGGTGGACGGGGAGCCGAAGGTGCTTTCTTTGCATCAGATGCTCCGCCACTATTTGGACCACCAAAAAGACGTGGTCACAAGACGCACGCGTTTCGAGCTCAATCGCGCCGAAGCCCGGGCGCACATTCTTGAAGGCCTGCTCATTGCTCTGGACAATATCGACGAGGTCGTCCACATCATCCGCTCCAGCGCCACCGCCCAGGAGGCGAGAAACCGCCTGACGGAACGCTTTGGGCTGTCGGACAAACAAACCCAGGCGATTTTGGACATGCGCCTCCAGCGCCTTGTGGGCCTCGAGCGCGAGCGCCTGGAAGCCGAATACGCAGAGCTGCAAAAGACCATCGCCTATTTGCGCTCCCTGCTGGCGGATGAAGCCCTGATCTGGGGCGTCGTCAAGGACGAGCTGATGGAGATCCGCAAACGCTTTGCGGACCCCAGGCGCACCGAGATTTCCCCGGTTTTCGACGAGATCGAGTTCGAAGATCTCATCGAAGAGGAAAACATGGTGGTGACCCTCACCCATTTCGGCTACATCAAGCGCACCAGCGCGGATACCTACCGCATGCAGCGCCGCGGCGGCAAGGGCATCGCCGCAGCCGCCATCCGGGAGGACGACGTAATAGAACATTTGTTCGCAGCCAGCACCCATTCCGAGATCCTGTTCTTCACGAACAAGGGCCGGGTGTTCAGCATGAAGTGTTATCAGATCCCCGAAGCGGGCAGGACGGCCAAGGGAACGGCCATCGTGAACCTGCTGCAGCTGGGGGACGGCGAAAAGGTGACCAACGCCTTCCCTGCCACAGAGGGCAAGTATCTCGCTATGTGCACCAAGGGCGGCATCATCAAGAAAACCGAGCTGAAGAGCTTTGAAAACATCCGGAAAGTCGGCTTGATCGCCGTCAACCTGCGGGACGATGACGAGCTGATCTCCGTCATCGTGTCGGAGGGCGACGACGAGTTCATCGTCGCCACCAGAAACGGCAAATGCATCCGGTTTTCGGAGCGTGACGTCCGCCCCATGGGAAGAACCGCCACGGGCGTTAAGGCGATTCATCTGGAGGAGGGCGACGAGGTCGTATCCTTGGAAAAGGTGATGAAGGGGCAACAGGTGCTGGCGATTTCCGAACTCGGGATTGGCAAGCGCACCAGCGAGGAGGAATACCGCCTTCAGGGCCGCGGCGGCAAGGGCATCGCCGCCATGAACATCACCGAAAAAACCGGCCTTCTCTGCGCGCTCCACGTGATCAACGGCGACGAGGACGTGATGCTCATCCGAAGTGACGGAACCATCATCCGGTTGCATGTCGCCGAGATGCGCGAAATCTCAAGGAACACCCAGGGCGTCAAGCTCATGCAGGTGAATGACGAGGACGTGAAGGTCGTCGCCGCCTGCATCACCGAGCACGAGGAAGACGCAGAGGTCACGGCGGTGGACAATAGCGAGATTATCGATAACGACGACGAGCAGGAAGAGACTCAAACAGAATCTGTTTCCCAAATCCCCGCCCCAAAAGAGCAGGAATAAAGACAAAGTAAGCAAAAAGGCGGACCATATCGGTCCGCCTTTTAACGCGCTTTATTCGCCTTTGCTCTTCAGATAGTCGTTGATGGAGTCTATCAGCTTCTGGGGATCGATGCCGTGGACCTGGGCGGCTTCGCCGATGGACTCGGCATGGGCCATCACGCAGCCAAGGCAGTGCATTCCGGAGTTCATTAGGATATCCGCGATCCCTTCATCGACCTTGAGTAGATCGATGATCTTCATGTCGGGGTGAACGACCGTCGCCATCTTCGGTACCTCCTTCTTCTGTTCTGATTTTATTATTACCCATCAATTCCGAGTTGTCAACTATGGATTCTTTGGATGAAGATGGAATGTTTCACGTGAAACATTCCTTTGGCTTTGAAACGGGCATTGTTTCACGTGAAACATGGAAAACAGTTGACTATTGCCCTGGTGAAAGGTAAAGTTAAGGTAATACAGTACACATCATGCAAAATCGGAGGAGAAATGGGCAAAATCGTAGCCGTCGCCAACCAGAAAGGCGGCGTTGGAAAGACGACAACGGCAATCAACCTCAGCGCCTGTCTGGCATTGGCCGGCGTGCCTGTGTTGCTCGTGGACCTGGACCCCCAGGCAAACGCCACCAGCGGACTGGGTTTGTCCAAATCCCGGGAAACATCCATCTATGACGTGTTGATCAACGAACGCCCGGTCAAAGAGGTTGCCGCAAGCTCCAACATTCCGAAACTGGATGTTCTGCCGGGGAACATCGCCCTGGCGGGGGCGGAAGTCGAGATGGTGGGCCTGATGGCCAGGGAAAGGCTGCTGAAAACCGCATTGGACGAGGTCATCGACGACTACAAATTCATCATCATCGACTGCCCTCCTTCCCTCGGGCTGCTCACGCTGAATGCGCTGACCGCGGCGGACAGCATTATCGTGCCCATCCAGTGCGAATATTTCGCCCTGGAGGGGCTGAGTCAGTTGATGAACACCGTAACCCAGGTCAAAAAACACCTCAATCCCCAGCTGGAAATCGAAGGCGTGGTGCTGACGATGTACGATGTTCGCACCAAGCTCTCCAACCAGGTGGTCAACGAGGTCAAAAAGTTCTTCAAAGCCAAGGTTTACCGTTCCATCGTGCCCAGGACCATCCGCCTGGGGGAAGCCCCGAGCTACGGTATGCCGGTGGTGGCTTATGCGCCCTCGAGTTCCGGCGCAAAGGCGTATCAATCCCTGGCAAAAGAGGTTTTGAAGGACAATAGGGGGGTCTGACATGGCAAAGCAAGATAAAAAAATCGGCCTCGGACGGGGTCTGGATGCGCTGTGGGGGCAGAATCTGGAGCTTGCCGCCGAAGAGGAGGAAAATGCGGTCAAAATGATCGACATCAACCAGATCGATCCAAACCGCGATCAGGCCAGGAAGTACTTTGACGCAGAAGGGCTGGAAGACCTTGCGGCGTCCATTTCCGCTTCCGGCATCATCCAGCCTTTGATCCTGAAAAGAAAGGACGACAGATACACCATCGTGGCCGGGGAACGGCGTTGGCGGGCAGCGAGGCTGGCCGGGCTGACCGAAGTTCCCGCGATTGTGCGGGATTATGGCGATAAAACGCTTGCAGAAGTGTCCCTCATCGAGAATCTTCAAAGGGAGGATCTGAATCCCATCGAAGAGGCCAATGGAATCCGGCAATTGATGGAGCAATACAGCATGACCCAGGAGGAAGTGGCCGAAAGAATCGGGAAAAGCCGGCCCGCGGTGGCGAACGCCCTGCGCCTTCTTACCTTGCCGGAAGAAGTTTTGCTGATGATTCGGGACGGAAAGCTGTCCGCAGGCCATGGAAGGTGCATCGCCGGGATCAAATCACCGGAAGAGCAGGTAAAAATCGCGCGAATGGTGGAAGAAAAGGCCCTTTCTGTCCGCCAGACGGAGGAAATGTGCAAAGCGGTGGGGGAAAAGGCCGCCCAAACAAAGAAACTGGGCCAGCGATCCCTTGCGCCGGAGCTCTACGATGTGCAGACGATCCTCCAAAATCATCTGGGCACAAAGGTCAACCTTCAAGGATCAGAAAAGCGCGGCAGAATCGTCATCGAGTACTACTCCAAAAATCAGCTGGAAAGCCTGTTCGAATTCTTGAGCAAATAATGAACACAAAAAAAGGCCGAACGGCCTTTTTTGCTTGCAATTAGTTTTGCGAGAATGGATTAATCGCTGAAGCTTTGCAACTTTATTTGGACTTCTGAAGCCGTGGAAAGGCCAATCACTTCCGGAACCATCTTTTGGCAGCTCGAGAAATCCAGTTCGGTGATCAATTTGCGCGCGGGAAGGATGAAGGAAGGACTCATGGAGAATTCATCCAGCCCCATGCCCAAGAACAGCGGGATCAAAAGCAGATCGCCCGCCGCCTCGCCGCACATACCGCAGGGAATGCCGGCGGCATGGGCGGAAGAAATGGTGGTGTCGATCAGCCGAAGCACGGCGGGATGATACTGAGAATATAGCCCCGCCACCTTCTCGTTTCCCCGGTCGACGGCCACGGTGTACTGAATCAAGTCGTTTGTGCCAATGGAGAAGAAATCGCATTCCTTTGCCAGCTGATCGGCAAGCAGGGCAGCAGCGGGAACCTCGATCATAATGCCGACTTGGACGTCGGGATCATAAGCAACCCCTTCGATCTGCAGTTCTTGCATGCAGTTTTGCACAAGGGCTTTAGCCCTCCGCAATTCGTCCAAAGAAGAAATCATCGGGAACATGATCTTCAGCTGGCCAAAGGCGCTGGCGCGAAGCAACGCCCGGATCTGGGTCTTGAAAAGCTCCTCCCGATCCAGGGAAATGCGAATCGCCCGGTATCCGAGGAACGGGTTTTCCTCTTGAGGCAGCGGAAGGGCAGGGAGCTTTTTGTCCCCGCCGATATCCAAGGTACGCACGATCACCGGTTTCCCGTCCATCGCGCAAAGGGCTTCTTTATAAGCGTAGAATTGCTCGTCCTCATCGGGCAAATTATTTCTATCCATATAAAGAAGTTCCGAGCGAAAAAGCCCGATGCCGTCTGCCCCCAGGTTTGCCGCGCGTCGGGCTTCGCCGGGAACGCCGATATTTGCCGCGATTTCGACGGTGCGCCCGTCCTTTGTGATGGATTTTGCGGTGGCAAAACGGTTCAGGGAGGCTTTTTCCGCGGCAGCTTTTTGGATTCTCGCTTGAAATTCCCGGACGTCATCATCTGAAAGGTTGAGAGTGACGATGCCGGTTGTGCCGTCAATGGCGATGAGGCTGCCTTCTTCGATTAGTTCCAGTGCGTTGGCGCAGCCCACGATGGCGGGGATCTCCATCGCCCGGGCCATGATCGCCGTATGGGATGTTCTGCCGCCCACTTCGGTGACGATGCCGGCGATGTGCGCCTTATCGATCTTGGCGGTATCCGAAGGCGCAAGGTCGTTTGCTACGATGATGGACATTTCCGGGAGGGTGGAGAGATCACGGCATTTCGCGCCGAGGAGTTCGCAGAGAAGCCGAAACTTGATATCCTTCATATCTGCGGCCCGCTCGCGCATATAGGCGTCGTCCATCGAAGCAAAGAATTCGATCAGCGCATCCATACTGGTGGAGACCGCATGCGCCGCGTTGTCCCCCGCTTCGATGGCCGCGATGATGGGCGCAGAAAGTTCAGGATCCCGCAAGATCATCACATGGGCGTCAAAAATTGCCGCCTCACTGGCTCCGATCGTCTGGCGGGCGTTTTCCGCAAGGCTTTCGGTTTCACGGATGATGGTTTGCAAAACCTGCTCAAATGCCGCCCTTTCGGCTTCGACGCCTTTGCCGGGCCCTTCGGGTATGACGAGTTCCTGCTTGTGATACTTGATGGCGCGGGCAAGGCCGATACCTGGCGAAACTCCGATCCCCTTTAACATACCGTCCTCCATTTAGGAAAATAAGGAACAATCAGGCGTATTTTAGGTAATTAGAGTCATAAGTGTCTTATAATGTCGAAATTGAAGGAACCGCCTCGCTGCGTCATTCGCCAAGGCCGGATTCGACGATGGCGATCATGCCCTTCAACGCTTCCTGTTCGTCTTCTCCGTTGCAGATGATTTCGATTTCTGTGCCGGTTTTTGCGCAAGCAGCAAGGACGCCGAGAATGGACTTGGCGTTGTACTCCTTGCCATTCACGATGATGCTGATGGCAGATTTATACTTAAGGGTTTCTTTGACAAAAACGCTGGCGGGTCGCGCGTGCAGCCCGGACTCATTGGTGATGGTAACTTTTCCTTTAACCATGAATTTTCCTCCGTTTAATGATTGATCCATAATATTACTTTTAATACCCATGTTGACATTTTAGCCGAAACAGATGCCTATTTCAACAACAAGTGCTCAGGAATCGGCAAAAGGAATTTTTCATATGCCCTACGCTTGGGAAACAGGACATAATCAACCGTATTTGGACAAAATAGCGGCAAAATCGACCTGACCAAAACCGGAATTCCAAGCTTTTTGGGGAATCACGGCGTTTTCGAAGCGCAATCACAGGCAAGATACAGAATTGCCCGCGCCATGATGCGCGCGTTCAACACCAGATCGTCGATTTTCACGCGCTCATCCGCTTGGTGCATCCGATCCTCGCCACCCGGGAACATACAGCCGAAGGAAACGCCTTCTTCAAAATCCCGGGCATAGGTGCCGCCGCCGATGCAGATGCAGTAGGCCTCGTTCCCGGTAACGTCGGTGTAGGCGGCCAGCAGGTTTTTCACCAGGGGGCTTTTCGGGCTGACATAATGGGGAGGATTGTCCGTCTTAAGGGAAACGGAAAGAAGCTCCGTTGCGCGCTGAAAATCCGAAAGGATTGCGTCGCCCTTCGCTTCTATGGGGTAGCGGATGTCCAGCGTGACTTCAAAGCCGTCGGAGTTCAGCGAAAAAATCCCAGGGTTGCAGGTCAGCTCGCCGGAAATCTCGTCTTTTCGGGCAATCCCTGCCGCACGACCACGGGTATCCCCGTGGGGCAACAGACGGTTTAATTCCACCAGCCTGGCTTTGATGGAAGAGTCGCCCAGGGGGAGCAGGCTCAACAGCTCAAAAAGCGCGGTGTTGGCGCTGTTGCCCTCTTGTGGCGAAGCTGCGTGGGCCGCTTTTCCGGATACGTCGATGCGAACGGCGTTTTTGCCCGAACAACCGGGCTCTGGGCAGTCCATACAGAGAATGGAAACACCCAGCCGCGTTTCCACGTTTTTGCAGATGCCCTCGATCTCGGAACATGAGAACCCTTCCACAACGGCATACGCCTTGGGGGCGACGATGTTCGCCCGTTCCCCGCCGGCGGCGTGCAGCAACCTGGGCAGTTTTTCGCTTTGAGGAAACTTGGCGGTAAGGCTCAGGCGAAGCAGCCCCTTTTCGCCGTTGACCAGGGGGTAATCCGCATCCGGCGAGAAGCACATGGTGGGAATTTCGCAATGTTCGAGGTAATACCGAATGTCCGACGAACCGCTCTCCTCATCGCAGCCCAGGATGAGCCGCACCCGCTTGTTCAGCGGAATTCCCGCCTTTTTGATGGCGTGCATCGCAAACAGGGCGGAGACCGCGGGACCCTTGTCGTCCTGGGAGCCGCGGCCATAGACGAACCCATCTTTGATTTCCCCTCCGAAGGGATCGACGGTCCAGCCCTCTCCTTCGGGCACAACGTCCAGATGAGCAAGGATGGCAAGGAGCTCCTCTCCCTGGCCGAATTCGACCCAGCCGAGGATGTTTTCCTTGTTTTCGGTGGCAAAACCCAGGGAAGCCGCGCGGTTCAGCGCCAGCGCCAGCGCGTCTGCGCAATCCTTCCCAAAAGGCATCCCGGCAACGGCGGGGGAGCGCTTGCTGGGCACACGGATCAGCTCCACGAGGGTGGAAACGAGCTGTTCCCGTTCGCTTTCGATGATGGATTCAACGAGATCAATTTGCTGTTTTGTGGGCATATTCGCTTATTTTATCCTCCGGTTTACATTCGCTGGTTCCATTATACCGTTTTACACGGATTGAATCACGTCTTTTCTACGGTAAAGCCCATTTCTTCCAGAAGGGCAGGGATGCCGCCAGGGCCCACCATGTGCCCTGCGCCGACGACGAAGAACACCTTTTTGCCGGATGCGAGGTACTCTGCCGCCATATCCGCCATATGCCCGTTGCGGGCCGTTAACGAGTATTCGGAATCCCCCTCTTGTTCGGCGTTGAAGGTTTGGATCAGCGCGTCCAGTTTTTCGTCCCCCGTTTTGGCAAGATTCGCGGAGTTGCCGAAAACCGCGAACTCCAGGGCGGCCATGTCCCCCGTTGCGTAGGCGTCATACAGGAACGCATAGCTCGCGACATAGGCGTCAAAATTCTCCGCTACCACAGGAAGCATCTTCCAGGCCTCTTTTTGGGCTGCGTCAGATGTTAAAAGACCGATCTGGAAATCCAGGCTCTCCACCTCCAGGATCTCCTTCCCGCTTTCGTGGGCAAGGGAAAGGAAAAAGGTGTCCACGCCCCTTTCGGCGTTCAGGCTGGCCCGGTTCATGGCGGCGTTTTCCAGCATCATTTGCCAAAACACCGGTCCGAAAAGATCATACATCGGGGAGTACACCCCGGCGTCCTTCAGGATCACCTGCAGTTTTTCATAAACTGTCGGATCGCAGAGCTGGAAAAGGAACGGCCTTCCGGAAGCAGCATCGCGGATGAAAGCTGAAGGGCGGCGTTTGCATCCTCCGTCAGGGTGGAAACGTCAAACTCCACGGCGAGGGCGTCGCAGGATGCATACGCGTCCATTACTCTGCCCGGCAGGGGATAAAGGGAATCCTTTGCCGCGTGGATGGAACCGAAAAGGTAAAGCTCTCCGCCTTCGGCAGACGTAACTTTCCACATGGCCGGCCCGTTGCTTTTCGGGGCGCAGGAGCAAAGAAGAAGGATCGAAAGGATCAGGAATACAATCCGGCTGAAGCGTCTCATGGGAATCCTCCGAAGGTGTGATGGACAAGTGGAATTTTCGCCTTGTTTTCTCGATGGCGGACGGATCAGAACTTCGCCCAAGTCGGGCGGCGAACAGCGACGCATCAAAGGCATTCGCATCAATTTAGAAGGATTGACAGGGGGAAAAAGCAAAAAGGAGTGGACGTGCCACTCCTTTTTTGCGTCAATCCAGGACCGCGCGGATCCTGCGGATTCCGGCAGAGCTTGCCTGCTCCTTGACGATCTTGAAATGCTTGAGTTCGCCGGTGTTTTTGACGTGGGGCCCGGAGCAAATCTCCTTGGAGACCCCGGGTATGGTATACACCCGGACGCGATCGCCGTACCTGCTGGAGAAAATGCCCAAAGCGCCCTCTTCCGTGGCTTCTTCGACGGACATTTCCCGCCAGTCGATGTCCAGCTTGGCTTCGATAGCCTCGTTCACCAGGCGTTCCACCTCGGCGATCTCTTCCGGAGTCATCTTGCGGTCGAAGTTAAAGTCAAAGCGCAAACGCTCCGCCGTGATGTTGCTGCCGCGCTGCTCCACATGGTCCCCCAGCACTTTGCGCAGGGCGGCGTGCAGCAGGTGGGTGGCGGTATGCAGGCGGGTGGTTTCTTCGCTGGTGTCCGCCAGGCCGGATTTGAACTTCTGCTCGCTGCCGGCGCGGGAACGCTCCTGGTGGGCGGCAAATGCGGCGTCAAACCCGGCGGTGTCCACCGTCAGGCCCTGTTCCGCGGCGACTTCGATGGTCATTTCCAGCGGGAAGCCAAAGGTGTCATACAGCCGGAAGGCGGTTTTCCCGTCAATGACCTTGCCGTCCATCCTTTTTGTGATCTGCTCGAACTCCTTCAAGCCCTTCTTCAGCGTGGACTGGAAGCGCTTTTCTTCCTTGTTCAGCTGCTCGATGATGAACTCCCTGCGCTCAGCCAGCTCGGGATAATACTTGTGATAGGTTTCAATGACCGCTTCCGCGACCTTCCAGAGGGAACCCTCGGGGATACCGAGCTTCAGGCTCCAGCGGATGGCGCGGCGGATCAGCCTGCGCAACACATAGCCCTGGTCCACGTTGCTGGGAGCGATGCCGTTGGGGTCCCCCATGATGAAGGTGGAGCAGCGCATATGGTCGGCGATGATGCGGAAGGCCCGGGTGACTTCCTCGGATTCGTCGTACTTCCTGCCGGAAATCTCGGTGATGGCGGCGAGGATCAGTTCAAACACGTCGGTATCATACACCGAAGGCACGCCCTGCAAAACGGCAACGGTGCGGTCCAGGCCCATGCCGGTATCCACGTTTTTCTGGGCGAGGGGTTCGTAGGTGCCCTCTGCGGTCTTATTGTACTGCATGAACACGTCGTTCCAGATTTCCAGGTACTTGCCGCAGGAGCAGGCAGGGGAGCAATCCGGTCCGCAGGCAGGCTTGCCGGTGTCAATAAACATCTCGGTGTCCGGTCCGCAGGGGCCGGTCTGGCCAGCGGGGCCCCACCAGTTGTTCTTCCTGGGCAGATAGAAGATGTGGCTGGGGTCCACGCCCAGGCGCACCCAGTGGTCAAAGGCCTCGGTGTCCTTGGGGATGCCTTCTTCGCCCTCAAAGCAGGTGAAATACAGGGAATCCTTGTCCAGTCCCAGCCATTCAGGGCTGGTCAAAAACTCCCAGGAATACTCGATGGCTTCCTTCTTGAAGTAATCCCCCAACGACCAGTTGCCCAGCATTTCGAAGAAGGTGCAGTGGGAAGCGTCGCCCACTTCGTCGATATCGCCGGTGCGGATGCACTTTTGAACGTTTGCCAGGCGCTTGCCCATGGGGTGGGGCTGCCCCATCAGATAGGGGACGAGGGGATGCATCCCCGCTGTGGTGAAAAGCACCGTGGGATCGTTGTCCGGGATCAGCGAGGCAGAAGGTATGATCGCGTGGCCCTTGGAGCGGAAGAATTCAAGGTAAAGCTCCCGCAGCTCGTAGGACTTGATGTTTTTTTTCATCGGTTTTCGGCTCCTTTGATGCAATAAATAAAATAACCGTGCTCGTCCCATGGGACGGAAAGCACAGTTCCGCGGTACCACCCAATTTGGCCGCCGATTACCATCCTGCGGCCCCCTTGTGCGCCCGGTAACGGCGGGCAACCGGCTGCGCTCGCGCGGTGGCGTCCCTTTTGGCCAACGCCGGCTTTCAGCAGCTGCCGGCTCTCTGGAGATGGCGAAAAAAAGGGGTTCTTCGCGGTCCATGCGCACAATTATGATCGTACTTTGTAATTATATGAGATGACAAAAGGGTTTGTCAATGGGGAAGAAGCCCGCAAATCCGGTGGGTTCGCGCCCATGGAGCAAAGCAAGGTGTTCCACCGCCAAAAAAGCTTCGCCAAGGGCAAAGCGCCGGGCGGAATCCGCCCGGCGCCTGCTTTTTGGTGGGAAAAATCACTTGAACTCATCTTCAAAAAGGTCATCCGCGTCCGCCCCGGGTCGATCCTGGGGAATGCTGGGGCGCTGCGCCCTGGGCGCCGGCGGTTCGCCGATGGTCAGATCCCCCGCTCTGGGGCGGACGGGAACCCGGGGCTTCTCCGTCCTTCCGGTGATCTGGCTGATCACTGCTTCTTCCAGATCCTCGTCCCGGACTTTTTTGGAACGCAGGGTATCCTGGCGGCGGCGTTCCTGGCGGGCGGCCAGCAAGCGGTCCAGCTCCTCGGCTTCGCGCTCCTGCTCCCTGCGCCTGCGGCTCTGGGCTAACACATAGACCAGACTTGCCGCGGCGGCCAACAGCAGGATAATGATGATGAGCAGCAGCCACTTGAGCCAGCTTGCGCCGGAATCGTCGTTTTGCGGCTCTTCGGTGGGGGCGGGGCCGGCGATGGTGATGGTTACGGGCGTTGCGGCGGCGGAATAGGCCGTGCCGTTTTCATCCCGGAACACCGCAGAGAACGAAACCTCCCTGGTTTCGGTCACCATGACCTTGACGTTGACGGTCTGAGCGCCCTGCTCCACCGTACCCAGGGTGAGCAGCCGGCCGTCCTGGGCCTCGGTCAGCTCGAAGTCGTACAGGGTGATGGGGGAGTCGTTGTCGATGCGGATGGCGAAGGTGACTTCTGCGGGTTCGTCAAACTGCTGTTTGATGGGCTTCGCAAGCAGGGTGACGACGATGTCCTTCGGCGAAATGTACGGCGTCAGTTCAACGGGCAAAGCGGTGACGATCAGCGGTGTGCCCGAGCCTTCGCCATACGTCGCCGTGGCGGTGACGGTCAAGGTGCGTGCCTGCTCCACCGGAATGTCCACCGTGATGGTTTTCGTGTCCGACTGGGCCAGGGGAAAGGCCGTGGTCAAAGCTGTGCCGGACTCGTCGATCAGCGCCACGGATTTGAAATCCACATTGCCCTCGTTTTTGACCACGATGGTCACAGGCGTGCCGGTGGCAGCGGGTTCGCCCGCGGATACCTGAAGGTCCAGCTTGGCGTTGGTCAGCGTGATCTGGGCCGGGTCGAGGTTGACGGTAAGGGGCGTGCCGCCGCCATCCGCCGTGATCACGGGGGCAGAGGTGATGTTTTCCGAAAGGGTGATGTCCTTCGAAACGCGCTTGACTTGCCCCACGGCGATGGTGCCGATGGTGATGGGAGAAGGCAGCGCCGGGTCGGCGATGGTGACGTTCGCAAGATCCACTTCCCCGGTGTTCTGCACGGCATAGGTGATGGTGATGACGTCCCCCGCCGAACCGCTGTTGGAGCTGAGGGTGCGCTCGGCCTTCATGTCCGGCGTGGCGGTTTTCCGGGCGATGGGGATTCTGTGTTCCATCGACTGGGGCTCGCCGTTTTCATGCCACACAAAGGTGAAGGTGACGGCGTCGCCGATTTCATTCTCTTCCACCCTGAAGTTGGTGATGTTATACACCTTTTTGACGCCGGCTTCATAATTGCCCAGGGTCTCGTTGATTCCGCGGGCAATAAGGGTAACGTCCTCCAGCATGTATCCTGCCTTGTTGGTCAGGCGGATGTTGATGTCGACCTTGCCCGCTTTCTCCAGCGCTTCGGGCGTGACGGTCGAGGTCACCTCCAGGCTGCCCTCGGCATGGGCGGCCAAAGGAAGCGCCACAGCGAATATCAGCAGCAAAAGCATGGCGAAACGGGTTATTTTACGCATAGTAACCTCCGGGAAAAGCGGTAAGGGTTCATCGGGGTTTTGCGGAAGTCCGAAGCGATGGACCGCCGAAAAACCCCGGAGGAAGTGAAAGGGGCGGATGGCCCCTGTCAGGCTATTTTACTTCATACGTCCAGCCGTATCGATCCTCCAGCCGGCCGTACTGGATGCCGGTCAGCGTGTCATAAAGCATCTGGGACACTTCGCCGATGCCACCGTCTCCGATGACCAGCCGTTCGTCGCGATACCGGAGCTCGCCCACGGGGGAGATCACCGCCGCAGTGCCGGAGCCGAAGGCTTCCAGCAGCCTGCCGGACTTGATGCCGTCCACCACCTCGTCAATCGATATGCGGCGTTCTACGGCGTTGATGCCTGCGTCCTGCGCAAGCTGCAGCACCGAGCGGCGGGTGATGCCGGCAAGGATGGAGCCCTGCAGGGCGGGAGTGACCAGTTCGTCCTTGAACAGGAAGAACATGTTCATCGCGCCCACTTCTTCGACGTATTTGCGCTCCACGCCGTCCAGCCAGAGCACCTGGTCATAGCCCATCTTGTGGGCCTCAAAGCCCGCCAGCATGGAAGCGGCATAGTTTCCGCCTGCTTTGGTGAAGCCGATGCCGCCGCGCACCGCGCGGACGTATTCCGGCTCGACGAAAATCTTCGTCGGGGCGAGCCCGCCGGCATAATAGGCGCCGGAAGGGGAGAGGATGATGTTGAAAACCACGTTGTTGGCCGAGCTGACGCCGAGCTTTGCGTCATTTCCGAACATGTTGGGGCGAATGTATAGGGAGGTGCCGGGCGTTTTGGGAATCCAGTCCTCGTCCAGCTTGACGAGTTCAGTCAGGCAGGACAGGGCATAATCCACGTCCAGCGCCGGCATGCACAGCCGGGCGGCGGAAATGTTCATGCGCTCGAAATTATCCCGCGGGCGGAATAAAAGCGTGCGGCCGTCGATTGCCTTGTAGGCCTTCATGCCCTCGAAGACCTCCTGCCCGTAATGCAGCACCGTAGAGGCGGGATCGATGGAAAGCGGGCCATAGGGCAGGATCTCGCCCTCGTCCCAAACTCCGTTTTCTGCCCGCATCAGAAACATGTGGTCCGTGAACAAGCGCCCAAAGCCCAGCTTGGATTCATCCTGTGGCTTTTGTTTCGGATTGGCCGTGCGTGTGATTTTCATGATGCCCTCCATGTAGTCAAAATTTCAAAATGCAAACGCATAATGCCATAAAGAAAGTCGCCAGACCCCGGTCGCCCCGGCGGGCTTCACACCGGGTCGCTCTTTTTGGTTTTTTCCAGAAAAACCGGCACGACCCTGCCGTTCGTCAGCTCTTCGCATTGTTTCAGGAAGGCCTGCTCGTCGTTGGGCAGCACGGCGGCCCTGGCGAGGACGTGCTCCGCGTATTCCGGCTCGCCGAAGAGCAAACCGTCCCGCAGCCAGCCTTCCACCTTCCCCCAAAGGGGATAGGGGACGCAGAGGGAATAGAGGGAGCATTCCCGCACGGAAAGAACCTTGACGGCGGCCACAGCATCCGCCGCGGCCTTGGTATAAGCCCGGACCAACCCGCCCGCGCCCAAAAGGATCCCGCCGAAATACCGGGTGACGATCACAATGCAAAAGGTGATCCCCCGTTTTTTCAGCACTTCCATCATGGGAAGCCCCGCGGTGCCGCCCGGCTCGCCGTCGTCCGAAAAGCGGGCGATCTCGCCCCGTTCGCCCACGGCGTAGGCATAGCAATTGTGGGTGGCGTCGTAATGGAGCTTGCGGATGCGCTCCAGGTGCTCCAATGCTTCTTCCTCGGTTTGAACCGGAAAGCACCGGCCAATGAAGCGCGATTTGTTGATGACAAGCTCAACCTCCGCAAAATGTTGCACTGTCAGGTAGTCAGGCATTACCCAAGAACGACCTTTTTAAAGGATTTTTTGCCCTTTTTCAGCAGCACGCCGCCTTCAATCTGTTCGAGTGTCAGATCGGCGTTAGGGTCTTCGACCTTCTGATCGTCCGCATAAACCCCGCCGCCTTCGATCAGCCTTCTGCCGTCTCCCTTGGACTTGGCAAGGCCGCAAAGGGCAAGGATGGCGGCCACGCGACGGTCGGCGTCAAACTCTTCCTTGGAAATGACGACGGTGGGGATATCTGCATCCTCGGGGGATCCGGAAAACAGCGCCTCTGCGGCCTTTTTCGCGGCTTCTGCCTTCTCGGCACCGTGAACCTGACGGGTCACCTCATAGGCGAGGACCTTCTTGGCCTCGTTGATCTCGCTGTCCTTCAGGGCGGACAGGCGGCGCACTTCGTCCATGGGCAGGAAGGTGAGAAGCGCCAGGCACTTGCCCACGTCCGCGTCGGCGACGTTGCGCCAGTACTGGTAAAACTCATAAGGAGTGGTCTTGTTCTCGTCCAGCCACAGGGCGCCCTTGACGGTCTTGCCCATCTTGACGCCTTCGCTGGTGGTCAAAAGGGCAAAGGTCATGGCGAAGGCGGGCCGATGGAGCTTCCTTCGGATCAAATCCGCGCCGGCGAGGATGTTGCTCCACTGGTCGTCGCCGCCCATCTGCATGGTGGCGCCGTAACGCTCGTTCAGCACCAGGAAGTCATAGGCCTGCATCAGCATGTAGTTGAATTCCATGAAGGTCAGGCCGCGCTCCAGCCTCTGCTTGTAGCAATCCGCCGCCAGCATGCGGTTGACGGAAAAATGCACTCCCACTTCCCGCAGAAAATCGACGTAATTGATGTCCAGCAGCCAGTCCGCATTGTTGACCATGATGGCGTTCTCGCCGTCAAAGTCGATGAAGCGGCCCATCTGCTTCTTGAAGCATTCGGCGTTGTGGGCGATGGTCTCTTTGGTCATCATGGTGCGCATATCCGTCTTGCCGGAGGGGTCGCCGATCATGGTGGTGCCGCCGCCGAGCAACGCGATGGGCCGGTGCCCCGCGCGCTGCAAATGCGCCATGGCCATCAATTGCACAAAATGGCCGACATGCAGGGAATCCGCAGTGGGGTCGAATCCGATGTAAAAAGTGACGCGCTCGTTGCCCAGGGCGTCCCGGATTTCCTGCTCGTGGGAGGTCTGCTTCACAAAGCCCCTTTCGGTGAGTATATCAAAAACGTTTTGCATCCATATGTCCTCGCTGTAAATATTTTTAATCTTGTAATAATTGGCTGGGGGCAAATCGAATCAAACCCGCTAAAACAGCCTTCCCAGCCGCTGCATGCCTTCTTCGATTGTGTCCGGCGAACACATGGAGAAGTTCAGCCGGAAGGTGTTTTTGCCGGACAGATCGGGGAAGAAGTGCTCTCCGGGCACGAAGGCGACGTTTGCCTCCACCGACTTTTGGAAGAGTTCCAGGGCGTTTTCCCCCTCGTCCAGGCTGGCCCAGATGAAGATCCCGCCGTCCGGCACGGTATATCGAACCCTTTTGGGCAGATGCGTTTGGATGGCGTTCACCATGGCGTCCCGCTGGCGAGCGTAAAACGCGCAGCATGCTTCGATGTGGGGCCACAGCTTGCCGGAACGGATTATCTGGTCCACGATCGCCTGGGACAGGTTGCTGGTATGCACGTCCGCCCCCTGCTTGGCGATGATCAGTTTGCGCAGGATGCGGGAATCCCCGATGGCGAAGCCGACCCGAAGCCCCGGGGAGATGATCTTGGAAAAACTGCCCAGATACACCACCGTTTCGCCGGACTCGTCCAGGGAGCGGATGGGGGGGACGGGGGTGCCGGAATAGCGCAGGTCGCCGTAGGGGTCGTCCTCTAAGATGATGGCGCCGTACTGCTTCGCAAGCTCGAGCATCTTTTGGCGGCGCTGGAGGGGCATCGTGCGGCCGGTGGGGTTTTGGAAGGTGGGGATGGTATAAATCACCTTCGCCCGGGTGGCTTTCAGCTTTTCTTCAAGGTCCTCCATGACCATGCCTTCTTCGTCCACCGCAACGCCCACGGGCTCCGCGCCATAGGTGCGGAAGGTCTGCAATGCGCCTAAAAAGGTGGGCGCTTCGGTGAGGATGGCGTCACCCTCGTTCAAAAAGATCTTGGCGATCAGGTCGATCCCCTGGGAGGATCCGGTGAGAATGACCACATCCTCAGGCTTTGCAGAAATGCCCTTCCTTCCCACCAATGCGCAGACGGACTCGCAAAGGGAAGACATGCCCGCGGTCCCGCCGTACTGCAGCACGCGGCTGCCCGCGGTGGCCATCAGTTCCGCTGTGATCGCTGCCACGTCTTCGCTGGGGAAGGTTTCGGGGTTCGGGTTGCCGCCGGCAAAGGAAATCATGCCCGGCCGGGCAAGAAGCGCAAATATTTCCCGGATCGCCGAGCCGGTCACCTTGTCCATGCGGACAGAAAAGGGAATCATGGGTACCTCCTTGATAAAAAGGGACGAACCCTCGTAATATCTCCTCGTAATATCTCACAATATTATAATGTAACGTGCGAAAGATAACAACCCAAAATGCCGGCAGGCGGGGAAGAACGGCCTGTATCGCTGCAGTTTCTGCTCTGTTCTTTGCCCCTTTGAGCCTTGCGAACACCGTTTTCGGGCAAAGTGGCGGGGAATTTTTAGCGGTACCGGCGCAAATGCGGCATTTGGGCAGAAACTGCAAAGGGCGAATCAAGGGTTACGGTGTGCCCGCTGCTTGGTGCTTGGCATACCCGAATCGCCGCAAAACCAAAGCCCCTGGCGACCGCTAGGGGCTTGTCGGATGGAATGATGGTCGCGCGGGGCGCGCATAGAATGAATCTGGGCGGCGGAAAGTTTCCGCCGCCCAGACAGGGTAACCCCTGAGGATGTGTTTCTTGTGTTGCTTAACCCTTGTAGAACCCGTCGAGGGATTCGTAGGCTTCGCACCAGCGCTGGAAGGCCTCCCGGTAAGCAGCGGCCTTGGTGGGATCGGGGGTGAATTCGCGGGTGATCTTCACCGCGCGCTTCACGGCATCCTGGGGATCCTTGTAGATGCCGGAGCCGATGCCCGCGTAAAGGGCAGCGCCGAGGCAGCCGGTTTCAGAGGTCTGCAGCAGCTGGACGGGCTTCTGCATGATGTCCGCCAGCATCTGGCACCAGAAGGGGGACTTGGAAGCGCCGCCGGTCAGACGGACCTTCTTGACGGTGATGTCCGCAGCCTCTTCCGCGCGAACGATGTCGTACATTTCGAAGCAGATGCCTTCGAGCACAGCGCGGGCCATGTCCGCCTTGGTGGAGCCCAGGCTCATGCCGAGGAAGGTACCCTTGGCGTTGGCGTTGCCGCGTGCGCCAGCCGCACCCTGGAGGAAGGGCAGGAAGATGACGCCGTTGCTGCCGGGCACGGAGTTCTTGTCCATGTCCTCGGTCATGATGGAGTAGGGATCTTTGCCGTTGTCCTTGGCCAGGAGCTTCTCGTAATCGCCGAACACGTCGCGGTACCAGCGGAAGGAGGAAGCCGCGGTGTTGGAGAAGGCCTCGATGGTCCAGTTGCCGATGCCGTGGTTGCCCTTGACGATCAGCTTCTTCGCGGGGTCGCGGATGGGGGTGTCGGAAACGACGAAGCAGGAACCGAAGGTGCCGATGACCATGACGGCTTCACCGTCGTTGATGGCGCCGCCGCCGAAGGAGCAGCAGTTCTGGTCGTGGGCGCCCACGCAGATGTTGCAGCCCACGGGCAGGCCGGACAGCTTGGAGATTTCCTCGTTGATGTGCCCGACGATGCGACCGCAATCGGTGGTCAGCTCAGCCTTCTGATCCATGCGCATCTCGAACACGTCCTCGATCATACGCCTGGACCAGCGGTGGTTGTTGACGTCGCAGCAGGAGTTACGGGAAGCGGTGGAGAGGTCGGTATAATAACCGTCAGCGCCGAACTCCTTGAGGAAGTATTCCTGCATGTCCACGACTTTCGCAGCCCTCTTCCAGTTTTCCGGCTCGTTGTTCTTCAGCCAGATCATGCGGGCAGCGGAAAGGGTGAAGCCCAGCGGATCGCCGGTGATGGCGTAATACTCGTCGTGGGGGATCTTGGAGAGGATCTCATCGCACTCCTTCTTCTGGGCGCGAACGTCCTGCCAGCCGATCCAGTCGCGGATCATTTTGCCGTGCTCATCCACCAGACCCACGGGGCCAGCCTGGGAGGAGAGGCCGAAAGCCACGATTTCCTTCGGATCGATGCCGGAGTTCTCGATGGCTGCCTTGCAGGAAGCAAAGAGTGCGGGGGTGATGTCCTCGGACTTCTGCTCAACCATGCCCGGGCCGGGATAGTAGCAAGGATACTCGCGGTAATCCGTGCCGACGAGCTCGCCATCGAAAGTAAAGATACAAGTTTTGCAACCTGTGGTTCCCTCGTCGATACCTACTAAGTACTTACCCATTTGTTTCCCTCCTGTTTTATTTGGAATA
>JBMNTV010000025.1:0-25297 GCA_050945915.1 Christensenellales bacterium
CTGCAATACCTGAAGCAGATCGACAAGGCCAGCTCCGTCGTCGAGACCGAGCTGCACAAATCCATGAAAAATCGCGAGCTGATCCAGATGCTCCGGCTGGAAAAATCCCTGGTGTATTTTTCCACGTCCTTGACGGGGAACGAGCTGGTGCTGGAAAAGCTGCTGCGCACCAAAAGCCTGACCCGATACCCGGATGACGAGGACCTTTTGGAGGACGTCATCATCGAAAACAAGCAGGCCATCGAGATGTGCACCATCTACCGGGACATTCTTTCCGGCACCATGGACGCGTACGCCTCGGTCATCTCCAACAACCTGAACATCGTCATGAAGCTGTTGGCTGCGGTCACCATCATCCTCTCTGTGCCGCAGATCATTTACAGCCTGTTTGGCATGAATACCGGCGTTCCCTTTCAGGGGTATGCCGGCGGTTTCTGGATCGTTCTGGGGCTGTCTTTGGCGCTGACCCTGGTCGTGACCATCATCATGTGGCGCAAGAAGATGTTCTGATGGCGAATGCGCAGCCTACGCAGCCTGTTGACCAAATTTTTGGGAGGTCCCTTTGCAAAAGTTGAAGATCCGCGGCGGCAAGCCGCTCTTTGGCACGGTTTTAGTGTCCGGCGCGAAGAATGCCGCCGTTGGAATCCTGCCCGCCGCGCTGATGGCCACGGGCGGGTGCGTGATTGAAAACCTGCCTGATATTGAAGACGTCCGCCTTTTTGCGGACATTTTCCGGAAGATGGGGGCGGACGTCGAGTTCGACGGCGCTGCTATGAACATCAGCGGCGAGGGAATGAGCAATCCCACGGCGGATTTCGATCTCGTCGGCCGGATGCGCGCCTCGTATTACCTGCTGGGCTCCATGCTGGGCCGCTTCGGCCGGGCGGAAGTCGCCCTGCCAGGCGGCTGCTTCATCGGCGTGCGGCCGATTGACCTGCACATCAAGGGCATGGAGGCTCTGGGCGCCACCACCAAGGTGGAGCGGGGCGTCCTGAAGGCGGAAGCGAAAAACGGCCTGCGCGGCGCGGATATTTATTTGGACACCGTTTCCGTGGGCGCCACCATCAACATCATGCTCGCCGCTGTCTGGGCCGAAGGCCAGACCGTCATCGCCAACGCGGCGAAGGAACCCCACGTGGTGGACGTGGCAAACTTTTTGAACTGCATCGGCGCCTCCGTCAAGGGCGCAGGCACGGACGTGATCCGCATCAACGGCGGCCGGCCCCTCAAAGGCTGTTCCTATGCCATCATCCCCGACCAGATCGAAGCTGGCACCTATATGATCGCCGCCGCCGCCGCAGGGGGGGATGTGACGGTGCGCAACGTCATCCCCACCCACCTGGAGGCCGTCACCGCCAAACTGATGGAGATGGGCTATTCCGTCACCGAAGGGGACGACGGGCGGGAGTTCTTCATCCAGGTCAAGTCGGACGGCCAACGCCCCCGGGGCGTGAACGTGCGCACGTTGCCGTACCCCGGCTTCCCCACGGACCTGCAGCAGCCCATCATGGCGCTTTTGACCCGGAACAAGGACGCCAGCCAGGTGTATGAGACCATCTTCGAGGACCGGTTCAAGCACGTGCCCTACCTTTGCCGCATGGGGGCGGAGATTTCCGTCAGCGGCAGGGTGGCGACGGTGCGGGGGGTGGAGGGCCTTTCCGGCTGCCCCGTCACCGCCACCGACCTTCGCGCGGGGGCATCGCTGATCGTCGCCGGGCTGATGGCGGACGGCGTCACCACCATCGGCAATGTGGATTACATCGACCGCGGATATGAAGACGTGGAGGACAAACTGCGCGGCTTGGGCGCGGAAGTCGAACGCGTGGACGTTTAATGCAAGCGGCGGCAGGGGTTACTTGCCGCCGGTTTTTTCATGCATGATGACCGTTGAGTTGGTTTCCATTCCGCCTGTTTGATTTGCTTGCACCAAACCGCCCTCGGCGGTTTTTTTATGCCGTTATTTTCCCCCGGCGCGCACCGGCAGCCGACCGGCGGGAAACAGGCCGTCTTGCGTCGCTTCACACTCCAGGGCAAACAGGCGCACCCCCGCCCGTCGCGCCCGCCGCAGCGCTTCGCCAAAGGCCTTGCTGGTTTCGTCGTTCGGGGCGACGAAGGCCGCCCCGCGAAACTGAACCACAAACAGCATGGCGGCAAAAAACCCCTCGTTTGCGCATTCAGCCAGCTCGTCAAGGTGCCGGATGCCCCGCACCGTGGGCGCGTCCGGAAAATAGGCGCCGCCGTCTTTGAACAGCGTGACGCCCTTGACCTCCACAAAGGCGCGGATGCTCTTTGCTCCTCCTTTTGCCCCTTTGGGACGCTTTGAGGCTCCCTTCCGGATGCCGGCTTCGCCTTCTTCCCCTTCTTCCACCAGCCCCTCCGCCTCCAGGTAGTAATCCAGCCTGGAGGCACCCCGCACAGCTTCTGGCTTCAGCCTTGTGATGTTTTGAAACAGTTTGGGCAGGTACTCCGCCGCCACCTTGTTGGGGGCAAGGGAGTCGATGTTAAAGAGCCTTCCCTCCCTGTAAGCCGCCACCAGGTCGAACCGGGTCTTCCTGTTCGGGTTGTCCGACGGAACCAGAATCACCTGCGCCCCGGGTTTTAGCAGCTCTTTCAGCCTTCCGGTGTTCTTGACGTGGACGGTCTCCGCCCGACCGTCAATCTCCACCAGCGCCACGAACCGGTTTTTGCGTTCCAGGAAGATCCCCGGCACCGTCTTGCCATATTTCATGGGCACACCATCCTTTCAGCTGATTGTACCACCCCAACGAGGGGGGCGCAAAGGCGCAAAAACGCCACCCTGCGTCCTGGCGGGCGGCGTCAAATGGTCCAAACATCGGCAAAGAAGGCAGTGCGCCCTGCAATCGCTGATTTTGCCGCACTGCTTCCCATGCCTTTTGTTGTATCTTCCGTTCTTCGCACTATTCGGCATCGCCTTTTTTCCGCAGGGCGATCTCCCCTGAGCGGGAGACCTCCTTCGGCGAAAGCCGCTCGATCAGCCCGTCGATCTCCTCCTTGGTGCCGCAGAATCCGTAAACCCCCGGGGCGATTAAAAAGCAGCCCTCTTCCTTCGCCATTTTGTCGTCATCCCAGCGAAACAGCGCAAGCTCCGCGATGGCGTGGGTTTCTCTTGTGCAGGACGCGATGGAATGCACGCAGTTCAGCCGCTTCAGCCGGTCGATCACCGCAGCCGCAGAGCTTAGCGCACACAGCAGCGAAAGCGTCACTCTGGCGGTCAGCCCGCCGGGCAGCTCCGCCACGGAAAGGCCGGAGATATTGAAGCCCTCCCTGCGGATTACGGCGGTGATTCTGGTCAGTACGCCGAACTCGTTGTCCACCTCCAGCGTCAGAAGATGGGGCGTCAGATTCATGGGCAGTTCCTCCTTGCACTAAAACTTTGAAAATAGTGTATACACAAAAACAAGCCCGGACAAGGGCTGTTTTTCCTTCGTCCGGGCTTTTTGTTGGCGCGTCTTTAAAATTACACGTCCGACTTGGTGGTGTTGATCTTCAACAGCTTGAACAGCTCCACGACCACCAAGGGCACGAAGCACAATCCGATGACCACCAGATCCATCCCCGCGGGCAGGGGCACGAGCTTGAAGATGTCCGCCAGGGGCTGGATGCGCAGCACCGCAAAAAGGATCGTGGCAGAACCCATCGCGGCGAGCAGGAGCTTGATGTTCCGGAAGGGGTGGTCCACAAACACCGACAGCTTGTGGTTTCTGACGTTGAAGGCGTGCACCAGCTGGCTGCCCGCAAGCACCAGAAAGGCCATGGTGCGGCCGGTGGCGATGGCGAGCTCGTCGGTGTGCAGTCCGCCGGTGCCGATCATGAAGGCGATCAGGGACAAGGCGCCCACCATGATGCCCTGGTACAGGATGCGCCAGATCATGCCACTGGTGAAGATGCTCTTATTCTTCCTTGCGGGGCGGGACATGATGTCCGGCGAGGCGGGGTCCACGCCCAGCGCCATGGCGGGCAGGCCGTCGGTCACCAGATTGACAAACAGCAGATGGATGGGAAGCAGCGGCTCGGCCCAGTTCAGCAGCGTCGCGATGAACAGGCAGAGAATTTCGCCCACGTTGCAACTCAGCAGATACGCGATGGACTTGAGGATATTGTCAAAGATCCTGCGCCCTTCCTCCACCGCAGAGACCACGGTGGCGAAATTGTCGTCCGTCAGGATGACGTCCGAAGCGTCCTTTGCGACGTCGGTGCCCACGATGCCCATGGAACATCCGATATCCGCCATCTTGAGGGCGGGAGCGTCGTTCACGCCGTCCCCCGTCATGGCGACGACGTTGTTGTGCTTTTGCCAGGCGTCCACGATGCGCATCTTGTGCTCCGGGGAAACCCGGGCATACACCGAGATGTGCTCCACCTCGTTAAGGAGCTGCTCGTCGCTCATCCCTTCCAGCTCCACGCCGGTGACGACGCGGCCGTCTTCCTTCAGGATGTCCAGCTCCTTGGCGATGGCAGAGGCAGTCAGGGCGTGGTCGCCGGTGATCATGACCGGCGTGATCCCCGCCAGGTGGCACTTCTCCACCGCTTCCTTGGCTTCGGGGCGCGGTGGGTCGATCATGCCCACCATGGCGATAAAGGTGAGGCCGCTCTCCAGTTCCTGCTTGTTCTGGGGCACCTCGCTGATGCGCTTGGTGGCAAAGGCCAGTACGCGCAGGGCGCGCACCGCCATGCCGGTGTTCAACTTGTGCAGCGCTTCCTTGTCCTCCTCGGTGATGGGCCGGTCGCCTTCGGGCATGCGGATGGACGTGCAGATGTTGAGCACCTCGTCCAACCCGCCCTTGGTGTAAACGGTGAGGGAACCGTCGCCGTAGTCGTGGACGGTGGTCATCAGCTTGCGGTCGGAATCGAAGGGAAGCTCATCCACCCTGGGCGCGCGCTCCTGCAGGGCTTCCATCTTCAAGCCGTGGCGCTCGGAAAGCTCCACCAGGGCGACCTCCGTCGGGTCGCCGATCAATCCCGCGTCGGTGCGGCGCACGTCGGCGCACAGGATGCAGGAATCGAGAAGGGCATTTTCCTTCATGTCGCGCTCCAGCTGGGAGGTTTCCATCCCCGGCAGCGCGTATTCCATGACCACCATGCGGTTCTGGGTCAAAGTTCCGGTCTTGTCCGAACAGATCACCGTGGCGCTGCCCAAGGTTTCCACCGAAGGCAGGGTGCGCACGATGGCGTTTCGCCGCACCATGCGCTGCACGCCCATGGCCAGCACGATGGTGGAAATGGCGGGCAGTCCTTCGGGGATGGCCGCCACCGCCAAAGACACCGCGGTCATGAACATATCCAGGATGTCCTTGCCGTACAAAAGGCCCACGACGAACATCAAGCCGCAGACGGAAAGCGCGACGATGCCCAAAGCTTTTCCCAGCACGTTCAGCCTGCGCTGCATGGGGGTCTCGGTGCTGGGAGCGGACTGGATCATCGCGGCGATCTTGCCCACTTCCGTTTCCATGCCCGTCGCCACCACGACGCCCTTGCCCCGGCCATAGGTCACCAGGCTGGAGGAATAGGCCATGTTCACCCGGTCGCCCAGGGCGCAGTTCTCAGGCAGCTCCCCGTCCGCCTTTTCCACTGGAACGGATTCGCCGGTGAGGGCGGATTCCTGGATCTTCAGGGATGCGAACTCGGTCAGCCTCAGGTCCGCCGGCACGTAATCCCCCGTATCCAGCACCACGACGTCCCCCACCACCAGTTCCCTGGCGGTGACCACCACCTGCTTCCCGCCACGGATGACCTTGGCGTTTGGCGCGGAGAGCTTTTGCAACGCTTCCAGAGACCGTTCGGCCTTGACCTCCTGCACGGTGCCCAGCACCGCGTTCAGAATGACCAGCACCAGAATGATGATGCTGTCCACCCATTCTCCCAGCAGGCCGGACACGACGGCGGCAACGATCAGAATGCCCACCATAAAGTCCTTAAACTGGGAGAAAAACATGGCCCAAACGGAGCGTTTCCCTTCCTGGGTCAGCTCGTTAGGCCCGTACTGTTCCAGCCTGTTTCGCGCTTCTTCAGCGGAAAGGCCGCTCGATGTGACCGCGAGTTCGCGCTCCACATCTTCTTTCGGCATGGCATGCCAGTTTTTTGGCATTGTTTGAGTTCTCCTCCAATAGTATGATTTCTTGGTTATTGTATCAATTCTGCATTAAAATGGCAAAAGGAAAACGGGCGTTGTTTCCGACATTTGGCGTAAAAAGCCGTTTCATGTTGCCCTTTTTAGTTTATAATGGAGAAAACGCACAGGAGGATGACCATGGTCACATTGGGCCAAAGGATCAACGAACTGCGAACCGCCAAGGGGTTGTCCGCAGCGGCGGTGGCTGCCGCTTTGGGCTACCCGAAGGGCGCCAAAAAGTTCGAAAGCGGCCGCCAAACCCCCACAAAAGCCCAGCAGGAGCAGATTGCCGGGTTTTTCGGCGTGTCGTTGATGTATCTCCGGGGCGAAAGCTCGGACCCCACCCGCATGAGCAACTGGATGGAGGAACTTCCTCCCGAGCCGGAGCCGTATGAACCGAAGTTTCAACAAAAAAGCAAAAAACCAACAAATGAACCCCAGCCCAAGGGCGCCATTTTGAACAGCCTGCTGGCCACCGATCAGGTCAAGGACCTGTTGCGCCAGATCGTTCTGGACACCTTGCGTTCCCCGGAGGGCGCTGCGCTGATCAAAAAAATCGCAAAAGGCGACTCTTAATCGCAAATCCCCTTTGGGGCGCGCCGTTGCGCAAAGGGTTAACGCTTGTTCGCGGCGTCCTTACCCGCCGTCTGAGCGCTTTTGCCGGATTGCGCCACTGGCCTTCCCTTTATAGCATCCCCCGCAACCGGCGGAATTTTCCGAAAAACCTGTTTCCCAAAAGGTTCAAGGGGTGGCGGTTCCTGGCGCTTTCACCGGTTCCCTGCCGCATCGCGGCGGGATATTTCGACGCCTGCTGCTCTTCATTTTTTCGCCGCTGTCCCTTATAATAGAGTTTAAGACTTTCGCCCCCCATGCCTCGCTGCCTGGGGAAATCCCTTGATGATCTTCTGTTCCTCCCGAAAGGAGAGTTGTTTTCATGAAATTTCGCATAGAAAAGGCGGACTTCCTCTCGGCCATCGCCACGGTCTCCCGGGCGCTGCCCACAAGGGCCGCTTCCCCCATTTTGGAGGGAATCCTGGTGGAAGCCAACGCCGAACTGTCCCGCCTGCGCTTGCTCGCCACCAACACCGCGCTCCAGATCGAATGCATCGCCCCGGCGGACGTTTCCGCCTCCGGCGTGATCGTTCTGCCCGGAAAGCTTCTGTTTGAGGTGATCCGCCGCCAGCCCGAAGGAGAGGTGGAGCTTTCCCTGTTGGAGAGCAGGCAGCACGCCGTCTCCATCAAAGGCGGCAAATCCAAGACCAGCATGCAGGGATACAGCGCGGACGAGTTCCCCGAGCTCCCACCTATTCTGCCCAAGGGCTCCTTCACCCTGCCCCAAAAGAGCCTGCGCTCCATGATCGCCCAGACCCTGTTCGCCGTTTCCTCCGACGAGACCCGCCCGGTGCTCACCGGCGGCCTGATGGAAGTGGAATCCGGCGTGATGACCATGGTGGGGCTGGACGGTTACCGCCTGGCTTTGCGCAAGGAGCCCGTGCTCTTCGAGTCGGACATGACGGCCATCATCCCCTCCTCCGCCCTTTCCGCCATCGAGCGCATCCTGTCGGACGAGGGGGATCTGACGGTCACCTTCTCCCCCGCCGCCGCCCTTTTTGACATGGAGCACACCCGGATCACCACGGTACTGCTGTCCGGGGAATACATGAAATACAAAAAGATCATCCCCACCGAAAAGCTGACGACGGTGCGGGTGGACCGGACCGAGCTGATGGCGGCCATCGACCGCGCCTCTCTGATGGCCCGGGATTCCAAAAACAATTTGGTGCGCTTCACCATCGCCCCCGAAGTGATGACGGTTTCTTCCAACAGCGAAATGGGGGACGTGGTGGACGAGGTGCCCATCAGCTTAACGGGCGGCGAGCTGGAAATCGCCTTCAACGCCAAGTTTATGACGGATGTTTTGAAGGTTCTTAACGAGGAGGAGATCGTCCTGGAGATGAACACCAACGTCTCTCCCTGCGTCATCAAGCCCTTGAGCGGGGATGCCTGGCTGTACCTCGTGCTTCCCGTCAGGATCTTTTCCTGAATCAAACCAAAGGATTGAATCGCCATGTCTAAAAAAACCCGCGGCCGGAAGAAGAAGGCCT
This sequence comes from Christensenellales bacterium, assembly GCA_050945915.1. Lineage (GTDB taxonomy): Bacteria > Bacillota > Clostridia > Christensenellales > CALWSW01 > CALNBC01. Next base: position 8,236 of record JBMNTV010000025.1, read on the forward strand.
ACGAACGCAATACGTCCAGAGTCTATGAATGGGGCAGCCCCACGCTGCGCCTGTTGGGCGACCTTTGCCTTTTGGGGGTGGTACTGGTCGTCGTCGCCGTGGCCTTCACCTATAAAACCCAGGGGCTTGCCCTTCGCATCTTCCCCGGCTGCTTCCTGTTCTTCGGCATTGCGGAGTTCCTGCGCGCGGCGGACAACCGCGCCAAGGGCGGGCCGAAAAAAAATACCATCATCTACTGCACCCTGGGGGGCGCCATGATCGTCGCAGGTGTTGTGTTTTATCTGCTGGCGACGTCAGGCCAGCCCCTGCCCGCCGCATAAGGATCCCTCCCATGCGCGTGATTCGGCTGAAGCTCGCAAATTTCCGCAATTACGAGGGCCTGGATCTTGAACCGCATCCGGGCCTTACTTTGCTTTTTGGCAACAACGCCCAGGGCAAGACCAACGCTTTGGAAGCCGTTTACCTTTGCGCAGCAGGCAGAAGCCACAGGACGAACCACGATGCCGAGTTGGTCATGCGGGGAAGGGAAGCGGCCTACATCCGGGCGGACGTGCTGCGCGGCGGGATTGAGCGGCGGATCGAGGTCCGCCTGATGCGAAACGGCAGGAAGCAGATCCGCATCGACGGCGCGGCGATCGCCAGGATGGGCGAACTGATGGGCTGCCTGAATGCGGTGCTCTTTTCGCCGGAGGAGCTTTCCCTCGTCAAGGACGGGCCCAACGCAAGGCGGCGCTTTCTGGATGTGCTGTTGTGCCAGACCAGCCGGGCGTACTTTTATTCCCTGGTCTCCTATCAGCGGGCGCTGGCCCAGCGCAACGCCCTTTTGAAAAAAAGCGCCCAGGAGGGCAAACCCCTCTATTGCCAGTTGGAGGTGTGGGAGGAGCAGCTCGCCCTGCACGCCACCGCGCTGCACACCGCAAGGAAGGCCGCCATGGAACAGATTGCCCCCGTCGCCGCCGCGATGCACGAACGGGTGGCAGGGGGGCGGGAAACCCTATCCCTGCGGTACAAGGGAGAGCTTTACGGCCGGGAGCTGAAAGAGGCCCTGGCCGCCTCGAGAGAGGACGACCTGCGCCGCAAACTCACCACCCGCGGCCCCCACAGGGACGATTTTTCCGTCCTGGTGGACGGGGTGGACCTTCGGGCCTTCGGCTCCCAGGGGCAGCAGCGCACCGCCGCCCTCTCCATCAAGCTCGCAGAAGCTGAATGCATGGAAAACATGTCCGGCGAAAAGCCAGTTTTGCTGTTGGACGACGTCTTGAGCGAGCTGGACGCCGGCCGCCAAAAGCGCCTGATGGGCGCCGTTTCCGGCTACCAGACCATTTTGACCTGCGCAACCCTCCCCAAGGGCGTTTCCGCCAACAGGCGGTTTCACGTTCAGGAAGGAAAGCTTTCCCCGGCATGACCGCAAATACCCGGCGCAACATAAAAATGCCGCCATCGTGGGCGCGGGCGCCCGCCTTGCGCCTTTATCCACCTGGGGCAGACCAATGCCCGACCTTCGTTTGGCAAAACGACGCAACGAATCCCAGCGCTGGCGAAAGAGATCAAAAAAAGCGGCCCGCTGGCCGCTTTAAAGCCCAAAAAGATTGCGTTTTTCCAAGTGATCAAGTGGTTTTCATTCGCGCTGATTACGGAGAGGGTGAAGGGCTTATGCCCGCGTTGTTATTGCCGGCACCGCCGTTGTTGGCGTTGTTTCCATTGGTCTTGCCGCCCAGGGCCGCTACGTCTCCCCCCGCCTGCACGACGCAGTCCGTCACCGCCTGGATGATGGCTTCGCTGGTATAGGTCGCGCCGCTGACGGTGTCCACAGACAGGGTCTGGCCGCCCACGATCGCCCGGGGGATGTCTTCTGCGGCCTTTTCATAGATGCCCTCGGTCTCCTTGTGGTCCACGACATCCACGCTGACGATCGCCGAATCGGAGAAGACCACCTTCACGGTGACGTCGCCGTTCATCCCCTTTCCCTTGCCGGTATACGTTCCCGCCTTAAAGCTGGTAGGGGCGTCGGGGTTGAAGGGAACGGTGGTCGTCTGGGGGGCATCATCTTCGTCGAGGATGTCTTCCACGTCATCCATGCCGGGCGAGCCGATGGGCGCTGTGGAGGGATTCGGCCCGCCGTTGGTGCCTGTGGGCGAAGGCGCGACGTTTCCGTCGTTGCATCCGGCCAGCGCAAGGATCAACGCGGCAGCCACCGCCGCAATCAGGACACCTTTGCCGTACCTTTTGTATTTCATATCGTTCGCTCCTTTCAGATATGTCACGCTAATGAGCATTCCCTATCCCGTCGCGGCATATTCGGAAGAAGCGTTCAGGAGGTTTCAAAAAAATGATTCTTGGAAAATGGGTAAACGGTACCGGGGAAGGCTTCGACACCGCCCTCGCCATCCGGACGGAGGTCTTTTGCGAAGAACTTGGCGTGAGCCTGGAAGAAGAGCGGGACGAGTTCGACAAAATCTCCGCCCATGTGCTGATTTTTGACGAAAACAGCGCCCCCGTCGCCACCGGCAGGCTGTTTCCGGACAGAGAAGGCTGGCACATCGGCCGCCTTTGTGTCAAAAAACAGAGCCGGGGAAAGGGCTTTGGGGACATGGCGTTACGGATGCTCCTCGACCGCGCCGCGCGGACGGTGCCGGACGCGGACATCGTGTTGAGCGCGCGTACCGACGTGGCGGACTGGTACGCGACCTTCGGCTTCGCGCCGGAGGGAGAGGTTTACGACGAAGCGGGTTTCCCCCATGTGCGCATGCGGGTCAATGCCAAAAACATCATCTGGCACAAGCCCTGCGGCGGCAGATCCTCCTAAAATTTTCCATCAATAATCCCCCGATTTGACGGGCAATCTAACAGCGCAGAGAATCGGACAAACCCGTCGCAAAGGAACGGGGTGTGCCTTTTTCTTCCGAGTGACGAAAAAGGGGGATTGAGCCTTGGCATCCTTGATATGTTGTGAGGCGATGCGGGTTCTCCTCACTTGAAAGCATATCTCGCAACCTCGTTTTCAATGCGTTGTGCGCTTCTCTGCTCCAGAATGAAAACGCGGCGGACTCAAAATCCGCCGCGTTTCTTTGCGGCAGGAATTCCCGTTTTACTTTACAAATCAAAAAAATCGTTTTATAATGGGAAGGATTATCGACAGCCATCGTTTTTCGCTTGGAAATCGGCCGGCTGCCAGGCAATTTGATACGCAAACCGATGATGGGGGCCCCGCCCTCAGGATGCGCCCAAAGAGAGTTGCGGCTTGGTGGAACGCGGCGGCGCAGGAGGAAACGGGCATCGCCCCGGAGCGCGTTTTCGAGGTTGTTTGCTATCCGCAAAAACCCAGGGAACGCCGGAACTCCCCGTTACAGGAGAACGAGAAGGAGCGTTGCCTTTTTTGGCGCTGGCGCTCCAAATCAGGTGGTACCGCGGAGATGCTTCGCCCTGAACAGGGCGGAGCTTTTTTTCAGCGCTTCACGGGCCGCTTGTTGCCGGCACTCCCCCAAACGGGCGCAAAAACGCACCGCTAGGGTTTCGATCGACCCGCAATTGACCATATTCTATTTACCATAAACGGAGGTTATCCAAATGTCCCGCTATCAGAAGGTCGCCACCGACCTGAACTTCGTCCCCCGCGAGGAGAAGGTGCTTCAGTTCTGGAAGGAAAGCCAGATTTTTGAAAAAACCGTGGAAAAAAACAAGGGCAAGGAGCCCTTCACCTTTTACGACGGCCCCCCCACCGCCAACGGCAAGCCCCACATCGGGCATATCCTGACCCGGGTCATCAAGGACATCATCCCCCGCTACCGCGTGATGAAGGGGTATGACGTGCTGCGCATCGCCGGCTGGGATACCCACGGGTTACCTGTGGAGCTGGAAGTGGAAAAGCAGCTGGGCCTGGACGGCAAGAAGCAGATCGAGGAATACGGCGTGGGGCCTTTCATCGAAAAATGCAAGGAATCCGTCTGGAAATACAAGGGCGAATGGGAGCGCATGAGCGACCGCGTGGGCTACTGGGCGGACATGGAGCATCCCTACGTCACCTACGATAACAATTACATCGAATCCGTGTGGTGGGCGATCAAAAGAATCGCCGATCAGGACCTTTTGTATAAGGGGCACAAGATTGTCCCCTACTGCCCCCGCTGCGGCACCGCCCTTTCCTCCCACGAGGTGGCCCAGGGCTATAAGGACGTGGAGGAAACCTCCGCCACCGTTCGCTTTGCGCTAAAAGACCGGGAGAATACTTCCATCCTCGCCTGGACCACCACCCCCTGGACGCTGCCCAGCAACCTCGCCCTGTGCGTCAACCCGGAGGTGGAGTACGTCGCCGTCACCAACGGCAAGGAAACGCTGATCCTCGCCCGGGCTTTGCTCGAATCCAACCTCGGCGCCGACTGGGAGCAGGACTGGACCGTGGACGAGACCTTCTCGGGCGCCGACCTCGTAGGTCTTCGCTACGAACCGCTCTTTGCCTTCCAGGAAAAAGCCGTGGGCAAGGGCGCGGAACGCGCCTGGGTGGTGGTGGCGGATGATTTTGTCACCACCGAGGACGGCACGGGCATCGTGCACATGGCCCCGGCGTTTGGCGAGGACGACGCTAGGGTCTGCCGGGAAAACGGGTTGCCCTTCGTGCAATTGGTGGACGCGACGGGCAAGCTCACCGGCGGCACGGACTGGGACGGCGTGTTCGTCAAAGACGCCGACCCCATGATTCTCGAATCCCTGCAAAAGTCCGGCAAACTCTTCGCCGCGAAGGACTTCGAGCACAGCTATCCCTTCTGCTGGCGGTGCGACACCCATTTGATCTATTACGCCCGGGCGAGCTGGTTCATCCGCATGACTGCCGTCAAGGAAAAGCTGCTCGCCTTCAACCGGTCCATCCACTGGCTGCCGGAGCACATCAAGGAAGGCCGCATGGGCAACTTCCTGGAAAACGTGGTGGACTGGGGTTTATCGCGCGAACGCTACTGGGGCACGCCGCTGCCCGTGTGGACCTGCGAGGACTGCGGCCATCACCACGTGGTGGGCTCCGTCGCGGAACTCAAGGAACTGGGCAGGAACGTCCCCGAAAATATCGAGCTGCACAAGCCCTTCATTGACGAAGTGACGCTGACTTGCGAAAAGTGCGGCGGCGAGATGATCCGCGAACCCGAGGTCATCGACTGCTGGTTCGATTCCGGTTCCATGCCCTTTGCCCAGTGGCATTATCCCTTTGAAAACAAGGAGATGTTCGAGCGCAACTACCCGGCGAACTTCATCTCCGAAGCCATTGACCAGACCCGCGGGTGGTTCTATACCCTTTTGGCCATTTCAACCCTGCTGTTTGACAGGCCCTCCTTTGAAAGCTGCATCGTGCTGGGCCACGTGCAGGACCAGGAAGGCCGCAAGATGAGCAAGCACCTCGGGAACGTCGTGGACCCCTGGACCGTGCTGGACATCCAGGGCGCGGACGCGGTGCGCTGGTACTTCTATTCCGCCTCGATGCCCTGGCTGCCCAGCCGCTTCGGGCCGGAAAGCGTTTCCGAAGCCCAGCGCAAGTTCATGGGCACCTATTGGAACACCTATGCCTTCTATGTGCTGTATGCGGACATCGACAATTTCGACCCCAGCCAGCACACCCTGGTGCGGGAGAACCTGACGCGGATGGACCTTTGGATCCTGTCGCGCCTGAACAGCGTGGTGCGTTCCGTGGACGCCCACCTGCAGAACCTGCGCATCACCGAAGCCGCCAGGGAGCTTTCCGATTTTGTGGACGACCTTTCCAACTGGTACGTCCGCCGGAGCAGGGAGCGCTTCTGGGGCAGCGGGATGACGGCGGACAAGGAAGCCGCCTTCATGACCCTTTACACCGTGCTTTCCACCTTTGCAAAGCCCACCGCGCCCTTTGTGCCCTTCATGGCAGAGAGCATCTGGCAAAACATCGTGCGTCCCTTCTTCCCGGACGCGCCGGAGTCCGTCCACCTGTGCGATTTCCCGGAATGCGACGAGTCCTTCATCGACGAACAGATGGAACAGGATATGCAGAAGGTGCTGGACGTGGTGGTGCTGGGCCGCGCTTCCCGATCCGCCAGCAGCCTCAAGAACCGCCAGCCTTTGTCTGCGCTGTTCGTCAACTGCGACGAGCTGCCCAAAGAGTACTGCCGCATCATCGCGGAGGAGCTGAACGTCAAGGAAGTACGCTTCACCGAGGACGCTTCCGCCTATACCACCTATAACGTCAAGCCCCAGCTGCGCACCCTGGGCCCCAAATACGGCAAGCTGATCGGCAAAATCGGCGAGTACCTGAAAAACTGCGACGGGAACGAGGTCGTGTGCTGCTTCAGGAACAACCGGCCCTTCTGCTTCACGCTGGACGGCACGAGGATTGAGATCCAGGAATCCGACGCCCTGTACGAACTCACCCAAAAGCCCGGCTTCGTCGCCCAATCCGACCGCGGCCTGACGGTGGCCATTGACACCAACCTGACGCCGGAGCTCATCGACGAGGGATTTGTGCGGGAGATCATCTCCAAGGTGCAGACCATGCGCAAGGAGGCGGACTTCAACGTCACCGACCACATCGCGATCTATCATTCCGGAAACGAGCGCATCGCCGCCCTGCTGGAGCAGTACGGCGACACGGTGCGCCAAAGCACCCTGGCGGACGGCATCTTTGAAGGCGCCGAGGGCTACGTCAAGGAATGGAACATCAATGGCGAAACCGTCACCCTGGGCGTCAAGCGGGTGTAAGCTCCGCCAGTCAACCATCCAAACAAGGAGGCATCCATGCAAAGCGTGACCGAGCGCTTCCTGCGCTATGTTCAGGTAAACACCACCCCCGACCCCGAATCGGAATCCTCCCCTTCCACTCCCCGCCAGTTCGACCTTTTGCGCATGCTGAAGGATGAGCTGACCGCCCTGGGCGCGTCCGAGGTGGTGCTGGACGATTTCGGCTATGTGTACGCCAAAATCCCCGCCACCCTCCCCAACCTGCCCACGCTGGGCTTCTTGGCCCATGTGGACACCTCGCCGGACGCTCCGGGGGAAGGGGTGAAGCCCCGCATCGTGGAAAAGTACGACGGCGGAGCGATCCTGTTGAACGCCGAGGGGAATGTCGTCATGTCCCCGGCGGAGTTCCCGGAACTTTTGGACTACGTCGGCCAGGATCTGATTGTCACCGACGGCACCACCCTTTTAGGGGCGGACGACAAGGCGGGGGTCGCCCAGATCATGACCCTTTGCGAGCGTTTGCTCGCCCCCGACGCGCCGCCCCACTGCGAAATCGCCATCGCCTTCACCCCGGACGAGGAGATCGGCCGCGGCACCAGGCATTTTGACGTTGCGCGCTTCGGCGCGGATTTCGCCTACACCATCGACGGGGGCAAGCTGGGGGAGATCGAATACGAAAACTTCAACGCCGCCTCCGCAAAGGTCACCGTAAACGGCGTGAGCATCCACCCCGGAACGTCAAAAAACAAGATGAAAAACGCCGTGCTCGTCGGCATGGAGTTCCATTCCATGCTGCCGCCGGCGGAATCCCCCGCCCACACCGAAGGGTACGAAGGATTCTACCACATCACCGACATCAAAGGCGAAGTAGAGCGCTGTACGCTTTCGTACATCATCCGGGATCACGACAAGGCGCTGTTTGAGGCGAGAAAAGAGCGCCTGAGGGCCATCGAGGGCTATCTGAACGAAAAATACGGCGCTGGCACCGTTGCGGTGGATATCAAGGACTCCTATTACAACATGAAGGAAAAGGTGCTGCCCCACATGCACCTGATCGAAAACGCCACGGCCGCCATGCGCGAATGCGGTGTCGAGCCCATCATCCAGCCCATCCGCGGCGGCACAGACGGCGCGAATCTTTCCTTCATGGGCGTGCCCTGCCCGAATCTTTCCACCGGCGGGCACAATTACCACGGCCGGTTCGAATACATCCCCGTCCAGTCCCTTACGAAGATGGTGGACGTGATGCTGCGCGTCGTCGAAAAGTACAGCGCGGCGAAATAAGCCCGCCATGAACGCGCTGTTCCGCTTTTTTGGTTTTTTGGGTTGCCACCAGCGGCCAGACCGCAGCTTCTTTATTCGGGGCAGGCAACTGCCCCTTTGCGCCCGGTGCACCGGCATCTTTGTTGGTTACCTCGTCGCCGGTGCGCTTTCTCTCTTGCGCATCCTGCCGCCCCTTTGGGTCTGCGCCATCGCGCTCCTTTTCCCCCTTGCCGACTGGAGCGCGCAGACCTGGTTCGGCCGCGAGTCCACCAATGTTCGGCGGTTCGCCACCGGGACCATCGGCGGCTGGGGGCTGATGACGCTGGCCATCGCCGGCATCCGCTGGTGCCTGACCTTGATGATGTGAACGCGCCTCGTTTTGCCAGTTTTTTGCCCTGTATTTTTTCGGCAAAAACTTGACAAGTTCAGGCGCAGGGACTACTATATACTTAGTCTGTTTCGGGGCGGAGTGAAATTCTCCACTGGCGGTGAAGGGGTGTTCCCCCGCAGTCCGCGAACCCGCATTTTGCGGGCCGAACCGGTGCGATTCCGGTACCAACGGTGATAGTCCGGATGGAAGAAACGGCGCGTGGCACCACGTTCTTTTGCCTGTGCGTTATTCGCCCCGTAACGAGTTTCGTTACGGGGCTTTTGACGCTTGGGCGCGAGTGTTGAGCCGTCCGATCAGGCGAATACTACCTTCGGAGGTTATCCAATGTCCGCAAAAAAGTTTGACGTCCAGAAACTCTCCTTCATGTCCATGCTGGCGGCGATGTCCATCATGCTGGTGATGCTGATTCACTTCTCCATCATCCCCGCGGCGCCCTTTTTGGAATACGATCCGGCGGATATCCCCATTTTGATCGGCGCCTTTTTGTTCGGGCCCTGGGCGGGACTGATGCTCACCGTGGTGGTTTCGGTCATCCAGGGGCTGACGGTGTCTGCGGCCAGCGGCGTCATCGGCATCATGATGCACATTTTTGCAACGGGCATCATGGCCGTGGTCGCAGGCTGGATTTATCGGCGCAACCGGTCCCTCAAGGGCGCGATACTTGCCCTGCTCGCCGGCGCTTTGGCGATGGTCGGCTCCATGATGATCTGGAACATCATCTTTACCCCGATTTTCATGGGGGTGGACCGCTCCGTGGTCATCGGCATGCTCCTGCCCGCCATTTTGCCCTTTAACGCCATCAAGGCGGGACTGAACTGCGTGATCACCTTCCTGATCTACAAGCCCCTTTCTAGGATGTATAAGTTCGAGCCCGAAGCGGCGAAGTAATCCTTGGGAAGAGCTCCTGTTTTCCGCCTTTTTCCGCGGCTTTGCCCGCACTACTTTGCTTGACAGCGAATCCGCTTACAGGATATAATGATCTTGCCGTGCTAGACGGGGAGTTAGCGGTGCCCTGTAACCCGCAATCCGCTATAGCGGGGTTGAATTCCTGTTAAGAGGTACGTCTCTGTGAGGCAGAACGGCGCGTTTCCGCGCTGATGGCCGGGTCCTGTGCAATCCGGCTCCGTGAACCATGTCAGGTCCTGACGGAAGCAGCATTAAGCGGGCCGCCGGGTGTGCCGCAGGGCTGCCCGGCCGGAGCGGAGCGCTTCGTCCCCGCTCGGAGAGGCGATTATCGAAAACAGGTGCACGGTTTCAAAAGCGCCTTCCTTCACCGGAGGGCGCTTTTGCCTGGGCAAAACTGCCCCTTTGCCTTTTTGAAAACTTCTTTCGCGCCTCTTTTGGGGCGCTTTTTTATCTTTCCATGTTTTGAACGGGATCATTAATAGTTTGTTTCATTGACTACCACTCCTTCCCTATTTATAGTAATAATTAGCTACATTGCCATTGCCTGGGCTTTTCGCGGAAGACCCGTTTTTTCCCTTGCCCGGGCCAAACGCTTTCATCCTATCCCTGTGTCAAAAAAGGAGGCTCCCTTATGAAGACAAAACGCCTGCTCGCGGTCTTTTTGGCCCTTGTGCTGTCCTTTGCCGTCGCCGCCCCCGCGGCCCTGGCGGCGGACATCATCCCCATCACGTCCGACAGAGATATCATCATCGCGCTGCATAGCGCCAGCGTCGCCACCATTCGGCCGGTCAACCCCTCCCAACTTGGGTATTACTCCCTCACCTATGAGATCACCGGCGGCACCGGATATGGCATGATTACCTACACCACCGAATCCGTCGTATACAACGGGGTGACCTATCCCAACGTCCCCGTGGCCAAGGTGACCGGCTTGCAGGCGGGCACATTGGTGATCACCGCGAAGCAGGGCGCCCTGCCCGTGGGCACCACGACGATCACCGTGCGCAGCCCCCTCGCTTCCGGCAACACCACCATCTCCGCCGGCACCACCCTTTTGAGCTATGGCCAGTCCACCCAGCTCACCTCCTCCAGCGGGTTTCCCCTGGCAACCTGCGTCAGTTCCGACCCGACTTACTTCTCCGTGACCAACTCCGGTCTCGTCACCTGCAAGGTGCCTGCCGGGTCGGCGGGGTATGCGGACATCGACGTGTACGATGCCGGAGGGTATTACGGAAAGATCCGCATCTTTGGCGGCACCTATCCCACCAGCACCGTCTTGGCGACCAAAAACCACATCGCCATCAATGAAAGCGTCCAGCTGTACCTGGACGGCACCCCCGACCACTGCGGCTCCAGCAATCCCGCCGTCGCCACCGTGACGGAAAACGGCATCATCAAGGGCATTTCCAACGGCGTCGCCACCATCTACTGCATCAACTCCGCCAAGAAATCCACGGGTCAGTATACCATCACCGTCGGCACCGGCGCGGCCTCCGGCGGCCAGGTTTCCCTGTTGAAGAACACCATCGCCGTCGGCGAGTCCACCCTCATCAACGCTGTGGGCATGACGGTTGCCTCCACTATCAGCTCCAACCCCGCCGTGGCTTCCGTCAACGGCAGCATCGTCACCGGCGTGTCCGCAGGCACGGCGAACATCACCTATATCACCAGCACCGGCGCGACGGGCACGCTGCCCATCACCGTCACCGCGGGTACCAGCACCACAGACCCCAACCTGCCCCAGCCCACCAAGTCCTATACCTTTACCGTGGGCTCATCCAAGACCTTCAAGTACTCCAGCGCGAGCGTCGCCGAAGCCTGGACGGCGGACCCCTCCATCGTCTCCGCCACCCTCGTGACTGGATCCAACGGCTACAAGCAGGCGCGGTTCACCGCACTTTCCGCCGGAACCACCACCGCCTATCTGAAGACCGCTTCCGGCACCATCTCCGCCCTCACCTTCGTGATCACCGAAGGGGACGTGACGGGCAAGACCGGCAAAATCAACTCCGGGGACGATGACCTGCGCGTCAGCGTGCGGAAGGGTCCGGGATCCAGCTATGGCCGCCTGGCCACCATGAGCAACGGCATCAAAGTCACCATCGACGGCGAATCCGGATCGTATTACAAGATCAAATTCACAAGCTCCGGCAAGACCTATACCGGCTATGTGAAGAAAGCTTTCATCACCTTCTAACGAAGCGTCCAATCATCAAAGCAGCCCCCTTTGCCCCGCGCAAGGGGGCCCGCTTTTTTGGGGGCGCGTTTTTGCCGTTTTGCCGCTGGCCAAGCATGATGGACCATCAAGGACGGTTTTCAATTCCCACGCAAATATGATATAATACAACTGATGCACATCCGGACTGCAGGTCCGAAAAACCACCCGCTTGTATGGAGGGCGATCATGAAACTGGCTTTTTCTACTCTGGGTTGTCCCGAATGGTCGTTTTCGGACATTCTCGCTGCCGCCTGCGACCTTGGCTATGACGGCGTGGAGATCCGCGGCGTCCAAAGCGAGCTGTATGCGCCGAAAATCGCCGCATTTCTGCCGGAAAACATCGACAGTACCAGGGCCTCTCTGGATAGACTAGGCCTAACGATCCCCTGCCTGACCTCCGCCTGCGAGCTTCAGCAGCCCGGGGAGGGCGTGTTCTTCGAATGCAAGAATTACATCGGCTGCGCCGCCTCCCTTTCCATTCCCTATATCCGCATTCTGGGGAATGCCGGCCCCGCGCCGGAAGGATGGGTGGACGAGGACCGCGTCCAAAAGGCCGCAGCCCTGCTCGCAGCCTATGCCGAAAAAAGGGGCGTCACCCTGTTGCTGGAAAGCAACGGCTATTTTGCGAACACTGGCCGCCTCGCCGGCTTGATCGAGTTCGTGGGCTCCCCCGCCTTGGCCGCCTTGTGGGACTTGAACCACCCCTTCCGCTACTTTGACGAAACCCCGAAGGCGACGATTGAAAACATCGGCAGATACGTGCGCCATGTGCACGTCAAGGATTCCATCGAGGAAAACGGCGCGGTGAAGTACAAAATGATGGGTCAGGGAACGCTGCCGGTGGCGGAATGCGTGGACCGGCTGCACGCCCTTGGCTTCGACGGGTACTTCTCCCTGGAATGGGTGCGGCGCTGGCAGCCCTCGCTGGAAGAGCCCGGCATCGCCTTCGCCCTTTTTGTGGAGTATATGCGCTCTTTGCTGGTGTGACTTCGGGCGCGCCCAAAGGTGCGCCGCTTTTCGTCGAGTGGGCTTTTTTGCCCGCTCTTTCGCGTTGCAATCATTTTTTATTTTTGGGAGGATTATATGACAGAAGCGCAAACCAAGTTTCACAACGACCTGACTTCCGGCAGCGTATCCGAAAAGCTGCTGAAGTTCAGCCTTCCCTTCCTGGGCGCCATGCTTTTCCAGGCGCTGTATAACGTCGCTGACATGGTGATCGTGGGCTGGTTCGAGGGTTCCATCGGCATCTCCGGCGTGGGGATCGGGAGCCAGGTCGCCATTATGATCACCAATCTCATCATCGGCCTCGCCAACGGCGGAACCATCCTCGTCGCCCAGTATACCGGCGCAAAGCTGTTCGAGGAGCAGAAAAAGACCATCGGCACCCTCTTTTCCCTTTATGGAATCTTTGCGCTGTTGCTGACCGCGGTGCTTTTGCCCCTGGTGCCTTCCATCCTCAACCTTCTTCAGACCCCTGCGGAATCCTACGCCATCGCCCGGGATTATTTATACATCTGCATCTCGGGAACGATCTTCATCTTTGGCTACAACGCCGTTTCCGCCGTGTTGCGCGGCATGGGCAACTCCAAGGCGCCCATGGTGTTCGTGGGGATCGCCGCTTCCACCAACGTGGTGCTGGACATTCTGTTCGTCGGCCCCCTTGGGATGGGCGCTGCAGGCGCGGCTTTGGCGACGGTGCTGTCCCAGGCGCTTTCGCTGACGCTGAGCGTCATCTTTCTCGCCAAAAAGGGGTTCATCTTCGACTTCAAGCCCAAGAGCTTCAAGATCCATCGCGATAAGGTGCGGCTGCTGGTCAAGCTCGGCCTGCCCACCGGCATCCAGAACCTTTGCGTTTCCTTTTCCTTCCTGATTCTGACCTCCTTGGCGAACTCCCTGAGCGTTTATTCCTCTGCCGCCTTTAACATCGGCCTCAAGGTCAACAGCTTTGCCATCCTTCCCGGCATCGCCATGAGCCAGAGCATCGCCAGCATGTGCGGTCAGAACATCGGCGCAGGGCTTTTCGACAGGGCGATGCACACCATGAAGGTGGGGCTGCGCATCAATCTGCTGATCACCGCCATCGTGGGCGCCTTTGTCGCCCTGTTCCCAGACTTTATCATGGGCATCTTCAACGCGGACGCCCAGACGGTGATGGAAGGCGCGGACTTCCTGCGCTGCCTGGCGGCGGACGCGCTGATCTCCTCGGTGGTGTTCTCCTTCAACGGCTTGTTTTTAGGCGGCGGGCACAGCATCGTAACCATGTTCAACGCCGCGCTGACCAGCATCTTCCTGCGGGCGCCGCTGGCGTACTTCTTTGTGAACGTCCTTCACCTGAAGCTCATCGGCATCGGCATCGCCGTCACCCTTGCCCCCGTGGGCGGCATCATCTTCGGCCTTTTGTTCATCAAAAGCGGCCAATGGAAGGTCAACCGGGCGGAAAAGACCCTTGCCGGCATCAGGCCGGCCACCGAACAGCCGTAACGCAAAACGTATTTTCATGGCGCGTCTTTCAGGCGCGCCGTTTTGCTTGCCGCAAGGACGCGGAAGGAAAAAACGCCCCCTGCTACACACTTCGCAAAAATGGTCGAGAGGGTCTCCAATCCCGAATGCTAAAATCGTTCCTGTCATCGACGGTAAGGAGGAAAAGCATGGACGAGCAGATTCAGGCGGTCCGAAATATGCAGGCGTACATCGCCGAACACCTCGACGACGGGATCACCCTGGCGGATCTCGCTCGGGTGTCGCACTTTTCGCCCTGGTACGCCCACCGGCTGTTCGCCCACCACACGGGGTGTACCCCCGCGGACTACATCCGGCGGCTGCGCCTTTCCAACTCGGCGCTGAAACTTCGGGACGAGTCCTGCAAAATTGCGGATGTGGCCTTTGCGTTCGGGTTCAAAAGCGTGGACGGGTACCAACGCGCCTTTTTCCGCGAGTTTGGATGCAATCCCAAAGAGTACGCGAACCATCCGGTGCCGCTTTATCTGTTCACGCCCTATGCCGTCGAACCGGCAAAAACCAGAAAGGAGCACAGCATGGAAAACATCAAGACCGTTTTCGTCCACGTCGTCGACCGACCCGCGAGAAAGCTCATCCTCAAACGGGGCGTCAGAGCGGACAGCTATTTTGACTACTGCGCGGAAGTGGGCTGCGACGTGTGGGGGCTTTTGCGAAGCATCAAGCCCTTCTGCGGGGAACCGGCGGGCTTCTGGCTGCCCGAAAGCCTGAGGGCCCCCGGCACTTCTGAGTACGTGCAGGGCGTGGAAGTCGCGCCGGACTACGACGGACCCGTCCCCGAAGGGTTCGATGCCATCGACCTGCCCGCCGCCAAGTATCTGATGTTCCGGGGCGAACCCTTCGCCGAGGAGGATTACTGCGAGGCCATCGAAGCGCTTTGGAAGGCCATCGAGAACTACGACCCCTCCATCCTCGGCTATTCCTGGGATCAATCCAACCCCAGAATCCAGCTCGAGCCGCTGGGAACGCGGGGGTACATCGAGCTGGTGCCGGTAAAATAGCACAGCGGCGGTACGATGCGGTCGCGCCCCCAAAAGAGGAAAGCCCGCACCCTTTGGGGTGCGGGCTTTCTGTCAGCTTACGCGGCTGGGAAAGGTCGGGGGATTAGCCCTCGGCCTTCCACAGACCGTGGAGGTTGCAGTACTCATAAACGGTGAAGGGACCGTCGGAAACGGTGAACTTCGCAACGGGCTTGTGGCCGGGATGCAGCATCACGCGCTCCTCCCTGTCCCCCTGGACGAGCTGGATGAACTCGATGAAATGCTCGGGGATCATGGGATGCTCCACGGAGCCGATGGTCACGGTGACCTCGTTGCCTTCGCGGACGATGTGGGGAACATGCTTTTCTGTGGAGGCATCGACGGTGTTCGCCTTCAGAAGGGTCATGGGCTGGCCGCAGCAGGTCAAGGGGCCGCCGTCCTTCACCACGTCGATGATCCTGCCGCAAATTTCACAGCGATAGAACTTCTTTTCCATGTATTCCGCTCCTTTGGTTGATGTGGGTTGACGAGTCAACTTAATCTAACTATTGGCTTTGGAATATTCTATCATATACACACTTTGCATACAAGGGGTTTGGCCGCAACCGGCGAAAAAACACTGTACCTTGGGTTTTATGTCACGCCTCCTCCGCCCGCTTTTTCTTCAGGTACTCGTTATACAGAGCGGAAGCCGTAATCCCCTTCGCGAAGCGCTTTGCGGCATCCTTCGCCCGCTCGCCGGAACGCACCGCCGCTTCCACTTCCGCCAGCATCCGCCTAAGGTCCGGCGCTTCTTCTTGGGCTTGTGCTCCGGCTAGGACGATGACGCACTCGCCCTTCACCCCCGCAGAATAGTGGTCGAAAAGCTCCGCCAAAGTGCCCCGGACGCATTCCTCGTGTATCTTGGTCAGCTCCCGGCACACCGCAGCGCGCCGCCCTTCCCCCAGCTTGTCCGCCAGCTCTTTGAGCGTACCGCAAAGGCGGAAAGGGCTTTCATAAAGCACCGCCGTGCGCTCTTCCGCCGCCAAAGCGGCGATGCGCGCCTCCCGCTGCTTCTTTTCCCTGGGCAGGAAGCCTTCGAACACGAACCGGTCGCAGGGCAGGCCGCTCAATACCGCGGACATGAGCGCCGCACTCGCCCCGGGCAGCACGGTGAAGGGCTCTCCGCCCTCGATGGCCGCCGCCACCACCGCAGCGCCCGGGTCGGAGATGCCGGGCATGCCCGCGTCGCTCACCACCACGACCACCTCCCCCGCCGCGGAACGGGCCACGATCTCCTTCGCCTTTTGGCGCTCGTTGTGCTCGTGGCAGGAAAACACCGGTTTTTTGATGCCCAGATGGTTCAAAAGAACCAGCGTCCGCCGGGTGTCCTCCGCATAAACGGCGTCACATTCCGAAAGGATTCTGACCGCCCTTTGGGTGATGTCCTCCAAATTGCCGATGGGCGTTGCACAAAGATAAATCATGACATTATTCTAGCATGGTATGCCCGCTGCCTGCAAAGGTTAAGGGGCAAAAAACGCATATTCCGTGATAAGGGGCGTTATTCGCGCATCGTTCGCAAGCGCCTGTGAAAGGGCGGTGGGGAAACGCGCCCTGGCGCCGGCCGTCCCAGCCCGGTTATGGGCCAAATTCCCCGAACCATCGCACCCTTATGACCCGCCGCGCAAAAAATGGTGTACTTTTGCAGGATGTGTGCTATAATTACTTGAAATCCAAGAAACCGACGGCTTCGCTCCATATGGGCAATCTTTTTGCCCCCGAGCCGCATGGTTTCCCCCACTTTTTAGGAAAGGCTGAACCATGAGAGTCGACGTCTTTGCCGTTTACAACGAAATTTTCGAAAGGGATACCCGGGACCGCACGGTGGTGGTGCTGGACATTTTGCGCGCCACTTCCACGATGATCACCGCCGTCAACAACGGCGCGATCAAGGTCATCCCCGTTGTGGAGGTGGACGACGCCGTCGCCATGATGCGCACCCTTGACCGCAAGGAGGCCCTGATCGCCGGCGAACGCAACGCCCTCCCCCTCCCGGGGTTTGACATGGGCAACTCCCCCCTGGAGTTCACTCAGGACAAGGTCCGCGGAAAAACC
>JBMNTV010000026.1:0-24404 GCA_050945915.1 Christensenellales bacterium
TCGTTCGACGCCGGCGAGGAAATGCGCTTGTAGTGATTATAAACGGCAACGGACAGGGCTTTTTTCGCCCTGTACTGGCCGACGACATAATCATCCAGCCCGCGCATGATTTCCGCGGGTTTGGGAATCTCTTCAACGTTCAGTTCGGGAGCGGGTTCCGGCGTGTCATGGACGATCTCCATGCACAATTCGACACATTCGTCGCATATGAATACTCCGGGCCCCGCAACGATCCGCTTGACCTCCTGTTGCTTTTTGCCGCAGAAGGAGCAGCGTATGGTTTTATCGTTATCGTTCTTGGGCATATTTCACCTCTATTGGGATTTGCGCTGCGTTTTTCAGCGCCTGGGGGCAATGACTTCGTCGATGATGCCGTACTCCTTGGCCTGGGCAGCCGTCATATAGAAGTCGCGCTCGACGTCAATCTCGATTTTGCTCAGGGGCTGGCCAGTGCGGTTGGCCAGAATCTCGTTCAGCTTCTGCTTGATCCGAATGATCTGCTCCGCCTGGATGCGAATGTCCGTCGCCTGACCCCTGGCGCCGCCGGAGGGCTGATGGATCATCACTTCGGCGTTGGGCAGGGCCTTGCGCTTGCCCTTCGCTCCCGCAGCGAGCAGGAATGCCCCCATGGAAGCGGCGAGTCCCACGCAGATGGTGGAAACTTCGCAGCGGACGTACTGCATCGTGTCATAAATCGCCATTCCGGCGGAAACAGAACCGCCCGGGCTGTTGATATAAAGGAAGATATCCTTATCCGGATCTTCGGCTTCCAGGAAAAGCATCTGGGCGACGATGAGGTTTGCCACAGCGTCGTTCACTTCTCCCCCCAGGAAGATAATCCGGTCTTTCAGCAGCCTCGAGTATATGTCATAGGAGCGTTCGCCACGGCTGGTCTGCTCCACTACAATTGGGATTAAAGCGCTCATTTTCTCCTCCTATCTCGCCGAGATACCAAACGGAAGGGGTAACAAGCTAACCATCGTTCTCACTTACTCGCCCGCCTCGTCCTTGGCATCTTCGGCAGCATTGTCTTCTTCTTTGGGTAGTTCCACGGGCTTGGGCTCCACCATAACGGCATTGTCGATGATGACATCCACCGCTTTGCGAAGCGCCATGTCCGACTTCATCTCCGCCAGGTTGACATTCTTCATGATCTCTTCCACCTGGTCGGGTTCCATATTGACGGACTTTGCGTAATCCGCAATCTCCTTTTCGACCTCTTCGTTGGAAACCTCGATGTTTTCCGCCTTGACGATGGCCTTGAGGATCAGATCACCCTTTACGCGTTCCTTTGCGGCAGGCTTGTAGGTCTCCCGGAACTTTGCCATGTCCATGCCCATCGCCTGCACATACTGCTCAAGGTTGAAACCTTGCCGCATCATCTGAGTATGCAGGTTGTAGAGCATTTCGTCAACCTGGCGTTCAATCATGGCTTCGGGAATATCAAACTCGATCTTTTTGGCGATTGCAGCGACAGCGTCATTCTCCAACGCATTGCGTGCGCGAAGGTCCGCGTCCGCCTGCATCTTTTTGCGGAGATCTTCTTTGAATTCTGCGATCGTGTCAAACTCGCTGATGTCTTTGGCAAACTCATCGTCCGCTTCGGGCAATTCCTTGGCCTTCACCTGCTTCACCGTGCAATGGAATACGGCCTCTTTGCCGGAAAGTTCCTTTGCATGGTAGTTTTCCGGGAAAGTGACCACAACGTCCTTTTCCTCGCCGGCGGAAACGCCCACAAGCTGATCTTCAAAACCCGGGATGAAGGTCCCGGAGCCGATTTCAAGGTCTGCATTCTCCAACGTTCCGCCGTCAAAGGCAACGCCGTCGATGGTTCCGGCGTAGTCCAAAACGATGCGGTCGCCCTTTTCAACAGGGCGGTCAACGTCCACAAAACGGGCGTTTTTCTCCTGTTCGCGGGCAACGGCGGCGTTCACCTGTTCGTCCGTAACAGTATACTCGCGCTTCTCCAGTTCTATACCCTTGTACAACTCGGGTGTGACCTCCACTTCGGGGGCCACGGGGAAGGTCGCGGTAAAGATCAAATCCTGGTCATGGCCGATCTGGACGATGTCGATCTTCGGGGAGTCAACGGGTACAAGGTCCTGTTCCCTCAAGGCCGCCGCATATGCGGGGTAATAGCAGTAATCAAAAGCCCCTTCGTAGAAAACTCCCTCGCCGTAGGCATTCTCAATCATGCGGCGGGGAGCCTTTCCCTTGCGGAAACCGGGAACAGAGTAGCGTTTGCCTTCTTTTATGTATGCCTTGGTCAAAGCCTCGGTGAATGTCTCAGCGGGAACGGTGACCGTCAGCTTAATCTCGTTGTTCTCGAGTCTTTCGTGTTGTGCCATATTATCCTCCGCATATATAAATGTGTACTGTCCGTTTTGCCATTATACCACGACAAAAGTACCTGCGCAACGCACAAATACTCGCTTTTCCTGTGTTAATTATGCTCGAATTTTGTCCTTTTTTATATGTTTTACCACTCCGGTCCGCTTCAGAGCGACGATCACCCGCTGGGCCACAAGCCCGGTCAGCACCCCGGTGACCACCGCAGAGATCAGAATCGCCGGAAGGTAGGTATACAACAACTGGTATGTGCCCAGTATCACACAGGAAGTCAAGGTCTGCCCGACATTGTGGGCCACCGCTCCCATCACGCTGACCGAGACCACGGTCACCCCCGGGAGCTTGCTCAGAACCGTCATGACGACATAGCTCAAAAATCCGCCGCCCAGACTCACCATCATGGTGGTGGAAAACAGGCCGGTAAACATCAAAGAAAGAAGGAACACCTTGAGAAGCATCAGCATAAAAGCGCTTTTTCCGCCCATGATGTAAATCCCGAACAGGATGATGACGTTGGACAGACCAAGTTTCACGCCGGGAATGGAGCCGTCCAAAATCGGGATCGTCCTTTCGATATAGCCCAGCACGATAGCCATAGCCGTCAGAAGCCCGAAGTATGCGATTTTTTCGGTCCTGATACGCAAAAAAAGTTCTCCTTCGCTGCATGTTCGCCGCACTTTCGTATTATAACTCCAATGCGTAAAAAACACAACGCGGCGCTGCCCTTTGGCGAATGTCACAGTTGCGCCATGATTTTTCTCTTGCTTTTTCATCCTTTGTGGTACAAAGTATATAAAGGCATGGTTCTGCCTCGATTTTGAACAATTTCAAACCAAAGGTGCTTACTTTATGCGAAACAGATCTTATGGGAAAGCCGTCGCGTCCATCGTCCTTGCAGCCTGTGTGCTCGTTTCCGGCTGCACCGCAAACCCCCAGGACACCGGCGGCGATCCGATCAGCTCCACGGGCTTTATGCTGGACACGGTCATCACCATTACGCTTTATGATGGCCTCAGCCAGGATAATCTGAACGGCGCGCTGGAGGTATGCGCCAAATACGAACAGCTGCTTTCCAAAACCATCGAGGGCAGCGACGTTTGGCGGATCAACCACGCCCAGGGCGCCCCCACCGAGGTGCATGACGATACCATCGAGGTGATCCGCACCGCCCTGAAGTACAGCGAGCTCAGCGACGGCGCGTTTGACATTACCATCGGCCCCGCCTCCAACCTTTGGGACTTTAAGAACAACGACCCGAAAGTCCCGGACGCGGATCTTCTGGCCGCCGCGGTTTCCCTTGTGGATTACAGGAATGTCAAGGTGGAGGGCAACACCGTCACCCTTCTCGATGCCGACGCGCAGATCGATCTCGGCGCCATCGCCAAGGGCTACATCGCGGACAAGGTGGTGGAATACCTCGCTTCCCGCGGGGTGACCAGCGCCATCGTCAACCTGGGCGGAAACGTGTACGCCATGGGTAACAAGGGAGGAAACGACTGGACCATCGGCCTTCAGGACCCGTTCAAGAGGCGGAACACCCCGATTTCCGCCGTCAAACTGCAGAACAAGTCCATCGTGACCTCTGGCATTTACGAGCGCTATTTCAAAACGGAAGACGGAACCTTCTACCACCATATACTGGACCCCAAAACGGGCTATTCTGTCAATAACGGTCTGGCTTCTGTGACCATCATATCCGACAAGTCCATCGACGGCGACGCCCTGACGACCTGCTGCTTTGTCCTCGGCCTTGAAAAGGGCATGCAGCTCGTCAAGTCCATCGAAGGCGTGGAAGCCATCTTCATTGACGAGAACGAACAGGCCTATATGACGGAAGGCATCGGCGGGGAAAACGGCATTCCCTACCTCACCACCGAAGACCTGGGCTGACCGCCGAAAAAACCAAATACGCAAACGCCGCCTGCGCATGCAAAGCGGCGTTGTTCTTATTTCTTCCCCACGATGGCATTTCTCGCCTTTTGGAACAGCGCCGGCTGAATGTCGGGGTAGGTCAGATACTCGGGCAAATCATCCAGCAGGCGCACCTCTGTGATTTCCGATTCGGGAAGGTCCCCCAACTCCAGGATGTGCGCGTAGAACAACTGCCCGAAGAACTCCCCTTCTCCCTGGTCCACCGAGTAAATGCAAATCGGCACAAGTTCAAACACCTTGGCGCCCGTTTCCTCCGTCAGTTCCCGGGCGGCTGTTGCGTCGATGCCTTCGTGCGCCTCCTTGTGCCCGCCGGGGATCTCAAAGGTATGCCGGTCCTTGTGCCGCACAAACACCCATTTCCCCCGGTATCGCGCCACAATGATGGCATACAGGAAACGGTGCTCCGGTACGGTGTTCAAATCATAATAGCGGATGATCGGCGCCATGCCACCCTCCTTTTTGAGCACAGGTAAATCAAAAGCCCGCGCAAAGCGGGCTAAAATATGTCATGCGAGCGCGGCCTGTAAGCCGAGTTCTGTCAAGGACGGTCATCTATCTAGGCCGAAAGTTGCCAATCGGCTCAAGCGATTACAGGGGAGCCTGACGGGCCGCCATTGAATGCTCCCTCTCTCAATCTTGCACCAAGTGGGGTTTACATGACGGACAAGTCACCAAGCCGCCGGTGAGCTCTTACCTCACCTTTCCACCCTTGCTCCCCGGAACTGGGGGGCGGTATCTTTCTGCTGCACTCTCCTTGGAGTCGCCTCCACCGGGTATTACCCGGCACTCTGCCCTGT
This sequence comes from Christensenellales bacterium, assembly GCA_050945915.1. Lineage (GTDB taxonomy): Bacteria > Bacillota > Clostridia > Christensenellales > CALWSW01 > CALNBC01. The sequence continues at coordinate 5,079 of JBMNTV010000026.1, forward strand.
GGTGCTCGGACTTTCCTCATCCGTTTCCGGACGCGACCATCCAGCCGCCTCGCATCATTAACTAATTGGATATGTAAAGGATTCTGCCGCAGTTGTCACACTCGACGAGTTCCTGCTCTCTGAGCCTTCTGTCCGCTACTGCGGGAAGCTCCATATTGCAGCCGGAGCATTTGTTGCCCACGACTTCCACCACGGCAAGGGCATGGTTGCGCCTGACCTGGCGGTATGCCTCCAAAAGCTGGGGATCGACGTTTTTAGCCAGGGCATCCGCGGCTGCTTTTGCGGCCTGCAGGCTTTCCTGGGCTTCGGCACGCTCTTTTTCCACGGTTGCTTTCAGCTCGTCGTATTCCTTCCTTGCCTTGGCAATTTTGATGCGCATATCCGAAAGCTGGGCTTCCTCTTTTTCGAGGGCGTGCACCAGCCGCGCGAATTCTCTGCGCTCCTGAGCGATCCGCGCCGTCAGCTGTTCGAAGTATTGCGAAAATTTAGCAAGCTCATCTGGATCTTCCTTTTTGGATTTTTCGAATTTGGCTATGCCGTCTTCGTAACGCTTTTCGTAAAGGTCAAAACGTTGAGAAGTGGCGGCGATCGCACTTCTCCTGCTTTCCACGGCGGCCATCATGCGCCGGAGAATGCGCTTCTGATCCTCCAAAAATTGGCGAACTTTGGAGAAGCGCTTGCTGGCAGGAGTATTCCTTAGTTTTGCCTCCAGCTTATCATACTTCAGTTCGGCTTCCTGATATTTAACCAGGGCTTCCATATTGTTCAATGAGCATACCTCTATTCCACTGGGTTCCCTGCGGTCCAAAAAACATCGTTTTCCTCCGCAAGGCACAGTTCAGTCATGATATCCGTCTTACATTGTAGCGCATTAAAATGTGCTTGTAAACCTTGAATTAGTTGGATCATCCCTGGCCGCTCGGTGGCGAAATGCCCCGCGTCGATCACGGCGACCCCAAAATCCACGGCTTCCGCTGCTGCGTGATACTTTGCATCTCCGGTCAAAAGGGCGTCCGCCCCTGCGGCTTCAGCCTCCCGTATCAGGGACATTCCCGAGCCGGTGACGATGGCCAGCCTTCGAATCGTTCTTTCCGGGTCTCCGGCGGCGCGGATGGTCTTTGCGTTCAGAGCTTCGCCAATTTTTTTCGAAAGTTCCGAAAGCGTCATTTCCCGTTCCAGGTCGCCCACCCTGCCCATGCCATCCTCCAGCAAAGGCTGCGGGTTTTTGAGCCCCAAAATGTTCGCAAGATGGGCGTTGGTTCCGCATTCCGCGCAATCGAAATTCGTATGGACGGCAAAATGCGAAATTCCGTTTTTGACCATGAGCAGAATTGCCCTGGATTCCCCAGTTTTTCCGTCCAGCCTTTTGATGCCGGAAAGCATTATCGGGTGGTGGGTGACCACCAGGTCCGCGCCGGCTTTGATCGCCTGGGCCGCCACGTCCTCGGTCAGATCCAGCGCGAACAGAATTTTTTTAAACTGCTCCTGCCCGCAGTCAATCAGCATGCCCACATTGTCCCATTCCTGGGCAAGATGCCCAGGAGCGATGCTTTCCATCGCCTCAAGGAAGTGTTTTTTCGAAATATACATGTCGTCTCCCCTTGGCTTCGACCATGTCCGCTGCCCGGGCATAGACGTTTGCCTTCGCTTTCAGCTTCTCCATCGCTTCCGGAGCGGCCCCGGCCATGACCGCGGCTCTTTCCAACCCCTGCGCATTTCTTCGAAGGCTTTCGCCAAGCAGGGGGTCCCCCCTTTGCCACAAAAGCGGGCCGATCTCGTCCGCCAGTTCCTCCGGAATGTCCTGCGCCTGCTGGTACTCGCCCTTTTCGACGGCCATCATTTCGAAGATCCTGCCGTTTTCCTCGACCATACGCTCATCCAGCAGGCAAAAACCGTTTTCCCGCAAAAATCTGCGAAGGTCCGCGATCTGCTGCATGGGCTGAAGGATCATGGGAATCTTTGCCGCAATTTCGGGCGCTGCCTTCAGGATGGAGGCGATCAGCCTGCCCCCCAGCCCGGCAATCACCGCAGCATCCGCCTCCCCCGGCTTCAGCGCCGCAAGCCCGTCCCCCAGCCGGGGGACCAGCCTTCCCACAAGCCCAAGGGAACGGGCAAGTCTTGCCGCCTTTTCCGCCGCACTGGCGCTGACGTCCACCGCGATCGCCTTTTTGCATTTTTCATGCAACAGCAGATGGGCGCAGAGCAACCCGTGATCACTGCCGATGTCCGCCACAACGTCCGCGGGGGGCAGCATCTCGGCCAGGGCAGTCAGCCTGGCCGTCGTGTTTTTTGGATTTCTTACCTTGGACTTCGTCGTCATACTATTATTAAACAGGCAAAGGGAACGCCAGTCAAGCGTTCCCGGGGTTTATTCGCGCTTTTGTCCGTTCAGCCGTACAGTTCGGCGCGCATCCCCGCGCTGTACCTGTCCGGATAATATACCGCCGTTTCTCCGATTCCGATTCCCGAGGTGACCGCCACCATGCCGCTATGTTCCAAAGAGGTGGTCACATCCCTGCGCTCCAGGGTGCCTTCGTCATTCAGGATCAGGACGTATTCCCCCGATTGATCCTCTCCCAGGCACTCTACGGGAAGCAGGCAAACATCCATCGCTGATTCCAGCGTGGCGACGACGGTGATCTCCCCGTTTGCCACGAATCCCGTTTCCGGCTTGATATATAGCACGTTGCCGTCCTTTTCGACGACCTTGCCGGACCAGTGCAATCCGTTGCAGATCAGGGCGACCTCGTCGTCGACATCAAGATTGCCGGCGGTGTCGATAGCAGAGACCAGCCCGCCGCGGGCGTTTCCCGCAATGGCCAGCACATCGCCCTCTTTCACCTCGGCCCCCGCCTCGATATTCACCCAAAGCACGTCGCCGGATACGGAAGAAATCACATCCAATGCGGCAAGGCGGGCGTTCAACTCATCCCTCCAGCCAAGCAACCTCTGCCTTTCCTCTTCGTTGTCCTCTTTGCTCTGATTCGTTGGCACGTTGGCGCCGGTGTCAGTGGAAAAAACCGCTCTGGCGCTGGCCTCGATATACGACGCAATCGCCTCGTTCAACTGCGAATACTCGATACCCACGCTCTGGGCGAGGGTTTTTGCGTTTTCCACGTTTGCAAGGGCGATAGAAAGCGCCTGGCGCGCCGCCTCCTGCTCCGGATCCGTTGGTGCAGATGCCAAACGGCTGCTGTTTTCCAGATTTCTCAGCGCTGTTTCTACTTCGTTCAGTTCTTCCGAAAGTTCATCCGCAGACAGCGTAATGACGGTGTCCCCAGCACTGATGGTTTCCCCTTCGGCGATGGCGACTTTTCCGACAATGCCGTTCTTTGTGCTGACGACGTTTTGCCTGTCTTGGGGTATGTGTTCGCCCAAAAGGCTTTCCGTCTTTACAAGGTCACCCCTTGTAACCGCGGCGCCCTGGACCACGATCGGCTGCAAAAACACCGCCACCAGCGCAGCCCCAATCAGCGCAAGGCATAAAATGCCTCCTATGAGCACGCCTCTCTTCATCAAGGTTTACCTCCCGAGTCGTTTCTTCCGCAATTATGCGCAAAAGAACAACATTGTATTCAAATCTGGAAAAACGTCTGGAAAAACGCAGAATGGTATTGCATTATTTTTCATGTTGATGTATATTTATTTATATTTTCTGGCTTCTGCCATTTTGAGGTGATTTCATGATCAAGGCTGGTATCGCGGGCGCGACGGGTTACGTCGGCCTGGAACTTACGCGGATTCTTTCATCGCATCCGAAGGTTTCATCGCTCAATCTTTCCTCCCGGTCCGGCGCAGGGCAGGATATGTGCAGTGCATATTCTTCCCTTGCGGGTTACGATTTGCCGGAACTTTTCCCCACGGACGCGGCCAAACTCGCAAGGGAATGCGACGTCGTTTTCACAGCGCTCCCCCACGCGGCTTCGGCGGAGCTTGTCGCAGAGCTGTATTCGCAAGGCGCAACGGTTATCGACATGAGCGCGGATTTCCGCTATGACGACGAACATGTCTATTCCCATTGGTACGGCATCGCCCATCCCTGTCCTGAACTGATGAAGCAGGCGGTTTACGGCCTCCCCGAGCTTTACAGGGAAACCATCGCCCGTTCGAAGATCATCGGCAACCCGGGGTGCTACACCACCTGTTCCATCCTCGCCCTCGCGCCGTTGGTGAAACACGGGCTGATCGAACCTTCCTCCATCGTCATTGACGCAAAATCCGGAGCGACGGGGGCGGGCCGCTCCCCATCCGTCGACAAGCTGCTCACCGAGCTTTTTGGCAACTGCAAGGCCTATTCCGTCGCAAAGCATAGGCACACCTCTGAAATCGAGCAGGAGCTTTCCAAGCTGGGCGGCTCTGCTGTCACCCTCAGCTTCACGCCCCACCTTCTGCCCATCAACCGCGGCATTCTCGCCACCAGCTACGCCACCCTTGCGGGAAAGCGCAGCGCAAAGGAACTGCTGGACGTTTACTGCGCGTTCTATGCCGACGAGCCCTTCGTCACCGTGCTGCCCGAAGGCTCGCTGCCGGAACTCAAGCATGTTGTGGGCACCAATCGCGTATGCATCGGCCTTGCGGTGGACGAACGAACCAACCGGGTGATCGTGGTCTCCGCCCTGGACAATCTGATCAAGGGCGCCGCCGGCCAGGCCGTTCAAAACATGAACATCGTCTTTGGATTTCCCGAAACCGAAGGGCTTTTTGCCCTGCCCTGGACCATTTGAAAGGAGCAACATGGTAAAGAACATCGACGTGCTGTTTGAAAAGGCGGGAACCCTCATCGAAGCCCTGCCCTATATCCAGCGCTTTTTCGGCAAGACCGTGGTCATCAAATACGGGGGCAACGCCATGATGAACGAGGATCTGACCCAGAAGATCCTGCAGGACATCACCCTGTTGAAGTTCATCGGCATGAATCCCATCGTCGTTCACGGCGGCGGACCGGACATCAACGCCCTGCTCAAGCTGATGAAAATCCAGCCGACCTTCCACAACGGCCTTCGCGTCACAGACGAGGCGACCATGGGCGCGGTCCAAATGGTGCTGACGGGCAAGATCAACGTGGATCTCGTCGCCAAGTTGAACGCTCTGGGAGGCAAGGCCATCGGTTTAAACGGCAAGGACGCGAAGCTGATCGAGGTGGAAAAACTCCCTCCCCAGGATGGCGTGGATTTGGGATTTGTGGGCAGGATCACCAAAATTAACACCAAGCTGTTGAACCTTTTGACAGGGGACGAATACATCCCCGTCATCGCCCCCATCGGCTGCGGACCGGAGGGCGAGAGTTACAACATCAATGCGGACACCGCCGCCGGGGCTGTGGCGGCAGCGCTGAAGGCGGAAAAGCTGATCTTTTTGACGGATATCGACGGTATCCGCGCCGACCCGAAGGATCCGGACACTTTGATCTATCACATCGGCGTGGCGGAGGTTTTAAAGCTGCTGGAGGACGGCGCCATCGACGGCGGCATGATCCCGAAGGTCAGGGGCTGTATTGACGCCATTGAGCACGGCGTCAACCGGACGCACATCTTAAACGGCACCATCCCCCATCCCATCTTGCTGGAAATCTTTACGGATTCCGGCATCGGCACCATGGTGACGGGGGAATGGCCAAAAAAAGACAAATATGCGTGAGGGAATGATGGATATCCATGCATTGATAGCGGCGGACAAGGCGCACTACATGAACACCTTCGGCGAAAGGATTCCCCTGAGCTTTTCGCACGGGGAGGGCTGCGCGCTTTTTGACCAGGAGGGAAACAGGTACCTCGATTTTCTCGGCGGCATCGCCGTCAACGCCCTGGGTTATGGCGAGGCGGGGTTCCTTGCTGCAGTCAAAAGCCAGCTCGAACGACTCATCCACTGCTCGAACTATTTTTACAACGAGCCCCAAACCTTGCTTGCAAAGGCCCTTTGCGAAAATTCCTGCGCAGACAGAGTGTTCTTTACAAACAGCGGCGCAGAGGCAAACGAGGGCGCGATGAAGCTCGCCAGAGCGCATTTTTACAAAAAGGGGCGCCCGCGGGAGGGGTTCGTTTCCGCCCTGAAGTCCTTCCACGGCCGGACCATCGCCACTGTGAGCGCCACCGGACAGGAGAAGTATCAAAAACCCTTCGCCCCCCTGTTGAGCGGCGTGACCCATGTTCCCTTCAACGACGTGGACGCGCTGAAAGCCGCAGTGACGGAAAACACAGCGGGAGTCATCCTCGAATGTGTGCAGGGCGAAGGGGGCGTCTGGCCTGCGGATGCCGAATACTTGCGCTTCGCCCGGGATCTTTGCGACAAAACGGGGGCGCTGCTGATTTTTGACGAGGTTCAGACCGGAATGGGCCGCACGGGGAAGCTGTTTGGCTATCAGCACTATGGCGTGGAACCGGATATCTTCACCCTGGCGAAAGCCCTGGGGAACGGATTGCCCATCGGCGCCGTGCTCTGTAAGGATTTTTGCGCCGCTTTCCAGCCGGGGGATCACGGAACCACCTTTGGCGGCAATCCCCTTTGCTGCGCGGCAGGACTGTATGTGATAAACAGAATCTCCTCCCCCGGTTTCCTGCAATCGGTTTCTGAAAAAGGCGCCATGCTGAAAGCCACCCTTACCGCCCTGATGCCGGTCTGCCCGAACATCGTGGACGTTCGCGGCATCGGGTTGATGATCGGCATCCAACTTGCACAAAAGCGCCCGGTGAAAGAAGCCTCGGCAAAGCTCAGGGAGCTCGGCTTCATCGTCGGCACCGCGGATGGAAACACCTTGCGACTCCTTCCGCCGTTGGTGATGGAGGAAAGGGCGCTGCTTTCCATCGTTCCTGCAATCAAAACCGCTGTTTCGGAGGTGTGAATCATGGATCTTTTCAACTACGTTCCCAAAGCCAAATTCGACCAAAAGCATCTTCTGACCCTGCAGGATTATTCCAAAGACGAGATCCTTACGGTGCTTTCCACAGCATTAAAGCTGAAATCCGACATGAAGCAGGGCATCCGCCTTCCCCTGCTTTTTGGCAAAACCCTGGCGATGATCTTCACCAAATCCTCCACCCGGACGCGGGTTTCCTTCGAAACGGGCATTTACCAGCTCGGCGGGATCGGCATGTTCCTTTCCGGGAACGACATTCAGCTCGGTCGCGGCGAACCCATCGAAGACACCGCAAAGGTCCTGGGCAGGATGGTGGACGGTATCATGATTCGCACCTTCAAACAGAGCGATGTAACGTCCCTTGCCGCCCACGCGGGCGTGCCCGTCATCAACGGTTTGACGGACGATTTCCACCCCTGCCAGGCCTTGGCGGATCTTTTGACCTATTACGAGCATTTCGGCGATTTTTCCGGCAAGCTGGCCTTCGTGGGGGATGGAAACAACGTGTGCGCTTCCCTGCTGGTGATTTGCACCAAGCTGGGGATGGACATTTCCGTCGCCTGCCCGAAGGGGTATGAGCCCGATGCGAAAGTTCTGGGCTACGCGATGGAAAACGCGAAAGCAAGCGGAAGCAAGGTGACCATCACCACCGAGCCGGAGAAAGCGGTTTCGGGCGCGCACTGCGTGTATACCGACGTTTGGGCCTCCATGGGACAGGAGGGCGAAGCCCAAAAGCGGATTGCTGCCTTTTCCAAAAAATACTGCGTGACCGAAAAGCTCTGTTCCCTGGCAGACGAGCGCTTCATCTTCCAGCACTGCCTGCCCGCCCACAGGGGCGAGGAGGTCATGGCCGAAGTGATCGACGGGCCTCATTCCGTCGTGTTCGACCAGGCGGAAAACCGCCTGCACGTCCAGAAGGCCGTCATGGCGCTTCTGATGGGCAAATCCGCATGATTCCCGCAACGAAAGTAACGGTGCGCCCCGCCACCGAGAAGGACGTGCCCGCCATCCACAGAGTCATCCAGGCAGCCTTTCAAAAGCTCCTTTTAGAACCGGGAAGCGCAAAAACCCTGCAAGCGCTGAAGGAAACCGAGGAAGACATCAAAAAAGAGCTGCGGGAAAAACGCGTACTTTTGTGCGAGCATGGCGGAATGATCGCGGGGAGCATTCGCTATCATGTGGTGATGGAGAACATCGCGTACATCAGCCGCTTCGGGGTCCTTCCGGAACTTCAGGGCTGCGGAATCGGCGGCGCTTTAATCGACGCGGTGGTGGAAGAATGCCAGGAGCGGGGCTTGCGCGCCATGGCGCTGCACACGTCTTCTGCGGTGTTTTCCAGCATGCGCTTTTATTACAAGATGTGCTTTTTCGCCGCCGGGGTTTCCACAAAGCGCGGCTATTACCGGGCGCTTCTGGTGCGGGAACTTGTTCCGCCTGACGAAATCGTGGACTATGCGGCGCTGTTTCAAGACAGCGGGCTGTGATCGCTGCCGTCGCCCAGCGCCGTTCCCCAAGGGAAGAACGATTCCAACCGCGCCCTTGACAGCCCGAATTTTTGGCTATATACTTGAGAAAAAATATGACCGCTAGGGGAGCCGGAACTCCGGCTGAGAACGCATCTGCGGACCCTTGGAACCTGTTAGTTAGTACTATCGTAGGGAAGCGGCGCAAACGTCCATCGTCTGTGTTGTTTCCCCGCAGGTTTTCGGCCTGCGGGTCTTTCTTTTCCCCGGTCGCAGGAGGTAAAACATGCCCGAATTCTCACTGTTCACCAGCTTTGCCGAGATGAGTCTCAAGGAATGGCTGCTTTTCGGCATTCTGGCCTTCGCCGCCATCGTCCTTGTCCTGCTTGCGCTGAGGAATCGCAAAAAAGTTTCCGAACCCTCGACTTTTGATACCCGCGCCCTGGTGTACGGCGCGCTGGCGATTTCCCTTGCCTTCGTGCTCAGCTATATCCGGCTGTTCCACATGCCCCAGGGCGGCTCGATTACCCCCGGCTCCATGCTTCCGGTGTTTGTTTACGCTTACTGGTACGGCCCGAAAAAGGGCCTGATTGTCGGGCTTGCCTACGCCGCCCTGCAAATGATCCAGGACGCCTGGTTTGTCCACCCGGCGCAGATCCTGCTGGACTACATCTTTGCCTTTGGCCTTCTTTCGGCGGCGGGATTCTTCAAAAAGAACCTGTATCTTGGGATCGCCGTCGGCGGCATGATCCGCTTCGTCTGCCATTGGGTTTCCGGCGCGATCTTTTTTGCCGAGTACGCGCCGGAAGGCGTCAACCCCTGGATGTACTCCCTGGGTTACCAGGCAAGTTCCATCCTGCCCGACCTGATCATCTGCATCGCGATCGCCGTCCTGCTGAAAAAGACCATCGACCGCATTCGCCCCACGCTATTGTCCGCCTGAACAACACATGAAAAATCCCGGAAAGCACAGTGCTTTCCGGGATTTCTTCATATTTTAATAATCCAAACGCAGCCGATTTCGCCTTCCGCTATGGAAAATCAAACCTAATTGCGGGCATCCAACCCTTCCCAGGCGTTCCTCCATCCTTCGCGCTCAGCCAGCGCCCGAATCCGCAAAACCGCAGCGGGCATGGATTCGTCGAGGGTCAGGAAGGTCTTTCCGTCCGCCATGATGAACTCCGCGCCGTGACCGGAGGATTCGCCGGTAATCGGATCGATCATCAATTCCTCTGTATGGGCAAAGCTCAGCCTTCCGGCGTCCCAATCCGCGAGCAGGTCCTCTTTTTGCTCATAGGCGATTACCGTGCCCCGGGTGCCGTCCAGCATTTTGAAGCGGTACATGCGGTACTCTCCGGTAAACGCCTTTGATTTTTCCTCGACGGGGGTGAGCTCCAGCAGCTTCCCCAAAGGCTTGAGCCGTTCCGGCACTTCCGGCAGGCCAGCATCCGCCTCGTCAAAGCGAATCTTCCGGATCCCCGACGCAGCTTCGTAAGTCCCCCTGCCGAGTTGCGCCCAGGAATTGCCGCCAAAGGAATAGACGCTCCCATCTTCGGTGACGAAAAGGGCGTGGTAATCGCCGAACTCCGCGGCTATTACCCTGGATGCCAGCCTGGTCAGCTTCGTCAAATCATAACCGTGGTCGATCCCGTCGGGGCTGTACCGCTTGAGGGAGCTTTCGCTGCTATATAGCTTTGGAATCGCGATCTGGCCGCACCCGTACAGCACCCCGGATTTGGAAATCACCAGGCTGCCGTACCACCCCGCGGCAGCGGAACGGATGTTTTTCGCGATCCGTACAGGTTTTTTGACCATCTTTCCCTTGTCGTTGCCGAGCTGGCCAAAATCGTTCTGCCCGCAACCGTACAAAGACCCATCCTTTTTTACGATCAGCGTATGCCTGCCCGAAGTGGAAACCGAAGCCACAGAGCGCATCACCCGGACGGGTTTTAGGGCGTTTTCCGTCTTTCCGGTCCCCAAAGCACCATAAACACCGCTTCCCCAGGCGTACAGATCGCCGTTTTTTTTCAAAGCAAAGGAAACGTTCCCCCCCGCTTCCACGGCGACTGCGCCGGAAAGCACCTTGACCGGCTCTTTGCGTTCCGTTTTCGTTCCGTCTCCCAGCGCGCCGCCGCGGTTCAGCCCGAAGGCATAGACGTCACCCTCCTTCGTCAGCGCGAGGGAGTGGCGGCTGCCTGCGCTGATGGACTTGACGCCGGTCATCACCAGCTTCCAGCCTTGGATGCTTTCGGATCCTTCCACAGCGGGGGCAAGCACGCCGTCGCCACAGGCGTAAAGCTCGCCATGGTCGGTCAGCGCCAGGGAATGGCGGCTGCCTGCCGCAATGGCAACGATTTTCTTCCCCGGCAGGGTCCGCTTCGGATATACGATTTCTTCGTACTCCCTCGTTCCAAGCTGGCCGTAGATATTGCTTCCCCAGGCGTAGAGGTCGCCATTGCCGTCAACGCAAAGGGAGTGGTCGTCCCCCGCGGCAACGATGGGCAGGGCCTTGCTTTCCGCCCGGGCGATCGTGGGCAGGAAAAACAGCGCTGCCAGTAAAAGAACAAACAACACAGGCCAAACGAGATCCTTCATGCGTTCCTTCATCATTCTTCCTCCATGTTCCCATGAATGTATTCCAATCAGGACGGGTTATTGACGACGCCCACAAACAAAGGCACGCCGCGGTAATTGATCACAAAGGCGAAGGGACGGTTGAGAATCATGTCCGCCCGGTCCTGGGGCATCCCTGCCCCCGTATAGAACAGTTCGGTATACGCCGCCGCAGAAACGCCGTTTTCGTTCACAGCGATCCTTGCCCCCTGCCGCGCATCCGCGAGAAACAGCGGTTTCAGCGTGGACGTTTCGGAAAAATCCGCTTCCGCACCAAAGGCGGATTGCATGCCCAGGCTTTTCAGCATATCCGCCAGACGCAACTCCGACTGAAAGTCAAACTTCGGAACCGACCAGGTGATTTCGCCGAAAAACCCCTCCACCCCAGCCGCATCGTTGGGGGAAAGCAGGGCCGCCACCGTCGCTTCATCCGCCAGCAGGTCGTTGATGTCCGTTCCCTCGTCGGGAAGGATGAAGGACATCTGGGCGCCGTTTTTGCAGGAGAGGGACGCCTGTGTCCACCCGTTTCCGCGGTAAAACCCGCCCGTTGCGCCGCTGTTCATATACTCGGCTGTCACTTTTGTGCCGTCTGACAGCGTGAACTCGCCGGTGGTATTCCTTTCCTTTATAAATTGATGGGTCCATTCGCTATAAAAGTCGATCACCGAGACGAGGTTCATGACGATTTCCTCAAGGGGAGAAGATTGGCGCTCCAGCTTGCCCCCGGTCTTCTTGGCAACCCATTCGGAAATGGGGTCGCCCCACAACTCCGCCGCCGGATCGACGGTAAAGATTTCGGCAAAGTAATCCTCCTGAGCGTTCTTCAAAAAGGACTGGTGGAACGTGTATTCAGAGGACAGCCAAAGGGATTGATACAGAAACAGATGGCCGTACTCCTCCTCACCGTACAACTCCATGTAAAGCGCTTTGACCAGGTTCGCAGCATCGTCCTTTCTTACCGGCAAGCCCAGGACGGAAACCATTTCTTCCAGGGTGTTCCCCGAAGCCCCCGAAGCGGACAGCGCCAACGCCATATAAAGCGAAACCGGAGAATAGACCGCGTTTTTTTGCCCCTCCTTCCCAAGAAGCGCCGAAGCAGATTTGGCAGAAAACCCGGAAAGTGCGGCCAGGAAGTCCGCATAACCCTCGATGTCTTCCTGTTCTTCCTCATTTTTGGGATAGACAGGCGCTCTGACTTGACGGACCGCTCTCGCATTGCCCTGGGCAATGCAGGCGGGGCCGGGAACGCCGTCGTCCGCCATGTTCCCGCAGGCGCCGGCAAAAATCATTGCCACACATACGCCCAGAAGAAATGCTTTCTTCATTGTGTTTTCTCCCCAATAAAATAGATTGATCATAAGCAATACGAACCACTGGCCCGGATCGTTCCCCAGGAATTGGATGAAAAATTTAATATTTCAGGAACCGTTTGATTCCCAAGGAGGGGAAAGGCCCTTCTCTTTTAGCTTTAGGCGAAGTATAATATTCTCATATACCTATTGGATTGACATCTTAAATTTGGTCGTTCTGGGTGGTGTTTTTGACCCCTGTTTTTGGGGAGGACCGACCACCGCAGACGGCGTCATCCGCGGGTTTTTCGCCGGTTTGCCCCGCGCATCTGCGATTGACAACATCCGCATAAACTTGTATAGTATCCAATATATATCCACAAAAAAGGAATGGAACCCCGAACATGCAGGAAAACTCTGGAGCACAAGGCCCCATTATCGAAATCAAAGGACTTTCCAAAGTATACGTCGGTCCGGATGGCGATACCTTCAACGCCCTTACTGATGTGAACCTCACGATTGAACGTGGGGATATTTTCGGCATCATCGGCATGAGCGGCGCAGGGAAGACCACCCTGGTCCGATGCATGAATATGCTTGAAAATCCCACCTCCGGATCGGTGATTATAGACGGAAAAGACCTCGGCAAACTATCCCCGAAAGAACTGCGCGAGGTCCGCAAATCCGCCACCATGATTTTTCAGCACTTCAATCTGCTGATGCAAAAGACCGTGCTGAAGAACGTCATGTTTCCTCTGGAACTGATCGGAACGCCAAAGGACGAGGCCCGCAGGCGCGCCTTGGAGCTTTTGGAAATCGTCGGCATGCCGGACAAGGCAAACGCCTATCCTGCGCACCTTTCCGGCGGGCAAAAGCAGCGCGTCGCCATCGCCCGCGCCCTGGCGACCAACCCGAAGGTTCTGCTTTGCGACGAGGCCACCTCTGCCCTTGACCCGATGACCACACGCCAGATTTTGGAGCTTTTGAAGGACATCAACACAAGGCTGGGGCTGACCATCGTGATCATCACCCACGAAATGGGCGTTATCCGCGAAATATGCACCAAAGTCGCCGTGATCGACGGCAGCCGACTGGTGGAAACCGGCACGGTGGAACAGGTCTTCACCCGGCCGAAGACCGCTTCGGCGTTAAGGCTGTTTTATTCTTCCGATTCTGCCGGCGTTCTGGGCGAAGGCCCCACCGTACGCCTTGTTTTCGAGGGGACCAAGGCCTACGAGCCCATTCTTTCCGGCATGATCAACGCCTGCCATGCACCCGTTTCGGTGCTTTACGGCAGCATTGAACGCATCAAAGGCAAGGCCTATGGCCAGCTCGTCATCCAGCTTCCGGCGGACGAGCGCGCCGCAAGGCTCGCCCTTGAATATCTCGAGTTGAGCGACGTTATTGTAGAGGGGGTGGGAAACAATGTTGACGGCTAGTTTCTGGTTGCAAATGGGCATCGGACTGCTGGAAACATTATACATGACTCTGGTGTCCTCGCTGATATCCTATGTCATTGGTTTGCCCCTTGGCGTGCTGCTCGTGGTGACGGACAGGAACGGCCTTGTTCCCCGGCCTACGCTGAACAAGGTGCTGAACGTAACGGTCAACTTGCTCCGCAGCGTTCCCTTCCTGATCCTGATGATCGCCGTGGTTCCCCTTTCGCGATTCATCTTCGGAACCACCCTCGGCTCCACCGCCACCATCGCTCCGCTGGTGATTGCCGCTTTTCCCTTTATCGGCCGCGTGGTGGAATCCTCCCTTCGTGAAGTGAGCCCCGGCGTAATCGAAGCCGCTATCTCTATGGGCGCATCTCCCTGGCAGATCATCTCAAAAGTGCTGTTGCCCGAAGCACTGCCTTCCCTGATTATCGGCGCAGCGCTTTCGGTGACCACCATCCTCAGCTATTCCGCCATGGCGGGAATGCTGGGGGGCGGGGGCCTGGGTGCTTTAGCGATCAATTACGGTTATTACCGCTATATGCTCGACTATATGTACATCCCCCTTGTCATACTGGTCATCGTCGTGCAGGTTTTTCAGCTCGTGGGCGACGCCATCGCCCGCTCGGTGGACAAACGCAAGTAGATTGATAAGAATTTTATAAATTTGGAGAATACATCCATGAAAAAAGCATTTTCCCTGGTGATGGCCGCGTTGCTTGCGGTTTTTGCCCTGGTAGGCTGCTCAAACGATTCCGCACAACAGCAAAACGGTGCGGACGCGGAGCAAATCACGATCAAAGTCGGCGCTTCCCCTTCGCCCCATGCCGAGATCCTTGAGCAGGTCGTCGACAAGCTGGCCGAACAAGGCTATACCCTCCAGATCATCGAATACACCGACTATGTTCAACCCAACCTCGCCCTGGAAAGCGGCGATTTGGCCGCCAACTACTTCCAGCACAAGCCCTATCTTGAGGACTTTAACGAAAAGAACGGAACCCACCTGGTCCCGGTTGCGAACATCCACTATGAGCCCTATGGGCTGTATGCCGGAAAAACAGCTTCCATCGACGAGCTGAAGGATGGCGCCACCATCGCCGTTCCCAACGATGCCTCCAACGAGGCCCGCGCGTTGCTGCTGCTTGAGGCCACGGGACTCATCAAGCTGAAGCCGGACGCCGGACTGCTCGCCACCGTGATGGACATCACCGAGAACCCCAAGAACCTCAAGATCATGGAGATCGAAGCTGCCCAGCTGCCCCGTTCCCTCCCGGATGTGAACATGGCGGTCATCAACGGCAACTACGCCCTGGACGCCGGCCTTACCGTGAAGGACGCCCTTGCGGTGGAGGATAAGGACTCCCTCGCCGCCGAGCGCTATGCCAACGTCCTCGTCGTCAAGGAAGGCAACGAGGATGACCCGGGAATCAAGGCCCTGATCGCAGCACTGCAGAGCGAGGAGATCAAGGCTTATATCGAAAGCACCTTTAACGGTTCGGCAATCCCCATGTTCTAATCGCCAATATTTCCTTCGCGCCGCAGGTGGCCGGGCTCATCGGCTCGCCTGCGGCGCAACATCACAGATGAGGTATCCAATTGAGAGATTACGATCACAGCAACGTGCAACGGCTCGCCTATGCCGGCCTGTTCACCGCACTGATCACCTGTGCAACGTTGATTCGCCTCCCCGTTCCCGCCACCAACGGCTACGTCAATCTGGGCGACGGGGTGATCTTCGCCGCGGCCGCGTTGCTTGGCCCCTTTGCCGGGGTCGTCGGCGGCGTCGGCTCCGCTTTGGCCGATCTTTTGGCAGGATACAGCCATTATGCTTTGATTACTCTGATCATCAAAGGCGCCATGGGCCTTGTGGCGGGAGTTGGTTTGCATTACTACCATTCCCGCAGGGCCAGGATGCGCTCCGTCGCGCCCCGTTCGATGCTTGACCGGAGTGTTGCCGGCAACGCGCTCCTGTTTTCCCTTTGTGAGCTGATTATGGTGCTGGGCTATTTCTTCTTTGAAATGGTGATGTATAACGCTGCTGCGGCCGCGGGCGCGCTGCTTCCGAATGTCGGCCAGGCTGTTGCGGGAATCATCCTCGGTTGCGTGTTTGTGCCTGCCATCAGGCGCATCGTTTCCCGCATGTAGCCGAAAAGCAGAAGAATCGGCCATTTGCGTCGTGCAAAAGAACCTCCTGTCGCGCTTTCGCAGCGGCGGGAGGTTCTTTTCCGTATCAAAGCCTGATCCGGGCGGAAGCATGCTCCGCGTGATAGTCCGTTCGCAGGGCCCATTGGAGCGCCGGGCGGCGGGTAAAGTGTAACACACCACTTCGCTTCCTGCATCTATCGTCACGCGTCCCATACCCCGCTGCGCCATTGCATCGGGGTGCGGCTGACCATGTTCCAAAACGATCAAGGGGCGGGCACAATTTGCCCGCCCCGTTATTCTGTGTTGCGATGGGCCGAAGTCAGTCCAGGGTGATGAACTCCTTCTTGACATAGCCGACATGATCCTCATAGCGGATCTGGTACCAATCGCCGCTTTCGCCGATGATCTGCACCCGGGTGCCGTCCTTCAGGCTGGTCACCTTGTCCGCTTCCGTAGAGGGTTCCTTGCGAACGTTGAGGGAAGTGGCCTTCACCGTGCCCGTCCTCGTCCCTTCGTCGTCATCGGGATCGGGAGAGACGGAGGGCGCGTCCAGCACGTAGAGGGGCTTGTAATTGCCGTACTTGTCTGTCAATCCCTGCTCCAGCGCCTTGGTCACCAGGGCATACCCTTCCGAGAAATCCCCGGCGGATTCAAACTGCGGCTGGATGACCCAGGCGCCCAGGGTATCGATATACCCCCATTTGCCGTTCTCGTCGCACGCCGCGGCAAACCCCTCCGAGAAGGAGGACGCTTCCGCAAACTGGGCGGGAATTACGAGGTTGCCCAGGGAATCGATGAAGCCCCACTGGTCGCCCTGCTTGACCGCGGCCAATCCTTCTGAAAACGCCTTTGCGGATTGGAAGGTCGCGTCAAAAGCCTGCTTGCCCCGGCGGTTGAAGTACGCCCACTTGCCGGAGCCGATCCTCACGGGGGCCAGACCGTTGCCAAATATCCCGGCCTCCTCAATGGTGACAGCCGCCACCACCTCTTCGCCGTCGGTGATCAGGTAAAACTTTTTGTCGTTATTTTCGGTCTTTGCGACAAAGGCCAGACCTTCGGAGAACTCCGTGGCGTAATCGTACTGGTTGGTGATCTTGAACTTGCCCGTCGTGTCGATATAACCCAACTTGCCGTTCTTTTGCACCAGCGCCAGTCCGCCGGAAAAATCCCCCGCTTTGGAGAAGACCGGGTCGGCGATGAAGGCGCCCGCGGGGTTGATGTAGCCCCATTTGTCGTTGTATTGCACGGCGGCCAAGCCTTCCGAGAAGGGCCGGGCGTCCAGATACAGCGGCTCCACAACCCAGGTCCCGGTTTTGTCGATGATGCCGTAAAGCTGCTTGCCATCCTTTTCGATGGCGGCAAAGGCGTAACCTTCAGAAAAAGGCTTCGCAGCGCTGAATTGCGCCTCGATGGAAATTGCGCCGGTATTGCTCTTGTATCCCCACTTGCCCTCGGACCTGTATGGGAAGTACAATCCCAAATCCGTCTCCATCGCTGGAGCGGGCGTCGCCACCGGAGTTTGTGACGGGGTTGGCGTGTCGCCCCCTGGTTCAACCTGCCCGCCCTTGAACAACAGGGCAAACAGCACAGCCGCCAGAATGACCGCCGCCAGAATGACAAGGTACCATACCTCAATCCTCAGCCTGCGTCTGCGCGATTTCATGGTTACCTCCTGATTGGATTATTGGACGCCCTCCGCCTTCTTTCTGTCCCTTTCGCGGATCTCCACCCTGCGGATTTTCCCGCTGATGGACTTGGGCAGGCTGTCCACGAACTCGATCACCCGCGGGTATTTATAGGGCGCCGTGGTCTTCTTGACGTGGTCCTGAAGCTCCTTTACAAGCTCCGGCGAACCGGAATAGCCCTTCGCCAGCACCACCGTCGCCTTGACGATCTGGCCGCGGACGGGATCGGGTACGCCGGTGACCGCGACCTCCAATACGGCAGGGTGCTCCATCATGGCGGATTCCACCTCGAAGGGCCCGATGCGGTAACCGCTGGATTTGATGACGTCGTCTACCCTTCCAACATACCATAAAAATCCCATTTCGTCACGATATGCAGTGTCACCGGTGTGATAAAGATCGTCATGCCAGACCTTTTTGGTCAGCTCCTCGTCCCGGTAATACCCCAAAAAGAGGCCGAAAGGAGTGCCGCCGCCGGACTCGTCCGTCCGGATGCAGATTTCGCCGGTCACGCCGGGTTCGCACTCGTTGCCGTCGGCATCCGCCACGATGAGCCGGTATCCCGGCGCGGGCAGACCCATGGACCCCAGCCGGGGCTGCATGAAAGGATAGATCGTCAAGCAGCAGAGGGTGGTTTCCGTCTGACCGAAGCCTTCGAAGATCTTCAGCCCTGTGGCGTTGTACCACTTGTTGTAAACCTCGGGGTTCAAGGCTTCGCCTGCGGTGGTGCAGTGGCGCAGAGCCGAAAAATCGTACTTTTTCAGGTCTTCGTGCACGAAGTAGCGGAACATCGTGGGCGGTGCGCAGAAGGTGTTTACTCTGTACTTTTCGATTTTTTCCAAAATGTCCGCTGCGTTGAACCTTTCAAAATCGTAGACAAAGACCGCGGATTCCCCCAGCCACTGGCCGTACATCTTGCCCCAAAGGGCTTTGCCCCAGCCCGTGTCCGAGATGGTAAAATGCAGCCCGCCCGGCTCGACCCTGTGCCAGAAACACCCGGTGAGGATGTGCCCCAAAGGATATTTGCAGGAATGCCAGACCAGCTTCGGGTAACCGGTAGTTCCAGAAGTAAAGAAGGCCAGCATCGGGTCATCGCCGCCGGCATAGTCTTCACCCGTGGGCTTTTCCCAAACGTCGCTCGCGGCTTCCACCGCAGCGCCAAAGTCCAGCCAATCGCCTTCGGGCCGCTTGCCCTTGGTGACAGCCATCACCTTTACCGTCGGGCACTCGGGTTTTGCTTGCAGGAAGCGCTCGGTCACATCGTCATCCCCGGTGATGAGCACCATCTTGACGCCGGCGACGTTGCAGCGATACTCAAAGTCCTTGGGCATCAGCTGGTTGGTGGCGGGAATCGCGATGGCGCCAACCTTGTTCAGCGCCTGCATCGCGTACCAGAACTGGTATCCCCGCTTGAGGACCAGCATGACCTTGTCGCCCTTTTTGATGCCGCAGGCCTTGAACACGTTGGCCGCTTTGTCCGACAAGCGCTTGATGTCCGAAAAAGTGAACCTGCGCTCGGAATTGTCCGCCCCCACCCAGAGCATCGCCAGTTGGTCGGGCAGTTCCTTCGCCAATTCGTCGAGTACGTCGTATCCGTAGTTAAACGTGTCCTCCGCGTGGACGCGGTAGTTCTTCATCAGGTCTTCCAGCGTATAAAAATGATCCCTGCTGCGGGTCACAAAACGTTCATAAAATGCCATGTCTCACTCCGAAATTTATTTCATAACCACCGCGATGAAGCTGGCGGTCTGATTGTCGCGCGCGCGCATGGCATGGGGAACCCCGGAATCGAAATAGATGCTGTCTCCTTCTTCGAGCACATAAACCATATCACCGAGG
>JBMNTV010000027.1:0-24206 GCA_050945915.1 Christensenellales bacterium
AATTTATTTCATAACCACCGCGATGAAGCTGGCGGTCTGATTGTCGCGCGCGCGCATGGCATGGGGAACCCCGGAATCGAAATAGATGCTGTCTCCTTCTTCGAGCACATAAACCATATCACCGAGGGAGAGATCCATGGCGCCGCTGACCATGTAATTAAACTCCTGCCCTTCGTGGGCATGGAGCACTGGTGTTTCGTCCTTTGGTTCAACTGTGACGAGGAAGGGCTCCGCTTTTTTGTTCTGGAAGGTGTATGCCAGGTGCTTGTAGGAATAGGCCTTTCGTCGCTGGATTTCATACCCCTCGCCCTTTTTTACCATGCATGCCAGGGAGAGCTTTGGCGAGTCGCCGGACATCAGGTCCATAACGTCTACGCCAAGCATCTTTGCAGCATTGTACAAAAAGCTGAACGAGAAGTCCCTCTCGCCGCGCTCGTAGGCGGCCAGCTCGTCCGTCGAAATCTCGCAAGCTGCGGCGAAGTCGGATTCGCTCATATCCATGACCTCCCGCAGCGCGGTAATTCGCCTTCCGATTTCGATCAACTGGTCTGTCATTTTTAACCTCCTTGGCGCATGGGGAAGGTCTCAACAACCTCAATACCCAGCGAATTTAGAAAATCTTCCGCAGTTTTGCGGTAGACTCCGTCCTTCAGGTGCTCCGGCGCGTGGGCGTCGGTGCCGATGATCGCTGTGCAGCCCTCGGCTGCGGCAATTTCCCAAAAATAATCGTTGGGATAGGACTTTTTGCGGGCTTCGTCGCCCCAGCGCCTCAACCCCAACAGGTTATACTCAAGGATGCGACCGTTTTCCTTCGCCCGGCGGCAGATCCTGGTAAATACCCTTTCAATGGCGGAATCAAACTTTCCATAGGGGCGCATGATGAGGTCCGGGTGGGCGACGTAGGCGTACAGGTCCGAATCCATCCCCGCAAGCATGGAATCGAGATAAAGGTCCAGATCCGCGTGATACCCGAAATAGGGGTTCACTTCGTCACTGATGGCGTGGTGGTTGCCAAAAATAATGTAGTCGAGGCATTCCCTGTCTAGGAATCCTCTTAACCAATCAGTATAACCGGGAAAATACTCGTATTCAAGCCCAAGTTTTATACTTATTTGATCGGCGTATTTCTCCTTTAACTTTAATACGCTGCTTTTGTAATCTTCGAATGCGTCCAGGGGCATCCGCATCGATGCAACGTAGTCGGAATCATACTTCCACGGACCGTGGTCGGCAAAGCCCAATTCATCAAAACCTTCGGCTATTGCGGCAAGGACGTATTCCTCGCCCGTTCCCTTCGCGTGGAGGCATCTGGTGGTGTGGGTGTGGTAGTTGGTTTTCATAGCTGTGTTTCTTTCGTGTCCTTTCTGAATACCGTGCGCAGTGGGCGGTTGATGTATCGAATGATGGCTTCTATGGACCGCTCCTCTGGCCATATCATATTGCAGCGCTCGGAAATTTCCCACAAATCATGGGCGTCGCTGTTGAATATCAAGTGGTAAGAAGTGGTGTCCGCCTTGCAAACAGGCGCGTTTGTGCTGATTTCCAGCGTGTTGAACACGTTCGGGGGAATGAACCCCAAAGCGTGTATGATCGAGTAGCTTCTTCTGTTAATGTGGGCGGGAACCGCCGCGCCCCCCAGGGCTTTCACCAGTCGGACAAGCTCGTCAATGGAAAGGTCCGCCGGCTGAAGCAGCAATCTCTCTTCCCTGCCGATTTTTACGTCGTTTTCGTCCATGATGATCTGGGGGCCGAAAAGGTCCTCCCGGTTGGGGATGGGAAGCAGCGTGTTTCGGATGGTCTCTCCCAGCTCCAGCGCGGCTTCCACGGAAGGAAGGTAGGCGAGAACGTGTACCTCCTCCCTAGTTTGCACTTCGATCGCCGGTAAAAACAGAATCCCCGCCCGTTTTGCTAACGCAGCGACGGCGGGAAGATTCTTTGCGGAATTATGGTCAGAAACCGCGATCACGTCCAGCCCCTTGAGCACGGACATGTTGACGATGTTGTTGGGCGTCATATCCTCGTTGGCGCAGGGAGACAAGCAGGAATGAATGTGCAGATCCGCCGCGAGCTTCATCTCAGACGCCCTTCACACCGAAGCGGGACAACGTCGCGCAGATTTCGAAAGCGTTCATGGGCGAGCAGATCAGCGCGATCCCTTCCGCCGCAGCTTTGGCGACAGTGTCCTCCTCCGGGAGGATGCCGTCCGGCAGGATTATCGCCGGCATATCCAAAAGCGAAGCGACGGCAACGACGTTCATATGGGTCTGGACGGTGATCCAGGCGGAGTTCGCCATGCCCTTTGCCATCACCCAGGAAAGAAGATCACAGACGCAGCATTGCTCGACAGTGGCGGAAAGCCCTTTTTCCGGTGTGGCAAGGGTTGCATTGGTCTTTTCGATGATCTCTTTGATGGTCATGGGTCCTCCGTAGTTGTCAGTTTTGGCATTCTGGCGGTTATCCGCGCCGGTGAACGTCAGCGAGCTCGATCATCTCCTGGGCCATGTAGCGAATCTTATCCCGCATCTTGAAGATGCAGTCCAACTCCACGGCGGTTCCTTTGACGATATCCTCCGCCAGGGCGCGGCAGCTCGGCGAGCCGCAGGAGCCGCAATCCAGACCGGGCAGCCCTTTTAGGATTTGCTCCGCCTTTTCCATGTTGCGGGCGGCGGTGATGAGGTCCTCGCCCATCCGCTGCACGGGCTTGGGAGAAAACGGGCGTTCCAGACCGGTGATTTCCTGGGTTTTGTGCTTCAGGACGTATTCGTCGCAGCCGAAATCATAGCGCGGCAGGGAGTTTGCGATGCGGCGCAGCCTGCTCTTTGCCATAAAGGAGTACTCAAACGTCAACGGCCCGCCCACGCACCCGCAACAGCAGGCGGAAAGTTCCAGAAACAGCATGTCGTTCAGCTTTCCGTTTTCCAGTTCTTCCAGGCAGCGGACGACATGGCTCATTCCGTCCACCGCGAGATAGCGGCTGGTTCCCGTCGCAACGGCCACCCCGCCGGACATGCCCGTTCCCACGCCGAACGCCCCCGCCTTGGGCGCGCGCATGACGGGTTTTTCGCCGTCCATCCGGCTGATGAAGCGGGCCAGGTCGCCATAAATCTCCAGGATGGAGATGACCCCGTCGATGGCGGATTTTTCACGGCTGATGGGGTGTTTTGCGCTGGTCATGCGGGCGGCGCAGGGAGAGATGTGGAAAACGCCCACATCCTTTGGAGAAACGCCTTCCATCTCGCAGAATTCCTTCCGTGCAAGGCGCGCCGCGATTTCCGCCGGCATTTCAATGGGCAACAGGTTGTCCACCAAAGCCGGGTATTCCTGCTGCACCAGCCTGACCACCACCGGGCAGAAGGAGGAAATGGTGGGGGTGACCGCCATTCCCCCGAGCAGGTAGTCCCTCGTGGCTTCGGCCACGATTTCCGCGGCCTTTGCCTCCTCATACACATAGTCGAACCCCAGGCTTTTCAGCCCTTCGGCCACGAACTCGATATCCCACAGGCCCTTGAACTGGGCGTACAGCGCAGGGCTGGGAATCGCAATATTGTACTTGTAGCTGGTGAGCTGGGCCATTCTGCTCATCGCCGTCACCATGGCCCCGTGGGGGCAGGCGATCATGCATTCGCAACAGTCGACGCACAGGTTGTCCATAATGCGGGCCTTGCCGTCCTGCACCCGGATCGCCTGGGTCAGGCAGCGCTTTATGCAGTTGGTGCAGCCGACACACCGTCGGCGGTCAACACGGACGGAATGTTCCCACATGTTTCGCCTCCGCAATTATGGTTTTTGCAGCAGGAATTCCATCGTGATCAGCGTTCCCGCAGGCGATGAGATGATGGAAAAATGGTCGGACTGCCTTTTCATGTTGGGCAGGCCCATTCCCGCTCCGAAGCCCATCGCCCGGATGTCCTCCGGAGCTGTGGACCACCCTTCCTGCATGGCAAGGGAAATATCCGGGATTCCCGGGCCGCAATCCTCACTCTTTAGCACGATGCGGTCAGAATACACCTCCATCGTCAACTCGCCGCCCAGGCTGTGGATGATCAGGTTCAGCTCGGACTCGTAGGCAGCGATGGAAATCATTCTTGCCTGCTTCGAGTCCACCCCGAGCTGCTTCACCTTGCGCTTAAACCCGGCGGATACGTTTCCCGCAGAGGCGAAATCCCCCCGGATTACCCGGCAGGTCTCCTTTAATACAGGTTCCAACGCTATCTCCTCTGGCATCCTGGAAGCCCGGCATTATAGAGTATGCCACAGGAGACATACAGCGTCTTATCCGTATGCAGCAGGCAGATACCGGCCTCCTCCGCCTGTTTGACGAGTTCCTCCGGCACGGGTTTCCCCCGGACAAACAGTACGCACTTGACGTCCAAAAGTTCGGCGGTGCGAATGACATGCTGATTGATCAGTCCGGTAAGAAGCAACGTGTTTTCAACGTCAAATGCCAGGACATCGCTCATCATATCCGATCCGAAGGCCGAAGCGATCTCGATATCCTCATCGGCATGTCCACTCAGAACATTGGCATCCAACAGATCAATGATCCGGCTCAGTTTCATTTTAACTCCAATATTGTCGTCAAGTTTACCCTGTTTCCTTCATTTGCTTAAGAAAATCTGCAAAAGCACACACCACTTTGATTTGAGTATACTTTAATAACGCAGAAAATTCCACAGTATTTTCGCCGTTCTTCGCAGAGCAGTCCCTCAAATCCTGTGTCATGCCCAATAACAGCGCGGTAAGTTGCCCGGCCTCTCCTTCCAATGCCCTGGCCGGCGCTTCGCAGGAATCCGCCAAATCCTGCAGCTTTGTCGCTACCTGGGCGGCGGTCAACTCCTTCTTATCAAACCCTTCGCTAATTTCAAACAGTTCGGAACAGGCTCTTTCCGCGGCGTCAAACGCATCCCGAACGGCGTTGAACTGCGCCTCTTCCGCGGTGACCCGCAACGCGACTGTCGGGAGTACCAGCTCGTTGACCTTTGAATCCAGTCCGTTCTGCTCCATTAGCTGTTCTTTGACCGCCCGGGCATCCTCCTGGCTTTCATACGCCGCGGCAATGACCCGGTACAGCCCGTCGTCAAAATAGACATAGCCCGCAGCGGCCCTGCCCTGCAGCTCCGCCGCCAGCTTCTCGGCATTCTGCTTGTTGGAAAATGCGCCCATCTGCAGCGTGTAATACGTCCTGGATTCCAGGCGTATCTCCCCCGCGGTCCTGTCCGAGGATGCCGGTGCGGCAGAGGTCGAAGAGTACCCGCCTGGCGGGACCAGCGGCAGCGCGTTGCCGTTATTCTCAGGCGGATTGGTATGTGTAACTTCCTGGGCAGGCGGCGTGTTCGCCGGATTCTCTTCGCCGGAAAGCGCTCTGAAGATTGGCGCGATGAGCTTTTCCGCCAAAAAGGTGCCCACGGTGGTGGCAAGCGCAATATAGGCAAATGCGCCCACAATGGCGACAACGACGATCACGCGGAGCGTCTGGGGGGAAATCCCCCTGCGTGAGCGGCGGCGGCTTCTTCTTCTGGTAGCCATACATGTCCCCTCCCGGATGTGATTTGTACATTCTATGTATGGCTTCCTCTGTTCATTCCGCAGCGCGCGGGCGAGGACCATCCATCAAAACAGCCGCAGATGTTTTATGCGGCCGTTGCTGTTTTTTGGCGGAGAACGTAGGTATCTTTTCCGCTGTTTTCGGGTTTGGGCGTTTTTTCAGCTTTTGTTGCGCTTTGCCTTCAGCGGTGCCGGGGGCGGTGGAGGCTGTTTTGCCGTCTGGCAAGGTTCGCCGAAACATGGCTCCCCCTTTCGTCGCAGGCATCTCCCCTCCGATGAAAGTTTCGGCTCCAAACGATAAGCGATCAAAGAATCGCATCCTACGCTTGAAAAAGGGTGGGCGTGCGAATACAATCTGAGAAGAGCCGCCTTTGGAAGGCCGTTTCGCATTTGTATCCGGGTCGTCCTTTGACGCCGGGGCTTCCCTCAAAGCGGCGCAACAGCCCTGGTTTTGGGCGGTCGCAGGGCATCACTTCCCGCAAGTTTTGGCGTTTTGCCCCATGAATGCAAAAGCCGGCGGGGCGAAGATCGGGACGCTTTTTGGCATCCTCCCGCATCTCAATTAGCTTATTTGATCCCCAGTAACCAAAAAACACGCCAGACGAGGTGTTCCATGCCAAAATACTGGGTATTGATTCCCGCCTATAAACCGGATTCCCGGCTCATCGACCTGATCGAAAAGCTGCGCGGCGAATTTGATCTGCTGGTTGTTGACGACGGAGGGGGCGAGGCCTTCGCCGCCATTTTTAACGCAGCAAAAAAGCTGGGAGCCACCGTCCTGCACCATGATATCAATCGCGGCAAGGGCGCAGCGATCAAAACCGGCCTTTCCTGGCTAAAAGCGCAGCCGGACGTTCTGGGGGTCATCACCGCCGACGCCGACGGTCAGCACGCGCCGGAGGACGTCCGAAAAATCGCAAGAGCCATGGAGGATCACCCGAAAACGATCATCATCGGCGGACGGGATTTTTCCCATATGCCCGCCAGGTCCCGCTTTGGGAACACGGTCACGCGGTTCTTCTTCCGTTTGGGAACGGGTTCGGGCATATCCGACACCCAGAGCGGCCTTCGGGGGCTGCCTTCCGATTATTTTGAGCAGTTTATCGCCACCAAGGGTGACCGTTACGAATACGAGATGAACGTGCTGTTGAGCCTTGGGGAATGGGGTGCCCCGGCACTGGAAATCCCCATCAACACGATCTATATCGACGACAACAGCTCCTCCCACTTCAACGCGGTCAAAGACGGGTTGAAGGTCTTTTCCCGCGTGATGCGCTTTTTTCTATCCTCCATCCTCTGCACCGCCATCGATTACGCCCTTTTCGCCCTGTTCCTTTCCTGGCTGCCCGCAAGTTTCAGCTATGCTGCGGCAAGGGCGCTGAGCTGCGTCCTCAATTACCTGCTGAACGCCAAAATGGTCTTTCTGCGCACTCCCACCGCCAAAAACGCCCTGGGTTATTTCTCCTTGGCGATCGCCGTCATGGCCATCGGCAGCGCAGGCGTCAAAGGCCTGACCGCCCTCGGCCTGGGCAGCGTGATTGCAAAAATCCTGGTGGACTGTGTTTTGTTCGTGCTCAATTATTTCGTACAGAAAAAAGTAATCTTCAAAAAATAGCCCGAATACTGCCGCGGCAGGCGCTCCGCGTTTGCATTGGGGTCTGTTGCATGTTAGAATCGCAACCATACACAAAACGGGAGGTTCACCATGACATACAATAAAATCGCGATCATCGGTTTGGGGGCTGTCGGTTGCGCCTATGCGCATCTGATCCAAAAAGCTGGATTCGATCTGAAGGTCATCGCCGGCGGGGAACGGGCGCAGCGCATTTCCTCCGGCATACGGATTAACGGCGATACCGTCGTTTTTGACACCATCGCTCCCGGCGAAGAATACGAGGCGGACCTGCTCCTCGTGGCCTGCAAGTTCCACCATCTCGATCAGGTGATCGCGGACATGAAGGCTTGCGTCGGCAAGGACACCGTGATCGTCTCCCTTTTGAACGGACTGGGTGCCGAGGAACGCCTGCAGGCAGCATACCCGAAAAACGCCGTGCTTTACTGCCGCGTCGCCGGCATTTCCGCCCTGAAGGACGGCAACGAGCTTTCCATCGGAGGATATGGCTACTGGAAGGCCGGCGCAGCGGACAATCGCGTGATCAGTCCCCCTGTTTCCGCCCTCATCTCCTTTTGCGAGGAGATCGGTCTTCCCCTCATCGTCCCCGAGGACATGCTGCACGCGGTCTGGTGGAAGCTGATGTGCAACGTGGGCATCAACCAGTGTTCCGCCGTGCTCCGCGCGCCTTACGGCGTCTTCCAAAAGATCCCCGAAGCGCGGAACATGATGCTTGCCGCCATGGAGGAAGTCCGGCTGGTCGCCCCCAGTGCCGGGGTCACGCTGACCGATGAGGACGTCACCGAATGGCTGTCTTTGCTCGATTCCCTTGCGGAATGGGGAAAAACCTCGATGCTGCAGGACGTGGAAGGCAAAAGAAAGACCGAGGTGGAAGTCCTTGCCGGCTCCGTCATCCGGATCGGGGAAAAACTCGGCGTTCCCACCCCCGTGAACCGCTTCCTGTTTGACCAGATCCGCGCCATCGAAAAGATGAACGGCATCGGGTAAAAGGCATAAAAGAAAACTGCGCTCCAAAGCTTTGGAGCGCAGTTTTTGCTTTTTGATTAGCTCAGGTTGCAGATGATCTCCTCGCCATGAAGCATCAAAATCGCGCCGCCCTCGGTGCAGCGGACCGCTTCCGGGCTGTCCTTTGCGAAGGACTCCCAGTTGATGGGAACCTCCTCAAAGACGGACGCTCCCTGGACGCCGTCGATGGCGCAGTGGAGCCCGTTTTCACCGGTGAAATAACGGGTGTTCACGTAAACGCTTTCGGAATCCCACACCTGGGCATAATACCCGTCCGAACCCTTCACAACCTCGATCGTGCGGACCGGAGTTTCGCCGTCGGTGCCAAAAACGGTGCAGGTCATGCGGGTCATGGTGGAGCTGATCTTGCCCTCGATGCGCGCGCCGGTGTTAAAGCTGGCCGTCATCGTATAGTTCCCGCCTGCAGCCTTGATGCGTACGCTGCCGTCCCCCCATTCGCCGGGGGTTTCCCCCTTGTCCAGCCCGGTGAAATAGGAGCAGACGCCCTCCACCGTTCCGTTGGCCTGAGCGAGGGCGAGCTTAAAGCTCAACATGCGCAGGGAGTGCGCCTTGGCCACAGCCAAAAATCCCTGTTCGGACTTTGTGTACGCCTCCCGGTAGGCGAAAAGCAGCGTTTCCACAGGGTTCATGGCATCCGCCGGATCTTCCTCTTCTTCGCTTTGGATTTCACTCTGCCCGTTTGGCCCTGCTTCTGCGTCCATTGGATCTCCCGTCTCTTCGGGGGCGTAGACGCTGGTAACATCGGGGCTGGCAGACGCGGTTTCCACAGGCGTTGTCGAGGGCGTTACCATCGAAAAGGGCTGCTTTTGGTTGCCGATCACCAGCACGACGACAACCATCGCCACCACCCCGAAAAGCACCAGAAACGCCGTCCTCCATCCGCTTTTCTTCGAACGCGCCCGTTTGAGCATGACGGGAACATATTTGTTACTCCTTCTGAACATGTCAACCCCTCAGCTCGAGCCTGTACGTGGCGCGAAGATTCGTTGTTTCGTCGGCGTAATAATAGGGGATGAACAGCACAGCGGGGTCCGGCGTCGTCATAAAATCCGGCGAGACCATTTCGGCGTATTTCGTCGTTTTCTTGGAATCCATGTCGTAGGAGTACAGGGTGAATCCGTATTCAGCCTCGTCGAAAGAATCCGTAACTGTGCCCTCGGTATAGTAAAGCAACCCGCTCTGCCCCCATTCAAAGTTGACCACGTACCGGTCTCTCACGAGGTAGGTTTCCTCCCCCGTCGTCATCGACCGGATCTTGATGCTGGTGTTGTTTTGGGTTTCGTCCCCTTCGCCCATGCTAAAGGATTCGAGGATCGCCATATATCTGCCGTCCGGCGAGATGGCGAAACTGTCCCCTTCGGTGACTTCCGCGCGCATGCCGCCCTCCGGCTTGATCCTGAAAATTTTGTTGGTTCCTTCTTTGTCGGGGTTCGAGAAGTACAGATCGCCGTTATAGAAGGCCAGGCTGCCTTCCTCGATCTCCCGATCCTCCACGACGGTGACGCGCTGGGATTCGTCGGTGATGGTAAAGTCGTACTTCATCAGCTCCAGCGAATCGTTGCCGCTCATCACATAGATCTCGGAACCCAGAAGATCCCAAATAAACCGGGTTGTGATCTTCCCCAGACCGAAATCGCTGATGTTCGTCAGTTTTTCGGTATCCAGGTTGAGAACGTAGAGGTAGCAGATCTCTTCCGCGCGCTCGAGGATCGCCAGCTTCCTGCCATCCGGCGAATACTCCGCCATAATGATGGAGGAAAAGTCCGCCTCTGTCAGGCGGCTCAACCTGCCTTCTGAATCCAGCGCCCAAAGCTCTTCCGTGCTTTCTCCGTCGCCATCCGCCCCCTCTTCCCGGACAATACGGGAAAAAACAGCGGTGCTTCCGTCCGGCGAGGAACATAAGTAGATCCCATCGTCCATCACAACGGGCAAAACCGTGGGTTCGCCGTTGAATTTCGCGACGGCGGTTTCATAAATCTTCGCGTTGGCGTCCGCAGTGGACCAGTTGGGAAGGCTGTTCCCGGCAAGCGCCTGCACGCCAATTCCGCCCTGCCCCAGGTTGGATAGCACGGTTTCGGGAAGGCTTTGCGCAAAGGCTTCGGCTTCTTCCTTGGAGTCAAAGGGGCGGGAAATCAGCGTGGTCTTGCCGCAGGCGCACAGCGTCGGAAATAAACCGATGCCTTCGGCGGTCCCTTCGGCGAAGGAAATCAGGGCATCCGCCGTCGCATACCACTTGGCGGAACGGTCGATTTCCTCCGAGGTAAACTTGACCATAAGGGTGCCGCCGGATGCGCTCACCGATGCCTGAACGCCCTCCTTCAGCTGGAAGATGATGCGGAAGCGGTCGTCGTTGGTCTGGAACTGCCGAAACACGCCATGGAGCAGGTCTTGAGCAGAGCCCAGGTCCAGGGTGCGGTCGTAATCCCAATAGTTCAGCTCATAAAACTCGACGGCAAAGCGCTGGGGCGTATCGGTCATATACGCCCGGTATTGCGGAACGTTCTCCGCCATGGTCTGGGAAGTCCCGTTCCTTTCGCTGCCGGAGGCAAAGGTCATCGTTGCGGTGACAACATCGCCCTCCGCCACGAAATCGATGGAGAGGCAGTTGCTGTTTGGGATGTTTGTTCCGCCAGAGGCAATGACTTCATACATCGCTTCTGGCAGGGGCGTGGGCGAAGGGGTTGCCGAAATATCCGGCGTCCGGTTCGCCCCCGACGAACAGGCCGCAAGGCTCACAAGGAAAAGTGCGGCCAGCAAAAAAGCAATGATCTTTCTCATTTGATACCTTCAAGAATTGTCTAGGGTTCCAAGGCCGTAACGCTCCGCGATGCGGACCACCTCTGCGTAAATGCGCTCGATATCCAGGGAGTAAAACTCGCCGTTTTCGTAAAGAATGCGGCCGTTTACCATGGTCATGCGCACGTCCGCCGCCGAAACGGAATAGACGGCAGCGGAACGGAGATCGTTCGCCGGCATCATGTTGGGAACCTTTGTATCGATGCGGATAATGTCCGCCAGGGCCCCTTTGGACAACCTTCCGGCGTTGAAGCCCAGAGCATAAGCCCCGTTGACGGTGGCCATGGACAGGGCCTGCTTTGCGGTGATATCGGTCGCATTCCCGGTGATCCCCTTGTGCAGCGTCGCAGCGAGGCGCAGTTCCTCGAACATATCCAGATTGTTGTTGCTGGCCGCGCCGTCCGTCCCCAAGGAGACGTTGATCCTGTGGGCCAGCATGGTGGGCACAGGGGCGATGCCGCTGCCCAGCTTGAGGTTGCTCTGCGGGCAATGCAGAACATGGGCCTTGGCCGCGCCGATCAGGGCGGCGTCGTCCTCGTCGATATGCACGCAGTGGGCCAGCAGCGTCTTATCGTGCAGCATGCCGAGGGACGCGAAGTGCGCAGCTGGGGTCAGCCCGTGGCGGAGCTTGCATTCCTCATGCTCCTGGAAGGTTTCGCTCAAATGCAGGTGCAGCCGGGCATTCAGCTTTGCCGCCAAATCCCCCGCCGCCGCCAGGGTTGCGCTGTTGCAGGTGTATTCCGCGTGGGGGGTGATGGCGATTCGGATCCTGCCGTCCTCGGCATTGTCATACTCCTCAAACAGGGATTGTGCCAGGGCCAGGCGGGATTTGCCGTCGTCGTTCCCGGTCACGATCCCCTGGCCGAGCAGGGCGCGCAGGCCGGAATCCGCGATGGCCCGGGCAGTCTGGTCCATGAAGAAATACATATCGTTGACGCAGGTGCAGCCCCCCCGGATGCACTCTGCCGCCGCCAGCATGGTTCCCCAGTATGCGTCCTCCGGGGTGAGCTTGTCCTCCAGCGGCCAGATCCGCTCCCTCAGCCAGGCGGAAAGCTCCATATCGTCCGCCGCGTTGCGGAAAAGGGTCATCGCCAGGTGGGTATGGGCGTTGACCAGCCCGGGCATCAACAGGTCGCCGTCACAATCAATCACCCGATGCGCCAAAAAGCCTTCCGGAACATCTCCCGTGAAGGCGATCAATTTGTCCACCACGCCGAGGCAACCGGAAATCACTTCCCCCGTAGCGACAAGGATGTGTGCATTGGTGAAAAGCGTGTTCATTCCCGAGTCTCCTGCAGATTCTTCCTTCTTTTCAGCTCTGCCGAGATCGCGTCGTGCACCGGCAGGTTCTTGTCCAGTGAAACGGCGGCGAGGTAGCGCGCAAAAGACGGCGAAAGCGTTTCGTGGCGCAGGGCGTACTCCACGGTTGCGGCGAGATAGCCGAGCTTGTCACCGACGTCGTAGCGGGTGCCCTCAAAACGGCAGGCGTAGATGTTCTGGGTGGTCAAAAGCGCCCTTAAAGCGTCCGTCAGCTGGATCTCGCCCTTGACGCCAGGCTGGGCGTTCTTCAGGATGGAGAAAATTTCCGGGGTAATGATGTAACGCCCCAGGATCGCGATGTTGGAAGGCGCAACGTCCAGCGAGGGCTTTTCCACCAGATCCCTGACCTTGCAGAAGTTCCCTGTGAACGGTCCCGCAGGGTCGACGATCCCGTAACGGCTGACCAGCGCATCCGGCACGGTCTGCACGCCCAGCACCGACGAGCCCGTATTGGCATACACCTCGATCAGCTGGCGCAGGGCGGGCTTTTTGGGGTTATAGACGATGTCATCCCCCAAAAGCACCGCAAAGGGCTCGTTGCCGATGAAATGATTGGCGCAGTACACCGCGTGGCCGAGGCCTAAAGGCTGCTGCTGCCTGATGTAATAGATGTCGGCAAGGTTCGCGATCGCCCGAACGGATTCCAGCAGCTCGGTCTGGCCGTTGCGATAAAGCTCCTGTTCCAGTTCCACCGAACGATCAAAATGGTCCTCGATGGATTTTTTGGTGCGTCCCGTTATGATGATGATCGTATCCACGCCCGAGGCCACAGCTTCTTCCACGATAAACTGGATGGCGGGCTTGTCCACGATGGGTAGCATTTCCTTGGCCTGTGCTTTCGTCGCCGGCAAAAAGCGCGTGCCCAGACCGGCCGCTGGGATGACGGCTTTGCGTATCCGCATGGCTGCCTCCTTGTGTTCATGTTAGGCCGCTTGCATTCGCGGACCCTTTTCAGAATGCATTATATCATACCCGCAACATCGTTGGGGCTGTTTTTTGGCCATAACTTACCAATGGAAGATAATCCCTGGTTTACGACAAAAAATTTTTGAAAAAGGTATTGCAGAGCTGACATACTATGCTATAATTGAGTGGAAGGTCAAAGATAGTCAAAGTAAAACAAACCAGGAGGCGATGTGATTGTCCGCACTGAGCGATGCGATCGAGCGTTTTATCGTTGAACTGCTGTCCGAGGCAAACAACATCGAGCTTCAGCGCAACGAGCTTGCCCAGTACTTTGGCTGCGCTCCTTCCCAGATCAACTATGTGCTTTCCACCCGTTTTTCCCCGGAGCATGGCTACATCATCACCAGCAAGCGGGGAGGCGGCGGGCACATCACCATCGCCAGGATCGTGCTGACTGAGGACGACCTTCTGCGCCATCTTGTCACCGGCGGGATCGGCAAAACCCTTTCCCTGAACCGGGCAAGGGCCATTATCTCCAGGCTCCGCGCAGAAGACGCCGTTACCGAACGGGAGGCCGCCCTGCTCCTTTCTGCCATGGGCGACCACCCCGCGGTCCCGGCGGCGCAAAGGGATCGCTTCCGGGCGGAAACGCTGCAAAAAATGCTGATGGGCCTGATCCAGGCTATGACTCAAAGCGACCCGAACAACAATTAGGAACGACTTTTGAACCAAGGCGAGGTGATACGATGTTCTGCGACGAATGCAAACGCCAAAACGCCGCCGTCCATTTTGTTTCCATCATCAACGGCGAAAAGAGGGAGCGCCATATCTGCCAGGAATGTGCCAAAAAGCTGGGAACAGACAGTTTTATGACCTTTTCCTGGGGGGACGTTTTCCCCACCGCTTTTGCTTTTAAGAACCCGGAAGCGTCCGCACGCTGCATGTCCTGCGGAACCACGCTGTACGACATCACGCGCACCGGGCTGCTGGGCTGTCCGGCATGTTATCGCAACCTTCGAAGCGAAATCATGCCCATCATCGGCAGGGTGCAAAACCGCACGCGGCACAGCGGCCGGTCCCCGATGGGCTACGAGGCCCCCAAACTCAGCAAACCTCTGGAGGCGGCGCCCGAACATCCGGAAAATCCCCTCGAAGCAAGGCTCCGGGCAGCGCTGGCCGAAGCCGTAGCCGCAGAAGAATACGAGCGCGCGGCGGTGATCCGGGATAAGCTTAAGTCCCTCGCCGCAGGAAATGGACAGAATCCGTGCAATCCCGCGCAGAAGGAGGGTTGATCCATGTCTGTGTTGATCGATTCGGACATTGCGGTTTCCACCAGGGTCCGCCTTGCGCGGAACTATACCGACCTGCCCTTCCCGGCGAATATGACCCGTCTGCAGTTCAAAAAGCTCAACGAACGGATCGTCGCACGGCTGGGCAAAAAGGAGTTCACCCGGCTGGACATGGCTTCCCTCTCCCCCACGGAACGGCAGGTGCTGGTGGAGCGCCACCTTGCCAGCAGGGAGCTGATCGACCGGCCGGACGGTATGCTGCTTCTGTCCAAATCCGAGACGATTTCCATCATGGCCGGCGAGGAGGATCATCTCCGCGTGCAGTGCGTGCTGCCCGGACTTCGGCTGGAGGAAGCGGATAACCTCAGCCGCTCGGTGGACGCGATGCTCTCCGCCGACGGGTATGCCTTTGATCCGGAGTTGGGATACCTCACCGCCTGCCCCACCAATGTGGGAACGGGCATGCGCGCTTCCGTCATGCTGCACCTCCCGGCGATGGCAATGACCGGCTCCATCCAAAGCCTGATTGAGACCGTCGGCAAGTTCGGATACACCCTGCGAGGTTATTACGGCGAAGGCACCCGGGCAGACGGCGATATGGTCCAGATTTCCAACCAGGTAACATTGGGCCTTTCGGAAGAAGAAATCATCGGGAATCTTTCCGAGGTGGTGCGCGGCATCATCAAAAAGGAACGTTCCGCCCGGGAAGCCCTGCTGAAGGGGGATAACGGCCAGTTGACGGACAGGTTGCACCGCAGTCTGGGCATCCTAAAATATGCCCGCCGTCTCTCCATAGAGGAGATGATGCAGCGCCTTTCGGACGTCAAGCTCGCCCTTTCCCTGGGCTTGTTCGAAGGGGTAACCGCCGCGGACCTGGAAAAGCTGACCACATTGTGCCAGCCCGCCAGCGTTGCGACAACCCTGTCCGGCGCGTCCACCCCGGAACAGAGGGACGAAGCCCGGGCGAAGATGGTGCGCGTCGCCCTGAAGAACTGCAACGTATTTTAGTAAAAAAGTTTTATAGTTTAATGAGATCGAGGTGATCAATCCATGGAAACCAACAACAGATTCACAGAAGGCGCCCAGCGCGCCCTCATGATCGCCCAGCAGACCGCCCGCCAACTCGGCAACAATTACGTCGGCACGGAACACCTGCTCCTTGCCTTTGTCCTGGAAGGGGACGGCGAGAGCGCAGCGTCAAAAGTCCTGCGGGCGGCAGGCGTGGACCAAAACGCCATCCTCGCCCGGCTCAACCGGGGCGGCGTGATGGAGAACGCGCCGGTGTTTGACTACACCCCGAGGGTCAAACGCATCATCGCCAGCAGCATGCAGGAATCCAAGGTCATGGGGTCGGGCTATGTGGGTACAGAGCACCTGCTCATCGCCCTTTTGAAGGAGCAGGAAGGCGTTGCCGACAAGATCCTTCGGGACATCGGCGTCGATCCCAACGCCCTGCTGGCCCAGCTTGTCGGCGGAGCCTGGCAACACGGCGCGTCCCGCCAAAGAACGCCCACCAACACCCCCACTTTAGACCAGTATTCCCGCGATTTTACCGCTGCGGCCAGGGACGGCGAACTCGACCCGGTGATCGGCAGGAGCACCGAGATCGAGCGCATCGTGCAGATCCTCTCCCGCCGCACGAAGAACAACCCCGTGCTGGTGGGAGACCCCGGCGTGGGCAAGAGCGCCGTCGTGGAAGGGCTGGCCCAGCGCATCGTGGAGGGCAACATCCCCGAGACGCTGAAGGACAAGCGCCTGGTGGCTGTGGACCTTGTGGGCATGCTCGCCGGCGCGAAATACCGCGGCGAGTTCGAAGAGCGCATCAAAAGAGCTCTGGAAGAAGTCAAAAAAGCAAAAAACGTCATCCTCTTCATCGACGAACTGCACACCATCGTGGGCGCGGGCGCTTCCGAAGGCGCCATCGACGCCGCGAACATCCTCAAACCCATGCTCGCCAGAGGAGAGATGCAGATCATCGGCGCCACCACGCTGAACGAGTACCGCAAGTACGTCGAGAAGGACGCGGCGCTGGAGCGCAGGTTCCAGCCCGTCACCATCGGCGAACCCACCAAGGAAGAATCGGAGCAGATTCTCCTGGGCCTCAGGGACCGTTACGAGGCGCACCACAAGGTCCGCATCACCAACGAGGCGATCAAAGCCGCGGTCAACCTCTCGGACCGCTACATCTCCGACCGCTTCCTGCCGGACAAGGCCGTCGACCTGATGGACGAGGCGGCATCCCGGGTGCGTATCCGCTCCTTTGTCGCCCCGCCGGACGTCAAGGCTCTGGAGGAAAAGCTGGCCAGCATCGGCAAGGAAAAGGAAGAGGCCGTCAAAAACCAGCAGTTTGAGCGCGCCGCGCAACTGCGGGACGAGGAGCCCAAGATCAAGGCCGAGATCGAGAGGCTGCGCAGCGAGTGGGAAGCCAGCAAGAACAGCGCAACGGCAGTGGTCACCGAGGAGGACATCGCCCATGTCGTCTCCTCCTGGACGAACATCCCCGTCGAGCAGATGACCGAGGATGAGAGCGCCCGCCTGCTCAAGCTGGAGGAGATCCTGCACCAGCGGGTCGTCGGCCAGGACGAGGCGGTGAACTCCATTTCCGCAGCCATCCGCCGCGCCCGGGCGGGACTCAAGGACCCCAAGCGGCCCATCGGGTCATACATTTTCCTGGGCCCCACCGGCGTGGGCAAGACGGAGCTGAGCAAAGCCCTGGCGGAAGCCATGTTCGGCAGCGAGGACGCCATGATCCGGCTGGATATGTCCGAATATATGGAGCCGCACTCCGTCGCCAAACTCATCGGCTCGCCCCCGGGATACGTGGGTTACGACGAGGGCGGCCAGCTGACGGAAAAAATCCGCCGGAAACCCTACTCCGTCGTGCTGTTTGACGAGATCGAAAAAGCCCATCCGGACGTGTTCAACATGTTGCTCCAGATCCTGGACGACGGGCGCCTGACCGATTCCCAGGGGCGCACCGTGGACTTTAGGAACACCATCCTGATCATGACCAGCAACGTCGGCGCAAGGACCATCAAGTCCGCCCGGGTGGGGTTCGACACCAGCAGGAGCGTGGTGGACTTCGAGCGCGTCAAGGAGAATATGCTCTCGGAACTCAAGCGGGTGTTCCGTCCGGAATTCCTGAACAGGGTGGACGACATCGTCGTCTTCAGCCCCCTGAACGAGGAGGATACGCGGCAGATCGTCGAACTGATGATGCATGCCGTCAAGAAGCGGTTGGCGGAACGCGGAATCGAGCTGACCATGACCGACGCCGCTCTGGACTTCCTTGCAAAGGAAGGCTTTGATCCCGAATACGGCGCAAGGCCGCTCAGAAGGGCGATCCAGCAAAAGGTGGAAGACAGCCTTTCGGAAGAAATCCTCAAAAAGACCATCGCCATCGGAGACAAGGTCACCGGGGACCTTTCGGATGGCAAGCTGATCTTCAAAAAGATCTGACAGCAGACCAAACAACAACGAAAAGCCGGGGAATGCCCCGGCTTTTTGCTTGATTTGATCAATAGAACCCGAAATCTTCGATGGACGAACGATAGTATTCGCCATATGCTTCCGCGCATTCCCCCAGGAAG
This sequence comes from Christensenellales bacterium, assembly GCA_050945915.1. Classification (GTDB taxonomy): domain Bacteria; phylum Bacillota; class Clostridia; order Christensenellales; family CALWSW01; genus CALNBC01. The sequence goes on from JBMNTV010000027.1 coordinate 18,105, forward strand.
ATCTTCATATAATCCCGCATGTTTGGCGCAAGCTCGGCCTTCAGAAAATCTTCCATCTCCATCCAAAACACCCGGCCTTCCCTGCTTCCGCCGTGCAGTTCGCCCGAAAAAGCGCAGGCTTCATACAAAAAGATGATCCAGCGGCTGCCATCCTCTTTGTTGAACCAGTGAACGGTGCCCCGGAGCTTCAGGCGGCTGACGGTTAAGCCGGTTTCCTCCTGAACCTCCCGGATCGCTGCCATAACGAGGCTCTCCCCCGGTTCCACGTGGCCGCCGGGGAAGGTCAGTCCGTCCCATTTCGACCCCACCTTGTCCAACACTAGGACCTTGTCCCCGTTTCGCACCATGCACATGTTCAGCAGCAACACAGGGGCGTATCTGTCATTCGCCATAGATCAGCTCCCGAATCCTGGGAAGCGCTTCTTTCGCCGCAGCCCTGCCGCGCTCGATGATCTCCACGGCGTCCGCAGTGGAGTTTGAATCCAGGTCCCACACATAGGGCGCGACAATCAAGTCCGCAGCGCCTTCCTTCAACCGCGCAAGCTCCCACTGCATGATGCGCATGCAGGCGTACATATAGTCAAAATTCCGGCTCATGCGGAGGGGATACTTCCCGTCCTCGTGGCCGCGGTAGCCCACATCCACCCCGACGACGACATCCGCCCCCATTTGCCGCACCACGTCGCAGGGGACGCGGGAGATCACGCCGCCGTCCGTCAGCAGCATTCCGTTCAGGGGATACGGTTCAAACACCCCGGGCAGGGCATAGCTCCCCCGGGTACCCTCGTGGAGCTTCCCTTCCGAAAGCACGACCAGCTTTCCGGTATAAAGGTCCACCGCCACGCAGGTGAAGGGGATCAGCGTTTCATCGAAGGATTTGTTCTTGGTGAGCAGCTTGACCAGCGCCTGAAACTTCTCGCCTTTGATAAAACCGCCCTTTCGCGGGAGGCGGAAATCAAACAGGTCCTTTTCGTTGAGCCTGGGTATCATCTGGCCGGCGATCCGAAGGTCGGTGCCGCAGCAATAAATCGCGCCCACCACCGCACCCATGCTGGAACCGCAGACATAATCGACGGGGATGCCCTCCTCCTCCAGTACCTGCAAAAAGCCGATATGGGCAAAGCCCTTGGCGCTGCCCGCGCCCAGGGCAAGGCCCAGGGTTTTTCGTTTTTTGATCGGATCAGTCATGCTTTTTTGACTCCAGCCCCTCATGAAGGGGAACACCTTTGATCTCTCCCATGCGGTCTGCGACGATCCCGCTCCTTTTCAGCGTTTCTTCGGCTTTTTCGTCAAAGACCGAAACCATCGCCTTCGCCACGCTTTCCGGCAGATCCGACGTGCAGACGACCACGACGTCCACAAAGACGGAATCCGCCCCCTCATCCTGGTTTTTGTAGCATCCCGCCGGGATCCAGCCATCCGAAAACGCGTCGTCCTCCGTCAGCGCGCGAATCGCTTCTTCGCTCAGCGGGACGATGACGATGTCCAGCTCCCGGGCAAGCTCGGCGATGGAAACGCTGCCCGGCGCCGCAAGGACGAAACAGGCGTCCAGCTTGCCGTTTTTCATCTGCTCAAAGGCTTCTTGCGGCTCGAGATACTGCCTTTGAATGTCCCGAAGTTCTAAATTGGCAGAAGCGACGACCTTTTCCGCCAAATGGGCGGTGCCGGAACCCTCCGTTCCCAGGCTTACCCTTCTTGCCTTCAGATCAAACAGGGAGCGAATGCCGGAGGTGCCAGTGGCAACGATATGGAGAGCCTGCTTAAAAAGGGGCGCGATGGCGCGAAGCTCCGGATTCTTTTCCCAGGCCGCCGCCGCCATATCCGCGGTCATCAGGGCGATCTGCGCGGAACCCTCCGCGAGCAGGCCGGCGTTGTCCGCGCTTCCCCCGGATTCCGCCGGGTTAAAGCGCGCGCTGGAGATTCCCGCGGTCAGATCGGCACAGATGCCTTCGCCCAAAGCGTAAAAATCGCTGCCCTTTGGCCCCATCGCAAAGGAAAAGGTCTGCTTTTGGATCGTTGTGCACCCCGCGAGCACGAGGAACAGCGCCAAGATGAGCGCGGGGATTTTCACCGTTTTACTCAATAGCCTTCGCCTTTCGTACTTGTGATTGCCCTTCCTGCGGGTCGAAACGTCCTTTCCCAATCGGTGCGGAATCTGCGATTCCGGTCATGTTTCTAAAAAAACCGATATATTATATCACAGGAAGAGTGCTTATGTCATCCCGCCCGACCGAAGGGAGGCCCGAATGAAGCGAGCAGTGCCGGTCTTGTCCGGCGTTTGCGCGGCGCTGTGCATCGTATTATGCCTTTTGCATCCGGAATCGGTGCTCACAGCTGCCAGGGACAGCTTCTCGCTGTTCGTCCACGGATTACTTCCCGCCCTTTTCCCCAGCTTTGTGCTTGCTTCGGTGCTGACCGCTTCCGGCCTGCCGGCGAAGCTCGGTGGTCTCATCTCCCCGGGGATGAGAAAACTGGGGCTTCCGGGCGAAGCCGGGCCGCTGGTGATTCTGGGGGCTGTTTCCGGCTATCCCGTCGGCGCAAAACTGACGGCGGAGCTTTACGACAGGAACGAAATCGACCTTCCGACAGCCGAACGGCTTTGCGCCGCCTGTAATCTGGCCGGACCGATGTTCCTGTCCGGCACGCTGGCCGCCACGATTTTGAAAAGCCCTTCCCTGGGCGTGGTCATCATGGTCTCCCATTGGATCGGGGCGCTCGCCGTGCTGCTTATTGGCGCACTGTTTCGGGGCGATAAAACCCCGGCAAGCAAAACCGTTCCCGCGCCGACCAAGGAGTTCGCCCTCGTTCGAACCCTGTTGAGCGCAGTGGCGGAGGGAATGCTCGCCATGTTAAGGGTATGCGGCGCGATCATGCTTTTTTCCGTGATTATTGCGGCGCTGCGGGTCAGCGGTATGCTTTCTGCCTTTTGCGGGACGTTTTCCGCCCTCGGTTTGGACCCGAAACTCGTCGAGGCGGTGGTTTCCGGCTTTTTTGAAAAGACCACCGGCGCCGCCGCCGTCTCGGCTCTTCCCGGGCTGTCGCTGCCTGTAAAAGCGGCCTTCTGTTCATTTTTTGCGGCTTTTGGCGGATGCTCCATCCTGCTTCAGACCCTGTTCTTTCTTCCCGTCCGTCCGACGAGATACTGGGGATACAAGCTCATCCAGAGCGCTGTGGCTGCCGGCGCAACGCTGCTGCTCGCCGGCGGATAGACCGTTGCGGGGGCGCAAACCAAAACAACGGCATTTTTCTTGACGATTTCCGCAATCCGGCAATATCCAATCGCCTTTGCGGCAACGGCTCCCGCGGCACGGAATCCTTCGGCACGATGTCTCCTTGCGCGTTCGCCTTCCCCGTCCTACCCAGCCGACACTCCTCCACCGGGCAGGTTGCCTTTTCATCTTTCACCAATCTGAAAAAAAGAACGGACTTTGCCGTTCTTTTCTTGTCGAAATATCTGAGTAACGAAAGAATGATTACTCCTCTTCTCCTTCTGCCTCGGTTTCGTCGGGAAACTCCGCATCTTCGGGGGCCGGGGCGGACTCCTCCGGGTCATAGGCCCTGTGAAGCTCTTCCCTGTTCTTTTCGATGATGTCGATGTACTCGCGAAGATAACGCTGGAGATCGTAGAGGATATCATCCGTGTAATCCCGCGCGCCTTTGGTGATGATCTCGGCGTTGTTCTTTGCGCGGTAGATCATTTCTTTGGCGCGAAGCTCTGCCTCGGCGGAAATACTCGCCCCGTCAATCAGTTTTTCGCGCTGCTCCTTGGCTTCCCGGACGATTTCTTCCGCTTCTTTGCGCGCAGCAGCGATGGTTTCGTCCCGCTCGGCAAGGACAGCCTGGGCCCAACGGATCTCGTCCGGAATCGAGACGCGAAGATCGGAAAAGATATCCGCCAGGGTGTCCATATCCACGATGCGCTTTGCCCCGGCGCTGATGCGCGGCCGCGGGCTTTCGTCAATGGCGGTCTCCAACTGGGCCAGAAGGTCAAGTATTTTCGTGCTCATTTCTTCAGCAGCCTTTCTGAGATGTAATCCTCCGTCTCGGGCGGGATCATGCCCTTGAGGTTCCCGCCGAAGCTCCCTATCTCGCGCACGATGGAAGAGCTGAGGTAGGCGTATTTCGCGTCCGTCATCATACAGAGGGTCTCCACCTCCGGCGCGAGTCTCCGGTTCATCGCCGCGATTTGCAGCTCGTATTCATAGTCCGAAACGGCACGCAGCCCGCGGATGATCACCCCGGCTCCCTGCTCGCGGCAGAAATCCACCAGAAGTCCATCAAAACTCATGACCGAAAAATTCTCAATCCCCGCCCCTTTGGCGGCTTTTTCGATCAGGAAAATCCGTTCCTCAATAGAAAACATCGGGGTCTTCTTGATATTGTTCAAAATCCCCACCGTCACATGCTCAAAGATCTTTGCAGCGCGGCAGAGTATATCCAAATGCCCCATGGTAAAAGGGTCAAAAGTTCCAGGATACACGCAGACTGAATGGGACATCAATTGTTACTCGCTTTCAGGATTCGTAAGAAAAACAAGCTCTGTATCGCCGTATTTCCGGACGGAGAGCAGCGTGCCGCAATAGGCGGAATCGACTTTTGCATCCCTCTCGACGACGATGCGACCGCCCTTTGCCAAAAGGCCCAGGGCGAAAATCTGCTCCACCGCATTCTTGGCCAGGTCCTTTTGATAGGGCGGATCGATGAAGATAAAGTCAAAGGGTCGCTTGCCCGCCAAAAAGGACAGGCAGGATGCATAATCCCTTTGCATGATGACCGACCGATCCACAAAGCCCAGCTTTTCTACGTTATTTTGGATGATGCGGACACATTCCGCGGCACTGTCGTTAAAAACGGCTTGCTTTGCCCCGCGGCTCAGCGCCTCAAGGCCCAAACTGCCGGATCCTGCAAACAAATCCAACACCCTGGAATGCGGAATATCGAACTGGATGCTGCCGAACAGGGCTTCCTTGACCCTGTCCAGCGTCGGGCGGGTATTTCTGCCCTCCGGGGTGTCGATACGCCTGCCCCGGGCTGTTCCGCTGATGATTCTCATGTCAGTATTGTAACACACCACGGCGTTTCAATACAAGCGGATGCGCCATATTAAATAGCTTGAAATACAATATATTGTATGTTCATGCCGATCCGTCAACAATCAAAACCATAATATCCTTCTTTTCGGGATTCCGAAAAGTCGTTCACGATTCGATGTAAACCCTGGGCACCCTGGCGCTGAAGGACAGCAGCACTTCATAGCTGATGGTGTTTGCCCATTCCGCCATTTCGTCCGCGTCGATGCGCTCTGCGCCCATACTGCCCAGAAGAACGGCCTCGTCCCCCGCGACCACGCCGGGGATTTCCGTCACGTCCACCATCACCTGATCCATGCAGACCCTGCCGAGGATGGGCGCGCGCCTGCCTTTGATCAGCACCGCGCCCTTGCCGGAGAGCGCGCGCTTATAGCCGTCGCCATAGCCGATATTCAATGTCGCCACCACCGTGGGCCGCCAGGTGGTATAGGTGCGGTCATAGCTGATCGTCTCGCCCGCGGGCACAGTCTTGACGAAACCCACCTGGGTGCGCACGGACATGACCGGTTCCAAAGGAATGTCCCTGTGGACATTGCGTGAAGGATAATAGCCATACATCATGATGCCGGCGCGCACCATGTCCAGGTGGGTTTCGGGAAGGTCCGCGATGGCCGCGCTGTTGGCGGCGTGCAGCAGCGGGCTGAAGCCATGACCCTTGAGTCGCCTGTGAAACGCCTCGAACCTTTCGAACTGTTCATGGGCATAGCCCTTGTCCGCGCCGTCCGAACTGGCGAAGTGGGTAAACAGCCCGTGTACCTCTAACGAGGTGCATCCATGCAGGCAATCAGCCATGCGGTCCAGCTCGCGTTCGTTCCGTATGCCGATCCTGCCCATGCCGGTGTCCACTTTGAGATGCACCAATACCCACTTGCCCTGTTTTTTCGCCTCTGCATCCAGCGCTTTTGCCAGGGACTGTTCGCAGACGGCGGGCTGCAGGTCGTAGGTTACGATGGCTTCCACAGCGTCCGGAAGATTGTTGCCCAGGACGATGATCGGCGCGGTGATCCCGGCT